>JANYJI010000041.1 GCA_025358525.1 Chloroflexota bacterium | reverse complement strand
TTGCAGCAGCTTGGCGCGAACGAGGTCCGGCAGCATGCGCTGCAGAATGACGGGCTCATTTGGTGCGTCGATTGTGATACGTCGCTCCAGCCGAGACAACATGACGAGGTCAGCGATCCGCCGGTCCAGTCGCTCGCCCTCCGCGACGATATCGCCAACCAGTTCGCGGCGGGTCGCCTCGTCCGGCGTGACCCGCTCGCTGGCCAGAAGCCTGGCGGCGCCCAGGATTACCGTTACCGGGGTCCGCAGTTCGTGTGAAAGCACACCGACGAAGGCGTCCCTACGTGCCGACGCTTCGGCTCGCTCGGTGATATCCGTAATGACGCCCACGGCTCCGGCTATCTCACCCTCTTCATTGCGGATCGGTGCTGAGCTGAGGGAGATGACGCCCGGCTGTCCGTCGAATCGACGGATCGAAATTTGCTCGTCGGTCACGATCTCGCCGTCTCGTATGCTCCGCGCCATCGGCCATTCGGTCGCTTCATAGCGCCGTCCATCCGTGTGGAACCCGTCCCACTCGACGTACTCGTCGACCCCCTTTGACCATTTCGCGCCGTGCCAGATCGCCTCCAGCCGGGCGTTGTTGATGATCAGCGCCCCGCCCTCGTCTGCGACCGACACACCCACGGGCATGGCCGCCAGCACCGCTTCAAGCGCCCGACGCGCCTTCCTCTCCGCGGCCAGAAGTCGTGTCCGCTCGGCGGCTGCCTCCTCCAAAGCCTCTCGCATCTGTCTTCGGGCAGTGACATCAACGACCGTGGCAACCACGAACTCAACCACCCCATCCGGGTCCGGCAGAGGTTGATAGCTCACCAGCCAGTGGCGGATCCCAGGTTGCGCTGCGGTCTCGCCGGAGAACTCTTGATCGAGCACAGGTACGCCGGTCTCAAAGACCCCACGTATAACCTCGAATGCTCGTGGATCGATGCCGGGCACGACGTCAGGACCGCGACGCCCGATGTGGTCTGCCACGCTCACGCCATTCGTCTCCGCGAGCGCCTCGTTCACGACGCGGTAGCGAAGGTCCGAGTCGAGCACGCCCACACCGACTGGCGCGTGGCTGAGGGCTGCTTCAACGAGAGCGGAAATCGGCCTCTCGCCCGCTCCCAGGTGCACGTCTGCGGATCTCATTTTTTCCAAAGATGCGGGTCGTGACCCATGCACGACGGTCAGCCCGAGGATGCCTTCATGGGTCCGCTCCGTCAATCCAGCGGGCTTTCTTGGTCACGTGGTGCGACCTAGGACTCGGACCGCGCGGGTGACGCCGCCAGTCCTACACGGCTCGCTAAGCGGAGGGCTCTGTTCGGCCTTACGCCTCGACCAACGGCAGGTCGACGAGGTGCTGCGCGAGGAACCACACCTGCAGTTCGTGGCGGCGTAGGACGTCGCCCATGAGCAAGTCGTTGGAGCCCCAGTCGGCACTCTTCTCCGTCGCCTCGATCGCCTCTCGCACCGCGGCGATGATCGTTTCATGCGCCTCAAACAGACGGCTGATCATGACCGGTACCTCTTCCGCTCCGTTTGGCGGTCGCCCAATTCGCGTCAGCTCGGCGGCATGTCGGGGATCGCCGACGGCGATGCCGCCCAGGCTCTGAACCCGCTCCGCGAGCAGGTCCACAAGCTCGAGTTGCTCAGCGGCGTGCTTGTCGAAGAGCAGGTGGAGCTGGTAGAAGGTCGGCCCCGACACAAGCCAATGGTGTTTCTTATAGAGGGCGTAAAGGATGGTCGTATCGGCAAGTATGCCGTTCAATAGCTGGACGCTCTCCTTACGGGCCTCGGCCGACAGTGCAATCGGCAAGAGGCGCAGCGTACCGAAAGGCTGAACCTCCTTGCCCCTCTGACCGAGGTGAGGCTGCGACGAGAGCGTTCGCTCGGCGTGCTTGCCGGTCGAAGCCGGCTTTGAGGTAGAGGTGGCCACTAGATCCTCCTTCAGGTTTTCGATCAGCCTAGGACGTTCCACTTGGGCAAGCCATTCCAAACCGGGGCCAACTTGTTGCACCCAGCTTGCAGCCCGTGTGGCGGTCCTTCGTTCGCCGCCGACCATGAATCTCGCCGCCCAGCACGAATTCAGATGTAAGGTCAGCCGATCGACGATGTTCGGACTGCACTCCGACTCGGCATAGGAGCAAGGGCTATGCGTCTGCGCGAATGAACTCAGGGAGCGATCCAGGGGTAGATCAGGCTCGGCGGCGGGCCGCCACTGTCGAGCGCGCCGCCGCAGAGCCGATCAAGATCGGCGACGGCAGTGTTCGGATTGGCACAGCCTCCTGGACGGACCCGACGATGACCGCCCGTGGGGTTTTCTTTCCCGAAGGCGCGTCCACGGCCGAGGAACGCCTCCAGCATTACGCCGGCCTATTTCCGCTCGTGGAGGTCGACTCGACGTACTACGCCCTGCCCTCACCAGGATTGGCCGAACTGTGGGTCGAACGAACCCCACCCGACTTCACGTTCGACTTCAAGGCGCACGCCCTGATGACCGGCCAGGGGACCGAAACGAAGCGGCTGCCCAAGGTGATACGCGAGAGCCTGCCCGATCTGCTCAAACAGAAGCCGCGGATCTACCTGAAGGATCTTCCAGCCGTGCTCATGGACGAAGTCTGGGCCGCGTTTCGGGCCGGACTCGAGCCCCTCGCCGCGAGCGGGCAGCTCGGGTCGATCCTCCTCCAGTACCCGAGCTGGTTCTTCCCCTCATCGGCCAACCGCGCGCTCATCGAGGTGGCGGCCGAGCGGCTGGCCGGCTGGCAGCTAGCCGTGGAGTTCCGCCATGGGGCGTGGCTGAACGAGAAGAACGCCGAGCAAACGCTCAGATTCCTTCGAGACCGCTCGCTCGCATTCGTAATGGTCGATGAACCCCAGGGTTTTAGGAGCAGCGTCCCGCCCGTGACCGCAGTGACCTCCGATTTCGCGGTGGTCAGGTTTCATGGCCGCAATCGCGAGACATGGGAGGCGAAAGGCGTCTCACCCGCAGAGCGCTTCCGCTACCTGTACGACCGGGCCGAGCTCGACGAGTGGGTGCCGCGGATCAAACAGGCCGCGGCCGAGGCAAGCAACACCCATATCCTCATGAACAACTGCTATGCGAACTACGGCACGACGAACGCCCGCGAATTGGCGGCTGCGCTGACGGAGCTCGGGTGATTCGATTGGGCCCGATGATGGCTGCGTCCTGGCGCTCGCCGGGACGTCGGTCACCCACGCCAGCGGAACCAGACGAGCGCGACCAGGTAGCCGATGCCGGCGCTGGCGGCTACGGCTGCGAAGTCGGACCCGCTCTGGCCGTGCGCGATCTACCAGAGGAACCCGCCCAATGCCACCAGGATGGCGACGATCCCGGCCACCGAGGTCGCGGCCAGGCTGAACGAGGCGAGCCGCTCATCGCTCGGCCGGCCGCTCAGCACGCCGACGGTCTCACTGCGGGACCGGACATCTGAGCGTTGCCAGGCCCCAATCGCGGCTCAGAACGAGACGGCCGAACCGGCGCGGTGGCGCTCGCGCCGCCGTCCACACCAGACCGTGACGCGGCCGCGGCCCTGAACCTGCCACGCGCCGTCGCGACCCACGAGGGCGGTCTCCTCGTCGATCCCCACGACGAGGGCGCCCTTCGGAGCCGAGAGGACCAGCGGCGCCACGAGCATCTCTGGGATGGCGTCGTAGTGGGGCACGACCACGAGACCGGGCACCAGGCCCAGCGCGTCCTGCCAGCCCACGGGCAGCCGCAAGAAGGGCCGGCCGCCAACCTGGAACTGGTGCCCGCCGAGCACCATCGCCCCGGCCGAGCAGCCCACGATGACGGCGCCACGGGCGTGCGCAGCTCGCAGGGCGGCACCCGCAGCGCTTTCCCGAAGCATCGCCAAGAGGTGGCCCGGCTTACCGCCCGAGAGGTAAACGACGTCCGCGTCGGAAATCCCCGCGACGGCCACCGGGTCGTCCGCCGATGCTCGGTCTCGGATGAGGATCGGCACCGGCACTGCTCCGAGGGCGGCGAAATGCACCTCGCCCTGGGCGGCCCACCGCATAAAGACCGTCTCGCCGTCCGGCCACGAGGCTGTTGGCACAATCGCCACACGCGGCCGGTCGCGGCCGGTGGCAGCCAGCAGGCCTCGGTCCACCTCGACCATCGCCGCCGTGAACTCGCCAGACCCAACCATCGCGATGACCCCGTTCATTGCGAGTGAGTCTACCGGAGCCGCGCCTCTAGGCCCGTCTGGTCCGTCGGACGCTTCCGACGAAATTGCGGCTCGAAGGCACGGCACGGCAGCCGGAAGCAATCGAACATGGCTCGCGGCGTCGACGCTGCCTCTCTCCCAGAAGGGCGCCTACAGCCAGGGCCGAATGCGCAGGATCGCCAGGGTTGCGACGTCGAGACCCACAACCAGGAGGCATTACCAGCCACCTGGACCATTCGTCGCCGGGACCTGCCGGATCGGCCTTGGCAGCCCCCGACCTTTTGCCTCGTGTCCGCTGCCAAGACGTGAGGCATTGCGGCCCCTGGGCTCCTATGATATGTTGCGTTGAGTTTCCCCCGGATAAGTTGGTGTAATGTGGGTTTCGGCCGATGCAGCGTCCGAATATGCGCCAATTGGACGCCAGGGTTCGTGACGCCCAGAGCCGACGCGCCCCGCGGCAATTCTTGTCCTC
>JANYJI010000222.1 GCA_025358525.1 Chloroflexota bacterium | reverse complement strand
CCCTCGCCCCGAGCCACCAGTTGCTCCGATCGCGACGGAGGTCCGTCAGTCACGGTCCCCGTCGTCCGAGCATGCCGGAGAGCCATTGCGCTTATGAAACGATGTGTTCATCGGTCCGGCTGACGCCGTGAGCTACTGTGGCGCTGTGAAGTCGGCCTGCAAGGTCGCCTTGAACTTGGCGATCTCGGCATCGATGTTTAGGCCACCGTTGGACTGCAGCCTGGTGTAGAGCGCCTGGTCGTCCGCCGTGCCCTTGGCATAGTTGGGGAACGGGCCCTGATGGGTTGGCGAGGCTGCGTATTTGGCCATCTCCGTCAGCACGGACCACGTGACGGGGTTGTCGACGAATTGGGCGTCGACGACCGTTTGTTGCGTCTTGAAGTAGGCGGCCTGCATCGACTGAACTACCGGCATGCCGCCATACACGGCCATCAGGCTCGGGTCAGCCATGATCGCCAGCATGGCCTTGTAGGCGGCGTCGGGCACCTTCGAGTAATTGCCGATGAAGAAGGAGTCGGTGTCGATCGGGTCGGTCGTCACGCCGTCGTTCGACGGCAGAACGCCCATGTCCCAGTGCGCATACCGGGAAGCCGGAGCGCCGCTGTTGGTGCTCGCGCCGAAGGAACTGATCTCCCAGCTCCACGCCAGGTCCATCGCCACCCGGCCGGTAGCGACGGTCGTGCCGTAAGTGCCAGACATGTCTGCGGCGGTGCGCTCGGCCTTGGTCGGGGCGAAGTGGGAGATCCACATCGCGTCGTAATACCACTTCCAGGCCTGATCCCAGACCGCCGGGATCTTCGCGGTCTTGCCGTCGGTGGCGACATACGATCCCGCGCCCCACGGGGTCGCGAATCGTCGCAGGTCGCCGACCCACTGCGCGTCGAAACCGTAGCTCCGAGTCTGCGAAGGGGTGAAGCCGAGGTCGGTCGATTTCCTGTAATTCACGTCGATCGTGAGCTGCTTCGCTATCGTCGCCAGTTCGTCCCACGTCCAGTCCTGGCCCATGTATCTCTGGCCGGCCTTCGTCGGCAGGTCCGGGAGTCCCGCCGCCGTGAAGAGGTCCTTGTTGTAGAAGATGAAGGCCGGGTACTCGAGGTACGGCAGGCTTTCGTATTGGCCTGCGGCATTCTTGAACGTGGCGAGCAGTGCCGGCGGATAGACGCCTAGATCGGTATGGTTCTCGGCGATCAGGTCGGTCAAGCTGAGCACGTATTTCTCCAGCCCGACGCGGCCCTGAATGCCGACCGGTCCAATGATGTCGGAGGCACCGCCCGCAGCGAGATAGGTAGCGAAGGTGCAATCAGCGCAGTCCGGCAACCACCATTGCAAGGTGAGTTCGATGTTGTCCGTGTTCGTGGCGTTGTAGTGGTCGACGAATGCTTGCTCCGCCTTCACTTGGTTTGGCTGGCTGCCGGCACCGAAGACGGTGTTCCAGACGACCTTTGTCCTGGCAACCGAGGCCGAGGCCGAAGCGGACGCGGCCTGCGTTCCGGTCGGGCTTGCGCTCTCAGAACCAGTGGGGAGCCCACTATGCGGGCTCTTCGTGATCTGCATGAGCAGGCTGCCGCCGAGCACGACCACCAGCGCCACGGCGATCACCACGGCGACAGCTCGGGTGTTTCGAGACCCTACCTTCATCTCCTGACCCCCTTTGACCGCGAGAGCCTGTGCCCGCCCCGACACGCTTGAGCCAGTCTAGCGTCGCAGGCTTGAACGCTGCCAGTCGCGCGCGCTAGGCGCCCCCCGCAAGGGCGACGGTGATCCAGCTCGGCACGACGATACGGCACGTGGGAATCGCCGGCGCTAATCCTCTCGCCCCGACCAATCAGGTAGGGACCAGCCTACCCATCGCCGATTCCCGCTCGGCTCCCCGTCTCGGCTGCCTTCGCGGGGTCCCCTACGGACCCCTTTCGGGGTCTTCTCTCCACATCTCCAACACCGCGAGAAGAGCTCCCATGTTCGTGAGCCAGGCGCTCGGGTATGACTCCAGCCGTCACGCCCGGCCGAGACTGAAGGCCCGCGCTCGAGGCCGGCTACGCTAGTCCTCTGGAGGCCCAGGCGCGCGCGGTCACGATGAACGGTTCGTTCGGGAAGCGTTCGTGGCACAGGTTTCGAAGCTGACCTTGTCGGTCTGGATCGAGGCCGGCGGTGTAGATCCCAGCAGGCCCGACGCCGAATGTAAACGGTTCCCACCACTCCTGGAATGTCGGGTGCTCGACGCTCACCGATAGGATAGCGGCCTCGATCTTCTGCAGGCCAGCTGCTTCGAACAACTCCTCCAGGTGCCCCTCGCGAGCGCCCGCAAGATCGGATTCGTCCGCAACGCCGGGGTCGAGCGCGCGCGCCGCTTCCCAAAATGCGCCGAGCGGCCCCTGCCCCCCGGCGTGATCCCAGACACTGGCCGCGACAACGCCCCCCAAGCGTGTCACGCGTGCCATCTCGGTCAACCCGATGACAGCGTCAGTCATGAAGTGAACGACGAGTTGCGCCAAGACGCCATCGAAAGACTTCTCGGGAAAGGGCAGGTGCTCCGCCGACGCTCGTACAACGTTGACGCCGGGAAGGCGTTCTCGGGCGGCGCGAACGAACTGCTCAGACGGATCAACGGCCGTTACGGCGTCCGAGCCGAGTCGCCTGACCAACTCAGTCGTGAGTGCACCTGGGCCGCAGCCGACGTCGAGTATGCGCTGATTGACCGTCACCTCAGCAAAGGACGCCAGTTGCGGAGCGAGCGGAACGGAGTAGCGTCCCATGAAGCGGTCGTAGGCCTCAGCGGGGACTCGGAAGCTCATAGGTGCATTGTGAGGCGTGCGTCACGTTGTTGATCTGGCGCGCTCGAACCGGAATGCCCGTCTGAAAGGCCGCCCAATCTTCGATAGACGTGGACGTACAGAGAGGAGAGCACGATGAGCACCGAAGAGGTGGCACCTGAGACGAAGGGTGTTGCGGTGAAGCTGCTTGCAACGGTTGACCTTGGCCCTGAGATCGAGGGCATGGAACGGCGCCAACTTCGAATGCGTACGGTGACCTTCGAGCCTGGAGGCGTCCTCGGCCCGACTCACGACCACAAAGGCAGACCGGGCACCGTTTACATCTTGCAGGGAACGATCACTGACCATCGAAACGGGGTCGCTACGGACTATGGGCCGGGAATGGGCTGGCCCGAGGATCGGAACACGACCCACTGGCTCGAGAACAGGGAAACGATTCCGGCGGTGGAGATCTCGGTCGATATCGTCAGGCAAGAGTGAGTCGAGGCCCTGCTGCCGAGAGTGTCACTGTGACCCGCCAGATCGGGATCACGCGTCCCGGGCTAGTGCCTGTAGCAGGCGGTCGAGTCGATCTCGGCGGTCATGCTCGCGACCCGCGCGGCCCGATCTCGAAGACCGGGCATCGGGGCGCTGCGGCCTCGAAATCGTCGGGCCCGGCATTCGGATCGAGGCCGAAGAAGCGGGCAATGAACTGCCGCCCCTGCGGCATCTGGTGCCCGAAGCTAGCCGCCTGACAGACGACTGACGGGCGTGTCGACGGCTCAGTACGACTTGCGCTCGACCATGTCGACAACTCGCACTCGTGGGGGACCACTCAAGGCAGCCATCGCCTGCGGCGACCGCCACAGCTCCTGAAGGGCCGCCTTGAACGCCTCGGCCTCTCCAAGACTGTCGAACTCCAGGTCGACTGCGACGAAGTTGGGGTCGTCGGTTGGTCGGTAGACCTGATATGAACGGACCCCGGATCCCTTCCGATCAACCGGATCCCGATCGAATGTCGCCTTCCATGTCCCGAAGTCGCGGACGGGGTGCTCGAGCTGCACGACTGGCACGATATCTCCATTCGGCCGGACGGATTGCCCGGTCAGTACGGTATAACTGTATTCACTAAAGTGATACAGTAGCCGTATGCCACAACTTGTCAAGCAACGTCGCGTTTACGACTCGCCGCGTCGTCGCGAGCAGGCACGGGCCACACGGCTAGCGATCCTTGATGCCGCCAGCGCCCTCTTCAACGAACGCGGCTATGTCGCGACGACGATCGACGCGGTCGCCACTAGCGCGACCGTCTCCCCCGAGACGGTGTTCTCGACCTTCGGATCGAAACGCTCCATCCTCGCCGAGCTCGTGGACATCTCGATCTCCGGCGGCGAGGGGGCGCCGCCGATCCTCGATCAGGCATGGGTGCAGGAGATGCGCGAGGAACCGGATGCCCGTCGCCGGCTCAAGATCCTGGGCGCTAACGGACGGTCGATCCTTGAGCGACGGTCGGCCCTCGATGAGGTGGTGCGTGGCGCTGCTGCCGCCGAACCCGAGATGGCCACGCTGTGGGAGCGCGGCAAGGCCCAACGCTTCGCTGGGCAGCGTGCTTTGCTGCAGATCGTGTTGGGGACGATGGGCCTCCGGAATGGACTCGACCTCGAAACGGCCGCCGAGACCGTTTTTGCCATCGGCAGCCCCGAGGTCTATCGGCTGCTCACGGTCGATCGTGGCTGGAGTGGCTCCCGGTTCGAGGACTGGTACGCCGACACGCTCGCCCGTCTCCTCCTAGATCCGATCGCTCTCGGCCGGCTCTAGGATCGGCCACCGGCACGCGCCTCTGTCAAACTCGTGGGGGTCGAAAACCCGGATTCACGAGAGAATGTCCGAATGATCAGGCCAAGTACGAACAGCATCGGCGCATTCTAGAGTCGAGCCAGTCGTCTCTTGGTTGGCTCCCCCGCCGACTAGGGCTCCAAGGATCTCGGGATCCTCTTCCTTCGCCGGGCGGTTGGAAGGAACGCCCTCAAGCCGTCTTCCAGACCCGACCAACGTAGCTCGGCATGTTCGCGACGGGGATCAGCAACGATGGCGACGGTGTGTCGGCCCTAACCCTCTCGCCCCGACCACTTACGGGTGAATCGAACTCAGCCGGCAGCACCGCCGCCAAGCCATGACGGACCGCGTGCGCGCTGAGGTACACCGTAGCCTCGCGCATTCCCAGGACATCGATCCGGTCGAATAGCGCCGTGGCCAGCATCGCCCGGCCCTGGCCGCCCTTGGCCTTCGCCCACGTCTTGGGCAGCTCCCGCAGATAGCGGACCGCCACGTCCGCCGGGACAGGCTCGGCGGCCTTGGGTATCTGGAGTGCGGCCTGGTCGCGGTCCAGGCTGGTCATGGCATCGGTGAGCCTGGCCGTGTCGCGATCCTGCAGGTAGCGGTCCAGCATTCGCTGGCGCTCCCTGGCTATGCGGTCCAAGTCCGCCTGGGACGGTCCCGCGGCAACGCCCACACTCAGGCCAACGACCGCGGCAAGCTGGCCAGCGTCGAGGGTGACGTGGCCCAGCATGGTGTCCACGATGCCCTCGTAGCGATCCATGGCGTAGGCATGGCCGTTGGTCCGGCCTCTGGCTGGCTTGGCGCTGGGTGCTGCGTCCACAAACGCTGGGCACGGTTCGCGATGGCGGTAGTAGCCGGTATCCCCAGTGAGCCTGGTGCCGCAGGCGGCGCAGTGGAGCTGGGCGAATGCGTAGGGCCGGCGTGGGTCCGCGTGGCGGCCAGCGTTGGTGGCTCGTTGGACTCTCTTGCTGGCTGCCGCATCCCAGGCGGCCTGATCCACCAACGGCGCCCAGTGAGCCCCGGTGCCATCCCGCAATCGGCCCACGTACAGCGGCGAAGTCAGGATGCCACGGACCGTGAACAGACCCAGGCCGGTCCTGGCTGCGACCACGCGGTCCGTGTTGCCGGCCGCGGCAAGCCCGAACACCGCCCGGACGTTAGCCAGCAGTGCTGGGTCGGGCTCCAACAACTTGGCCTCATTGCGCCGGAACCCATACGGTGGATGTCCGGCTGGGTCCCGCTGCTTGGTGAGCTTCGACGCGTAGCCCTCCTTGATGCGGCGGGATAGTCGGCGGCTATACCGCTCGGCATCCTTGGCCTCGTCCACGAGCTGGTCCCAATGCCGCTCGCAGCTCGACAGGATCTCCTCATCGGCGAAGTAGACCGCGACGCCAGCCGGGTGGAGGGTGTCTTCGAGCAGCTCCAGGGTCCGTCGCAGGTTCCGCTGCCAGCGGGACACGTAGCCGACCAGGAGCGTGTCGAACTCGCCCCGCTCAGCGGCCGCCATCATCCCGGCCATTTCCTGGGAGCGGTACACGGTCCGGCCGCTATGGGCGGCCCGCCATTCGAGGCCCGTGTCGGTCAGGCCCAGCGAGCGGATAGCCTGGTCCTGGAGTTCCCGCTGGGCTTCGGGGCCGTAGCGGTCGAACTGGCCGGGCGTGCTCTCCCGTATCCAGCGGGCGGCTCGTTTGCCGCGCAGCTCATCGACCGTCCCGGCCAGGTGCATCATGCGGCCTTGCTTTCCAGAACCCTGAGCCGTTGCCGCCTGGCGGCCTTCTCTGCCCGCTCGCGCTCGTAGCGGTCCCGCACGAGCTGGGCAAGAGCGGCAATTACCGGGTCCATGCCCGGATTGTCGCTCGATACTCCGGATCGATCCAGTCCCGAAACGAGGGCTGGCACCACCACGACCAGCCGGATGCCAGGCACGCTGGCATCAGCGGACCGGCCGCCGCCCGACGGCTGACCGGGGAGCTGCGGACGAGATCGGCCCCTCATCGGCGCCCCCGCCAGTCGCCCCGGCGCTGGCGCGGCAGCTCGGCGGCAGGATTGGCGGTCCAGAGGCCGGCCTCGATGCCGCGCTCGAAGAAGTACCGCAGGCCAGCGGCTCGCCGATCCCAGCCCGCGGGGTTGTCGGCTGCCCGAGAGTTGAGATAGGCCATGACGTCGGCACGGGTGGCCAGCTCAGGACGCGGCCATCGAGCTAGGAAGTCGGCAACGTCGCGCCGGTAGACCACGGCGCTGGTGGGCCGCAGTCCGCCTCCCACCAGCCCCAGGAGACTGTTTCCGCCATCGAAACAGCCGTTCGCTCGCGCGGTCGTGGTTAGTGCCAGTCGCGCCATCGCCGTCCCCTCCTAAGCCGCGTCCGGGGCGAGCGGCGATAGGGGCCTGTAACCGGCCAAGTCGCGCATCCAGCGGACGGCCCAGTGAGGATTGAAGCGGACCCTCAATCCGTCGGCGACCACTTCCTCGACCTTGAAGCCTCGGCGGGCCGCAGCCATGGCCGCGACAGCTGGCGGCGCATCGAGAATCCACCAGTCCCCATACGGCACCGTCCGGCCGCGCTTCTCCCAAACGCACCAGCCCCGACTCCAGCGGACCCGCCGGAAGTAGCGAGGCGGCGCGGCAGTCGGGTCCGACAGCTCCTTGGTCAGGTACTTCGCCAGATACCGCAGGAGCTGGGGATTCGATCGGCGGATGTCGGCGATGCGTCCGAAGCCGCACTCGGCCGCGACGCGCGAAAGCCACTGCTGAGGGATGTAGGGGCCGCGATAGACCACGTGGACGTGGGCGGCACCGCGCTTCTGGCGCTCAACCACGGCCAGGTATTCAATCCGGCCGAACCGCCGCTCGATGCGCATCCGGAAGCGCTTCCAGCGTTCGGGGAAGTTCGCATAGCTCGTGTCGCCGTCTTCAGTACCGGGTGAGGTCAGGGTGAAGAACCGGCAAGTACCGAGAGACATGCCGGCGCGCGTTCGGGCTAGCGTCTTTCTGACCTTGCGCGGGCCACAGACCGGACAGCTCCACTTCCCACATCGCATCGGGTACACGCCGCAGCGCGCTCCCTCGATACCGACCAAAGACATGGCGCCGCACTTCATCGGCCCGCCCTCCGGGCCGTAGGCTTGGAGCCGCGTGCCGAGTTTCTAGAGGCCGGCGTCCCTGCGGTCCGCCGGCCCTCAAGTGAAGGTTTGACTGCCTTCCGGGAGGGGGCCAGCGTCTTGGTCGGAGTCTTCACGACCGGTTTGGCCAGGCGCCCCAAGCACGCTTGACCGCGGCGGCTGCCACGTCGAAACCAGCGACCTTCGCGCCGCGTTCGGCTGCTCCGATCAACAGCGCACCCGAACCACAGAATGAGTCGACTACGAAGTCGCCACGACCGATGTTGGCGATCCGGGCCAGCTCGCGGCCCAAGTCGGCCGGCTTCTCGGTCGGGTATCGATTCGCGGTGCCTGGTCCGACTGCGGGGACCGCCACCAGGTCGGCACCGCAGAGGGTCCGAGAGCTGGGCAGGTAGCCCACAAGCACGAACTCGGTTCTATGGCGCAGCCCGCCACCGAGACCTGGGGCCACCTTGTCCCAGGTTATGGGGCGAACCCGAATGAAGCCGGCGCGCTCCATTGCCCCGATAGCCTCGCGCAGGCCGTCCGGGTTGGTCATCACAAAGGCGACGCCATCGGGCCGCATTCGCGACCGGGCGATGGCGAGAACGTCGCCGATCTGGCGCCACGAGAGTGACGAGCTGACCCAGTGATCGAGCTTGCCGCTACTGCCCCGGCGGTCAACGGTCCGATATGGAGGGTCCGTCATCAGGACAGAGATCGAGCCGGCAGGCAGCGAGGCCAAGGCTTCGCGGGCGTCGCGCTTCTCAATCTCGACGCGAGATTGAGGCCTGGATTGGCGAATGGTGGTCACTGGCCGTCGCCCCCAGCTGCACGCGACGCCTCGGTGGCCGCTGCGCGCACGGCGTCTTCGCAGCGGCGACAGCGGAAGCGAAAGCCGCGTGCTCGGCTGCGCCACATGTGACCGCAGCGCGCGCAGACCCGCCAGTTAGGGAGCGGCGGAGCTGCGCTCGCAACCGCTGAGTCGGTGGCCCCGGCCATCTTTGGGGTCGGGTGGCTTTCGGTGTTTGGGTTTGTCGTGTCGTTGTCGTTCATGGTGCTGTAGAGAACACAGCAGAACGGCACAGCGGCACCCTCGGATTCGCGTCACAAATCGAGTCACGAGCGTGCAGAATCAGGCGGGAGGAAGCCCAATGACAGTCCTGTTCAGGCGGTTCGTCGTTGCGACCGGGGCCGATCTTGACGGACTACTACGCCCGGTACCCGGAGCGGCCTGGCGCTCCGAGAGAGCGGTCGGCGAAGCCGGACTCGATCGGCGGCTTGCGGCTCTCGCTACCGCGGGCCCGGACGCGATTTGCGCCTTCGTCTCGATGTACGGCTTTCTTCGGGAGAAGACAGCGGCGCTGCGCAGTCAGCCGGAGCCGAATGCCCGCGGGATGATGCAGCTCGCAGGGCTTCGAGGCGCCGACGATATCCGCGCCGCCATCGAGTGGGTCGACGCGGGTTGCCATATGCCGGCGCCTCCGGGCGCCGCGATGCTGATGCAAGTCGTCGAGCTGATTCCAGCGTCTGCCTTCGACAGCCTCGAACTGCTGGCGGACGGTGCCTCGGATTCGGCGGCCGAGGCGTCGCTTACGTTCGACCCATGGGCCATGCTCCCGGATCTCATGGCGTCGGCCTGGCCCGCTGCCATGGCGGCGCCACCGCCGCTGCCGGCATCAGCCGCGGATCGAGCGCGGCTGCGCCACAAGCTCGAAGCCTTCGAACAGATGATGCGGATCTACGCAGGAGTTGAGGAGGCGCCCGCTGTCTGGAACGAGCTGGGCGGAACTGTGGGCGCGACTATGACGCTCTTCACCTCGATTCCTGAGGCTTTCGCCCACCCGGAGCTAGGAGTTGAGGAGAGCCGCGCGGGATCGGAGTTGATGGGCAACCTAGCCGCCGAGTCGGTGGACGACTGGCGCACCGCCGCAGCTGGGTTACGCTCTGCCGTCGAGGCCGTAGATCTGATTCTCCAAACCCAACAGGCGGGCTTATCCCACGATGAGAAGACCCGGCTTCGGAAGCTGTGCCTAGAGCTGACCGACGGGTACACCACGCCGAACCTCACCGCAATGGAGCTGGCGGAAAGAGTCGCCCCAATGCTTCGGGCTCGGCTTGAGGCGGAGATGACGCGTGGAGGAGTCCTGCCCGTGAGGGTTGGCTCTATCGCGGGCGTCTACTGGCGCGCTCTGGTCGTGCTCTGGGCGCGGCTCACGGACGAACGGCCGGCGAAGGCGTGCGCCCAAGAGGGCTGCGGAGCGTTCTTGCCACCGCACGCCAGCCGCCTCTACTGCGACCCGCACCGTCTGGCCCGTCATCGAAACTTGATGCGAGCGCAGCGGGCGGCAGGTCGCGCCACCACGCCGTAGACTTCGGCTCATCGCGGACGGCACCGACCCCCTCGGTGTCGGGTCGTGTCTGACCAGCCGGTCGCCACCCCCTCGGCGGCCGGCTGGGCGCTCGCCTTTGGCGTCGAGGACAGCCGCCTACCCGAAGAGTTCGCCCTGTTCGGCAGCCTTCTTGGCGACCCGTTCGGCCTGCTGGTATGCCGGCAGGACCAGCAGCGGCAGATCGGGCCGACGGTGCTCTTCGAGCAAATCGCGGACGGTCAGGATCTGGATGCGCTGGTAGTCGCGGCCCGACAGTTCCGAGTGATACACGCCCGCGGTTGTGGCCTCCTGACGCATCGGTCCGGTTGGCTCCTCCAAAGTGACGAAGAGGCCAATCTCGGCCTTCTCGCGGTCCAGCACCCCTTTGAGATCGCGGACCATGGCCGAGCCTACCGAGCCGCTCTTGACGCTGACGAGCGCGCGGCCGACTTCGCCGCGGGGACCCGTCGAGAAGCTGATCACGCCATCAATGCCGCGATCGGCACCCTTCTTGATGGCTCCCAAAGGCTGGGCACCGACCAAGTCAAGCGCCCACCACTGGAACTGGTACTGGCCCTCTAGCCCGGTGCCAACGAGCATCGCTCGCGCGCCCTCGACTTCTGTCGGCTGGCCGATGACCTCCACATCGGCGAGTCCGAAACTGTCCTTGAGCCGGGCACGCATGACGGCAATTGACAAGTATGTGACGTCTATCCCGATCCAGCGACGGTCGAGCTTCTGGGCGGCCACCAGGGCTGTACCACAGCCGCAGAACGGGTCGAGCACAATGTCGCCCGGGTTGGACGAGGCCTCAATGATGCGCTCCAGGAGCGCGACCGGCTTCTGAGTTGGGTAGCCGAGGCGCTCGTTCGACCACGGGTGAACGTTCGGTAGATCAGTCCACACAGAGCCCGCCCTGGTGCCGGCCATCTCGTCGAGGTACCGCTTGACGCGTGGCCTCCTGCCAGGTCCGCGGTGGAAGATGCGCCCCTCTTCCTGCATCCGGTCCAGAGTCTCGCGTGAGAAACGCCACCCCTTCGCTGGAGGTTCGTACCCCATCCACTCGTACATCAGGTTGTGGCGCGGGTTCGGGCTCGCGATGTCCCCCAGGGCGAACCGGCGGCCGTCAGCGTCGGTCAAGCGGTACTCAGCTTCCCGATAAGCCTCCTGATCGGCCGAGAAGACCGGATTGAAAGTGAAGAGGTCGCCTCGGGTGTAGACCAAGATCCGGTCCGCATCCGGGCTCCACCTCTTCGCGTCGCTGTGTGTGGTCGTGCGCTTCCAGGCGATCTCGGCGGCAAACTGCGACGGGCCGAAGATCGCGTCGAGCAGCACTTTGAGGTAGTGGCTTGCCGTCGGGTCGCAGTGGAGATACAGAGAGCCTGTCGGCTTGAGGACGCGGTGAAGCTCGACCAAGCGGACGGCCATCTCGACGAGGTAGGCCATCATCTGGTTCTCGCCAATCCCCGACCGTAGCGCCGCCACGATCGTGCTCACCGACGACGGCACTCGCCCCTGGTTGCGGGCTGTATTCGTCAGGTAGGCGTACTGAGCCTCGGCGTCAGGCCCCCAATGCCAGGTGTCTTCGAAGGCGAGAAGCTGAGCATCGGTGTTG
Source organism: Chloroflexota bacterium (assembly GCA_025358525.1). Taxonomy (GTDB): domain Bacteria; phylum Chloroflexota; class Limnocylindria; order Limnocylindrales; family CSP1-4; genus Fen-1039. The sequence continues at coordinate 4,412 of JANYJI010000222.1, read as the reverse complement.
TTGCCGGACTCATCCCGGAAGATGACGTTGTAGGCGCGGTTCGAGTTGAAGGGCGGGTCGAGGTAGACGAGATCGATCGACTCATCGGCGAGGTAGCGCCGGAGGATGTCGAGGTTGTCGCCGTAGTACAGGACGTTGGTCTGCACGCCCGCTCCTGGTCCAACAGGCCGACCTTGAGGTTCGTCGTCCATCCTACTTGACTCGGAGTCTCTAGACTTATCGTCCTAGTCGCTCCACCTTCGCGGCCATGGTGGACCGCCCCCGAGACCCCCTCCTGAGCGCGTTCGGTGGTGCGGTGCGGTCGCTTCGCCTCGCCCGCGGTCTGTCCCAGGAGTCCCTCGCCGAGGCCGCTCGACTTCATGTCACCTACATCAGCAGCCTGGAACGCGGACGCCGTAACGTGTCTCTTGTGAACATCGATCGCCTCGCTCGCGCACTCGGGGTCGATCTTCCAGGGCTAATGGCGCCGGTCGAGGCGCATCGGCAAGGCGAGGCTTCGGAGAGCCGGCAGACCTAGTGTCCCGATTCGCTGATCGCTCGGGGCTTGCGCACGGCTTTGGCCAGGATCTGGTCGGCGGTCTTGACCCAGTGGCATGGCGCTGAGCCCTCGTTCGAGGGAAATCGTGGAAGTCGCTAGCTTTCGGACGCCACGCTGCTGAGCTTGGGCGCGACTGTAGGTCCTCACGCTTGTACTCTGTACCTAAGATGTCGTGTTGCAATTGCCCCGCCAGTCGCTTATACATATCCCTCAGCCGCCCTTGAGCACCCAGCGGGATGCCGCGAGGGAGCAAGCCCTGGAGGAGTTCGATGAGGGTGCTAAGGTTGCCTGACAGTCAGTATTACGCGTAAGGGGGGAGTGGATGTCCACGCCAAGGGTCTCGCGGATCCTCTGCGGCGTCGTTGTGGCCGCAATAATGTCCGCATCCGCTGTGTCTCCGGTCGCTGCAACATCTGTGACTTCGCGGACAACAGCGTCCCCGCGATTGGGTTCCATCGGCCACCAGACCTACAAGTACAAAGAGGGGCTGGATGCCTGCACCAGCGCCTTCAACAACCAGAACTTCCTCTCGACCTGGTGGGCCGACTCACCGTTCTTCGTGTACGGCATGTATCTCGGAGGAGTGACCGCCGCTCAGCAAGGGTGCGGGCCGATATCACTAACGAATCTCAACTACGCGATCAGCCTGGGCTGGGCAATCGAGCCGATCTGGTACGGACCGCAGGTTCCGCCGAGTTGCGGCAGGTCGGTCGCTCAGAACTACATCTCGCTGAACGCGACCACCGCGTACAACCAGGGCGTCGCAGAGGCAGATGCGGCCTCCGCCAAGGCGCAGTCCCTCGGGTTCGGGGCTGACGACGTGATCACCTACGACCTAGAGGCATATGGGAAGGCGTACCCGACCTGCGTGGCCGCCGAGGTGCGTTTATCAACGGCTGGGACTACGAGCTGTTCTACCATTCGCCGTACATGGATGCTGTCTACGGTGGCACTCAGAGCGTCTACTTCCCCAACTTGGCCGGCATCAGCAACGTGCCGAACTTCATCTGGCCCTTCTTCCCGGGCCACTACACGACTGTCTATGGTTTGCTCGATCTGCCTGACACCTACTGGAAGTACGACCAGCGGTACCACCAGTCGGACAAGACTGGCGTCGTAAGCTATGGGGGTCTGCCAGCATCAATCGATGAAGATTGCGCGGATACGTGGGTAGACACCAACAACACGAGTACGCCGAGCAACCCAAACAATAACTGCAATCTGTACACGGGTGGATGAGGCTCTGACTCTCACTTTCAGGAAAGGGGGAATCCCATGAAGGCTCGCGGGCTGTCGCTGCCCTTGTCGTTCCTATCTGTCCTCGTTGCGGGGTGTGTGGTGGCCGGTACGTCGCCAGTGGCCCCTCAGGCGACGACGGCCCCTCAGGCGACGACGGCCCCGCAGGACACGGCGGCCGCGCCGCATCCGCAGGTGTTCACCTCGCCCGTCAAGTTTTCGCGTTCGGTCGCTTGGCGGTCGGACGGCACATCGATAACGCTGTCGGTGGACGCCGGCGCCCACTGGCAGAGCCTTGGACTTCCCTCTGGGGTTTCGGCCGCCACAATCCAAGCTGTCGCGTCCTCTCCAGGCAGACGAGTGTGGCTGGCCACGACTGCGCCTGACGGCTCGTTCACGGTCTACCGGGCGGCTGTTCCCACCAGCGCTGCAACGGCCACGAGTCCCGGGTGGAGCCAGGTCAAGCTCGGCCCGTCTGGCGGCACTCTGACTGACTATATGGGCATCGCGCCCCAGATCTCGCTCGTGCCCGGACCTGGCAGCTTGGTCGCCCTAATTGCCAGCTACATGCAGACGCCGTCTACTGGCGAAACTTGGCTCTTCACCTCGACCGACGACGGCGTCTCCTTCGTACAGCACCCGTCGCCGGGTTCCAACGGTGTCTACACCAGCTGGGATGGGGAAGCGTTCGCCGATGCCCAGCACGCCGTGGTCGTCACGGGCATAGCCGCAGCAAACGTCTACCAGACGTCGGACGGCGGCAGCTCATGGTCCGCGGTTGCCTTCCCGAACCTCCCGGATCCCACACAGCGCACCTTTGGCATGCCCCATGTCGGGACGAGCGGGTTGGTCCTTCCGGTGACGGTTTTCAACAACCAGCAGGCCTGCACTGTCGAGCTGCTGGTGATCGCTAGCGGCGGCGCTAGCTTCACTATGCCGGGCAAGGCGATCACCCCGGCCTCTTGCGGGTACATCTCGACCGACACATATAGTCAGGTCACGTGGGTCGTCCCAAGCGACGGCAGCACAGTCTTCGCCACCTCGGACGACGGCCGCACCTGGAAGGAGACGGCGGCCTCGGGCCTGCCAAAGGGCGTCGTCTCGGTAGACCTTACGGGCCAATCCACTGCGACCGCTGAGGTCGAGGACGGAGGGTGCTCGGCGACCAAGACCGACTGCTGGTCCCACTGGTCGCTCTTCACTACCTCGGACGGCGGAGGAACTTGGTTGCAGGAATAGGGCACAGACCCCTACCCCTGGCAACCGCCCGGGATACTGTCCGGCATGCTCAATGTTCGCCCCATTAGTGTCAGCCTGGTTCCTCTCGGGTCGCCGACTACGCCACCTCAACCACCAGCCCAGCAGCCGGCGCAATCTTGTAGCTCAGTTGGACAGCGTAGCCTCTGCTCCTCTCGCCTTTAGCGCTTACGGGTATCGGGCCGGTCAGGTCGACGCCGCCGCCTCTGCCTGCCGGCTCCACGGGTCGCGGATGAATACTCGTAAAGTGTCGGCTCTACTCCTTTCGCCCCGACCATTCCCAACAATTCCGGTGAACGTAGCCGGCACGGCGTAGGCGAAGCCATGGGCGGTGGCTTCCGCGGTCAGATGGAACCGCATCGCCTGGAAGCCCGAGGCGTCGATCCGGCTGAACAGGGAGCGCGCCAGTTCGGCTCGGCCAGGACCACCGTCAGCGAGACGCCAGGCTTCACCGAGGCCCTGCAGGTAGCGGACCGCTCGCTCGGCGGGAATACCTTCGGTCTGGCGAACAGCGCGGGCAGCAGATTCCTCGCGGTCCAGGCGTTCCATGGTGGCCCGTAGAGCCTCGTAGTCGCGATCTTTGACGACTCGCGCAGCGGCATCGGTTCGCTCGCGTTCGATCCGCCGAAGGACGGTCTCGTCAGGACCAGTGCGCGCGGGCACGACCTGGCCCACGACGCCGGCGACAAGGTGGGCGTTGACGCTCACTCGATCGAGGAGCACGCCGACTGCATCCTCGATTAGCTCGCGCCGGTAGCCCTTGCCATCGCGTCGGCCTCTTCGACTTGCCGGCAGGTCCGGCTGTGCTGCTCGATACTCTGGACAGGCCCGATCGTGGCGATAGAAGCCGGAATCACCGGATATGCGCTTTGCACAGTGGGCGCAGTGGAGCATCGCGAGGGCGTATGGTCGAGACGGGCTGGCCTTGCGGCCGGTGCTGGTCGCTCGGGTAGCACGGATCGCTGCCACCTTGTCAGCGAGTTCGACTGGCACAAGCGCCGGCCAGTGGGCTTCAGCGCCATCCCGCAGCCGCCCGACATACAGAGGTGAGAGCAACATTCCCCGGATCGTGTCGATCGGCAGACGTAGAGCCTCGGCGATCTCGTGGTCGAGTGCCCCGGCAGCCGAGCGGGTGAAGGCGGCCAGAACAGTGTCGATCTTGTCCGGGTCCGGGTTCGATGAGCTTGGCCTCATTGCGCCGGAAGCCGAAGGGCGGATGACCGCCCGGATCACGCTGCTTGGCGCGCTTGGAGGCATAGCCTTCATGGATACGCCGTGCCAGGCGGCGACTGTATCTCTCGGCATCCTTGGCCTCATCGACGAGTTGGTCCCAGTGACGATCGCACGAGGACAGGATCTCCTCATCGGCGAACCAGACCGC
>JANYJI010000198.1 GCA_025358525.1 Chloroflexota bacterium | reverse complement strand
GCGACGTAGACGTAGGCGAAGCCGCAGCCGAGCAGTGTCGCGAAGCCGAGGGTGAGCGAGATCGCGATCAGCTTGGCGGCCAGGAAGGCGGCCCGAGAAGCCGGCTTGGTCAAAATCATCCCAGCGGTGCCGCGTTCCCTTTCCCAGGCGACTGATCCCATGGCCAGCAGCAGGGCGCAGACGATGCCGAACTGAGACATGTTCTTCAGGATCTGGGCGGCCGCCCCGTTCAGGCTGGGAGGCGGCACGACAAATGACATTCCGCCGCCCTCGCTCCCGATGGCGTCGAAGAGTTGCTTCATGTAGCGATCGGTCAGAGGGCTGATGATGCCGAAGATCACGAAGACCGCGGCTACGGCAAGCAGCCGATTGGTGCGCAGCTGCTCGCGCAGCTCCTTGAGCAGCAGGACCCGCAAGCCCATCATCGTCGACCGCTCGCATCGAGGCCCCAGACGGGGACGGTGACCGGCGGCGCTATCGGCGGCCCGCTCTCCGCCACCAAGCGGAGGAAAATGTCCTCGAGGCTGGGCCGAACCCGTTCGTATCGAACAAGGCTAACGCCGCTTGCGACGACCAGCGGCATGATGGCGGGGCCGGCCACCGTCGGATCGTCGACGAAGACGCGGACGGTATCGGGCGTCGACTTGACCTCATGCGCCCAGGCCTGACCGCGCAGGGCGGCCGCGAGTCGGTCGATCGAGCCGGGCTGCTGAGGCTCCGGTTGAAGCTCGTAGATCGGCTGGGCGTATCGATCGAGCAGTTCGGCAATGGGGCCTTCGACTACGAGATGACCGAAGTTGAGGATCGCCACGCGGTCGCAGACCCGCTCGACGTCGTTGAGGATGTGGGTGCTCATGAAGACGGTGGCCGTGCCTCGGAGCCGCGAAATGATCTCCAGGACATCGCGTCGGCCCTCGGGGTCTAGCGAACTGACGGGCTCATCTAGAAAGAGGACACGGGGCTGGTTGATGAGCGCCTGGCCGATGCCCAGCCGTTGGCGCATGCCGCCGGAGTATCCGCCGATTCGCCGATGGGCGGCGTCGGTCAGGCCCACGATCTCCAGGACCTCGCCGACACGCTGCTTGAGGGCCGCTCCATGGAGGCCGTGGAGCTGGCCAACCATGTTCAGCAACTCGCGGCCGCGCATCCAGCCGTAGAAGCGCGGGTCCTGGTCCAGGTAGCCGATGTTTCGGGCCAGGTCGCCACCTGTGCCGCCGATCTTCACGCCAGCCACCGAGCCCGTGCCATCGGTGGCACTTGCGAGGCCGGTGAGCAGGCGCAGGGTCGTGGTCTTGCCGGCGCCGTTGGGCCCCAGGAAGCCGAAGATGCTGCCGCTCGGGACGGTCAGATTGAGGCGATCAAGGGCCACCACGCCGCCGCCGTAGCGCTTGCTCAGGCCGGTCGTGGAGATGGCCGCGTCCGCAGTCTCGGGTAAAGCCGGCCACGTGGCCAGGATGCGGGCGATGGAGTCTGTAGGAGCGGCGGGCACGTTGCCCGTGACGGCGCCGCGAGAGTCATCGCGGCCGACGAAGAAGTACACCAGCGGGCCGATCCCGGAGGCGAAGGCGATGATTAGGGCCCACATGATCTTGCTGTCGCCCCGCACGCGGCGGTCCTCAGCAAAGAGGTCGTACAGGGCGTAGAACATCAGCCCGAATTGGAGGATTGCGAGCGGGATCAGTACCAGGGCGATAGTGGCGGCGTCCATTGGGCCTAGTTTCCCACGACGGCTAGGAGTCTGCGAGGCGAGTGGCCCACGGCGCCCGCTCCGGCGAGTGCCCGGGCGCGTCGCCCACGGCGCCCGCTCCAAGCGGGTTCACTACAGATTCAAACCCGGGTGGCACGGTGCAGGGTGTGAGTGCTCGGTTGGGCGGGGGCTGGCTCTCGCGCCCTCAGAAGTGGCCCTTTTGGCGGGCTAGACCGCCGTCGTAGACTGATTTCGCGCTGCGCCTATTGGAGCTGGCCGAAATGGCGGGCCGCAGCCGCCGGTAACTGGATCCGTGCTACCCCCATTTGAATCTGGTAGGAATGCAGCCGCGCGCCTCGCGCGCCCCGCGCGCCACCACGCCCCGCCCGCCGTCCAGCCCGCCACCACGCCCCTCCATCAGGCCCCGAAGTTGCGGCGGATCGTCGAGGGATCGGGAAGTGGTAGATCCGGTCGGACGCGCGCCAACCAATCCCGGAGTGCACGCACGCTCGTCTCGAAGGCGATCTCCGACCACGGGATCTGGTCCGGGGCGTAAGGCCGCGTCTCCAGCGACTCATACGTGGTGATGGGTTGGCCGCCAACGATACGGGCCTCATAGGCAACCACGACCACGGCCGCCTGGACGCGCGAGTAGAGACCCACGATCCGCACCGGCTCCACGTACAGGCCTGTCTCTTCGAGCGTCTCGCGGATGGCGGCATCGCGGACGGTCTCGTCGATCTCGAGGAAGCCGCCCGGCTGGGCCCACATGTTGTAGCCGGGGGGAATGCCGCGGCGGATGAGCATGACCTCGCCGCTCTCTGTGATCGGCAGCGTGGTTACCACCAACCGCGGGTTCACGTAGAAGATGAAGCCGCAACCCGGGCAAGAGAGTCGGTCGCGCTCCTCGCCTGCGATCGGGCCGAACTGGAGGGCCGTGCCGCAGCGTGAGCAGAAGCGAACGTTCGGCTCTAGCCAGTCGGGAATGCCCCCCTGACCGAACCTGACCTCGCTCATTCGGACGTTCTCCACCTGCAGCCGTCCCCGACCCGCTATTTCGTGCTGCGCAGGTCCGCGTTCGACGCGTCTTCCTCGATGGCCCGCGTCTGGGCGTCGCGGAAGGCCCGGAGGCGGTCCCGCAGAGCCGGATCGCCAAGGGCCAGGATTTCGGCCGCGAGCAAGGCTGCGTTCTCGGCGCCGCCGATGGCGACCGTGGCCACGGGGATGCCCTTGGGCATCTGGACGATCGAGAGGAGCGAATCGAGGCCGCCGTTGACCTGCGTCGCAATCGGCACGCCGATGACCGGCAGGATCGTCTTGGACGCAACCACGCCCGGCAGATGAGCCGCACCGCCCGCCCCGGCGATGAACACTCGAATGCCGCGCTCCTCGGCCCCGCCGATGAAGCGGAAGAGCAGGTCCGGCGCCCGATGGGCCGAGATGGCATGCAGTTCGCACGGGACCTCGAGCGTGCCGAGCATCGCCACGGCCTTCTCCATGATCGGGAAATCCGAACGGCTGCCGCACACGATCCCGACTCGCGCGGCTTGCTTCTGGGCGGCCATGCCGATCCTCCTCCGGTGGACTGCTTCTCTGAATCGATTATGGGCCACCGGCGAAGGTCGAGCGAGCCCTATGACGTCGCCGGCCGGTTGCCCACCAGCGGCAGCAGCTGAGCATCGATGTCGGCATCGCTTGGACCGCAGTCGACCCGAGCGAGAAGCCACGACTCCGTGTGATCCACATGGGCCCCCGGCTCCAGCCTGGTGAGCGGCCCAAGCGTTTCGACCTCGAGCATGTCCGGATCCGTGTACGTCTCCGTGTTGCAGCCCATGTCCGCGTAGTTCGCCCCGGGCTCATACGGATAGGTCTTGATCAGGGCGTCGCCCTCAAGGAGGTAGGCCGCCCAGCCCTTCCGGTTGAGCATGCCGGCCTTCTGCTTTGTCGTTGCGCTTGGGTCCTGGCGGAGCTGGATGTACTTGCGGCCCCACGTCCAACGCGGATCGCTCATGTCTGTGAAATGCCACAACACGATCGGCCGCGCCGGGACGAGCGCTTCCGGATGAGGGATGAAGTCCTCCTGCGGATAGATCGCCCGGCCGCCCGGAGCCATCGCCGAGAGTGCCCAGACCGCGAGTTCGATCGCCCACGGATTGAGGTTGACGAGCCGGTGAGCGACCTGCACGCGCGGAGCCGTGGGGGATAGTGTCAGGCGCAGCTCCTTCTCGATGCCATTCAGTTGATCGAGATTCCGGAGCGTCAGAGTCGTGCCGTCCCACTCGTGCTCCACGGGGCCGTTGTCGGGCCTGTAGCTTCGCGGGAACGCCTCGGGCGCGTGCCACAGTCGGTGCCCTCCGTAGGGGAGCCACTCGGGGTCGCCCGTGCGGCCGAGCATCGCCGGGTGCGTGTTGAACAGATTCTGCCCACCGATGAAGCCGAGCCGAATGATTCGGGGGCCTACGTCAGTCGTCGCGATGAGCTCGATCTCCCCATTGGAGAGACGAATGCTGTTAGGCCAGCCGCCGAAGTCCACGGTCTCGATCATGTCAGGTCCCTATGCGTCGAATGCGGTTGCGTTTGCCAGATCCACCCTGATCCAGGGCCGATCGTTGTCGTCGGCCCTCTTCGTCGCGCAGCGGGCGCGTCGATCCTGTCCGAACCGGCAATGGCCCGGCCCAGCTCAGTCTTGCCTGCGCCCGTTGAGCCCGGTGCCATTGGTCGCGGTTCACGATCGGCGAACCGGCCGTCAGCCTATGCTCACTCGGCGAAGACGATCGCCACCTTGCCGGAATGGCCCTCGTCCATCGTGCGATAGGCTTCGCCCGCCTGCGCGAGTGAGAACCGGTGGGTGCACGTCGCGTCCGGATGCATGTTCCAGCGCGGCATCCGCTCGACGAGGTCCTCGACGTTGCCGAGGCTCGTAACCCATGAGCCGAAGACGGTCCTCTGGTCGTGGATCAGGTCCGTGCTTGGTGCCAACTCAACCGTGCCCCCCTCGCCAACGAGGGCGATCCGACCCCAGCGTCGCGTGCCGCGGATGGCGAGTTGCCGGCCGGAGGATACCCCTGAGCAGTCGATCGAAACCTCGCAGCCGAGTCCATCTGTCGCTTCTCGAATGCGCTCGAGGGCATTCTCATCGGCCTTGATGACGAGATCGGCAAGACCCAGTCGCTCGGCGAGCGCGATCCGCTCCGAAATGACGTCGACCCCGATCACCTTGGTCGCGCCTCGTGCGCGAGCCAGCATGAGCGAGGCGAGGCCCATGGGGCCGAGGCCCACAACCAGCGCCGTGTCGTCACCGGAGACCCCGATGCGCCGAATCGCCTCGTAGCAGGTCCCGAATCCGCAGGCAACGCAGGCCCCGTCTACGTAACTCATGGAGTCGGGCATGAGCACGCAGTCGGCCTCCTCAGCCAGGCAGAACTCGGCGTTGCCGCCGTCGCGCTGCCACCCGTAGGCCGCTCGCTGGGGACTCGTACAGCTGATTTGATAGCCGGTCCGGCACTCGTGACACCGACCGCAGCCACTGATGTGGTACAGAAGGACGCGGTCGCCCTCGTGGAATCGGCGCATACCGGGACCCGTGGCGACGATCTGACCGGAGGGCTCGTGCCCGGAGATGACGCCCCGATAGCCTTCGGGGCCCTGGCCGAGATGTTCGCGGTAGATCGCCCGGATGTCGCTGCCGCAGATGGTCGAAGCCCCCATCTTGAGCAGGACCTGACCCTGAGCGGGCCGAGGAATAGGGAACTCGCGCAGTTCCACAGTGCTGTTACCGGGAAGTACGGCTCCTAGCATCGTCTGCGCCATCTCGCGCTCCTTCTGTAGTTCGCGGCGTTCAACTGGGTTCGTCACACGTCCAGTGGCCGCCATCATCGGACTCGACCGGTTAGCGACCGCCCATCCTGATCATCACAATCGAGAGTTCGTAGAGGCAATACATGACCACGGCCATGACCAGGGGGCTTACGAGGTCCGCACCTGGCGTTATGAGAGCGGAGAAGATCACGATCCCAAGGACTGCCATTCGACGCGAGCCCCGCAAGCGCTGGGACGTAACAATGCCCATCTTCGAGAGCAGGACGAGAAATATCGGGAACTCCATCACCACTCCGAACGCCAGAAACAGAGTGGTCACAAACCCGAAGTAGCCGTCCGCCGTGAGCAGCAGGTGGATGTCCTTGGTCTGGAAGTTGTAGAGGAAGCCGGCGGCGTAGGGGAGGATGAAGTAGGCGACCCCGACGCCGAGAGCGAAGAAGAACAACGCCAGAGGAACCCACGGCCGGGCCGCCGAGCGCTCCTTCGGGCTCAATCCCGGCGACACGAAGGCCCAGAATTCATACAAGATCACAGGCATGGCCAGGATGACGCCGGTCACGAGAGAAACCTGGAGGTTGATCATGAACGGCCCAGTCAGCACCAGAGTCTCGAGGGGGGCATCCGAAGGCAGCGGCGCCTTGAGGACGTGGATGATTGGGCCGGCAAAGATGAAGCCCAGTATCGTGCCGGGCACCAGCGCCAAGCCCGCGATGACGAGCCGGTTGCGCAGTTCGACGAGATGACCGGTCAGCGTCTTGGCGGAGTCATCCAAGCCGTCGGAGCCGGGAGGGGTGGCTCGAACAGGCCGGAACGGTACGTGAAGCCAGCGTGGCCGGAAACGGCGACGCGTTGAGCCGGCCGGCGGCGTAGCCACGCTCTGGATGCGGGCATCTGGATCCACTGTCAGCCCCACTTCAAGCCGCGCCTCAACGCGAGTCGGTCCTGAGTCCAAGGCGTTCTCGCACTGGCGCAGGACCTAGTATGCGCAGCAACGGCCAGGAGTTCGCGATCGACCGAAGGTCGGTTCCGCCTGAGGGCCCGCCGTCCGTTAGGTGGCGCTTCACGGAATCTGGAGCTCGCCGGCTCCGTCCACGGCAGCCACTGCGAAGACCCTCGCTGACAGCCCAGTCCGCCTCGGGTAGTCGCGCAAGACTCTTTCACGTAGAGCGTCCTC
>JANYJI010000193.1 GCA_025358525.1 Chloroflexota bacterium | reverse complement strand
GCACGAACAATCGGCGAACCCATTCCGGCCAGGCAACGGCGTCCTGCCCGCGTATCTCGCGGGGCGGGAGCGGCCTCTCGCCGAATTCGACGCGTTTGTCGCCGACCCCCATCCGCTTCACGCGAACTGGACCGTCACCGGACTTCGGGGGACGGGCAAGACGGTGCTCGTGGAAATCGCAGCCGCCCGTGCAGAGGCGGCGGGCTGGCTGACCCTCGAGCGCGAACTCGGAGAGCGCCACCGCGACGATGCCCGGCTGGCCGAGGCCATCGAGGAGGATGCGGAGGCCCTGCTACGCCGCTGCGGACTCGTCGCGGCGCTTGAGCGGTCGGTTGCCCGCGGCGCCCGCCTGTTTCGACCTTCGCGTGTCTCCGTCGCCGGCATCTCAATCGAACCTGAGCGGCTAGTACCTCGCTCGCCCGCGGATCGGATGCGGGATGCCCTCGTTCGCCTATCCGACGCCCTCTACGCCGCCGATAGGCCCGGTGCGCTTCTCCTGTACGACGAGGGCCATCTCCTCGCCGACGACCGGTCCCGTGAACGCTACCCGCTGTCGTCGCTCCTCGCGGCACTCGCCGCGGTGCAGCGCACAGGCGAGCCACGCGTTCGCGTCGTCCTGACGGGTCTGCCGACTCTGAGTATCAACCTGAAGCGCGCCCGAACGTATGCCGAGCGGATGTTCCGCCACGTAGTGCTGGCAAACCTTGAGCGCGGTGACGCCTGGGACGCACTCACGATCCCGCTCGCCCGAACTTCGCGGCGCTTCGCGACGACGGTCGTCGGCGAGATCGTCGAGGCGACCGGAGGCTATCCATATTTTCTGCAGTACTTCGGCGCCTATCTTTGGCGTGCTGCACCGGCCCATGAGGTGACCTCCGCCGTCTATCGGTCCCTCGAGCCTTCGCTCCTCCATGAGCTGGACCTGGCGTTCTTTGAGGACCGGTTCGAGGGGGCGTCACCGGCCGAGCAGGCCGTCCTTGCCGCGATGGCGCGGAAGCGAACTGCAGTCGACGTGGCGGACCTTCGCCGCGCGTTGCCCGACCAGGCAAGCCTGGACACTCTGGTCCGCCGCCTCGTCGAGCGAGGCCTCCTCTATCGGACCGCCAGGGCGCGTTACGACTTCGCCCTGCCAATGTTCCGAGCCTACCTCGGCAGGCGCGATCGCGATCGAACGGAACTTACAGATCTTGTAAGAACTGTAAGAACCGACCCTCCACACGCCGATGGCTAAGCCCGGTTCGGGCCCGAACAGTCCGCTCGGAAGTCACTGGCGGGTTCGCCTGGCCTCATGCGAGCACGGTCGGCCGGTGGCCAAGGGAAACTAGGCCATGGCCTTCGGGACGGGGAAGCAGGCGGCCAACGCCCCGGCTCTCCCGGGACGCGCGGTCAGGAAGTCGCGACGCCGGAAGAACATATCCTCCAGGGTTGCCGCTGTTCGATCCGACAAGGCGAGTCGCCGCACTGTCTCTCGCCCGCCGCTCATCGAGTCCATTCCCTCTGAGCCAGTGCAGGTCTCAGCCCAGCTTGTCGGTGATCGAAGGGCCGCAGAGGCACTTGAGAATGCCGGCGGACGGACACGTCAGGTCTCGTACCCCTACCAGGTCAACACCGCCTCTGACCGCCTCGTTATGGCCCTAATGGTTATGGTCCAGCAAGCTCACCGCAACCGTCTTCGAGATGCTGGTACGCTGAACTCGACCAGCAAGCGGAGGAACGCGTGAAGGCGTTGCCAGCCCAGGCGGGCGAATTGATCGGTCTCCGTGCAGCTCGGTGGTTTCGTGAGTCCACCACCGGGCAGTTCGACGCGTTTGGCCCCGACAGTCAGCGTGAGCAGCAGGACCGCGCAATCCGACAGTTCGGGTTGATCGACACGGGCATCGAATGGTCCGTGGCGGCCTCAGGCTGGACAGAAGTCTGGTCGACCTCCGAGTTCAGGGACATGCTCGACAGGGCGGGTAAGGACTACCACGTTCTCGTGGTGCCTTACTTCAGTCGTTTCATGAGGAACATCAAGCAGGCCCTGATCTTTCGCGATGAGATGCACGCCCGCGGCGCGGCGGTCTACGTCTGTGACGAAGCCATCCTCTCGTCGGATGACCGAGGCTGGGATGAATGGGTGCGAGAAGCGCACGATGCCGAGGCATTCAGCCGGAAGCTGTCGCGCCGGGTTGGTGAGGGCTACGCAGCGAAGCGTCGCCGACTCGGAGTGCCCGGAGGCAACCGCCCCCCGCTCGGCTATCGACGCGAGCGAGACGATCCTGGAAGCCCACGGTCACCTCAGCGGCTCGTGATTGATCCCGATAAAGCGCCGGTAGTCCTTCGAGCCTTTGGTCTGTCAGCCTCCGGGCTGACAGACCGGGAAATAGCCACGGATCTCGGCCTGAAGTTGACGCACCTTCGGGAGATCCTCAAGAACCCCGTGTATGTCGGCACGCTGCGGACGGGCGAGACATCCGGTGGGCCGGCTCTGGTGTCGCGCGAACTCTGGGACAAGGCGGCCGTGGTTCGTTCCCGATACGCTCGTCGCAACCGAGGCCCGGTGTCCCAGCGGACCTACCCGCTCGCGACCCTTCTCGTCTGTGCCGCCTGCGGCCGCCGCCTCACGGGTCACGTCGGCAGATACCGCCACGTCGACGCCTGCGCCGCATTCAAGGCCGCCCGCCCCACAGAGACGCCGTGGAAGAGCCCGGGAGCCGGCCGTGTATGGGGCGAGAGCTACAAGGCCCAGGTCTTCGACGACCTCGTCCCTCAGATCCTGGAGCATGTCCACGTCGGTGCCATGACTCTGACCCAGGTTATCGGTGGCTTGTCTACATCGCCTGACACGGCGTTCGCCCTGGCCCGTATCGGGCGTGAGCGGGAGCTTGCCGCGAGCCGCTACCTGCGTGACCGGGATATGAAGATCCTGGGCCAGACGATGACCCGTCTCGACGCAGAGGAGGCCCAAGCTAAGGCCTCCACAAAGACGGTTGAGCCGGCGGAGGCTCTCGAATGGCTCCGAGATCTGCCGGCCCTATGGGAGACTGCCGACGACTCAGGACGGCGCCTCCTGACCGAGGCGATCTTCGAGAAGGTCGAGGTCTTGGGAGTCCAGTCGGTGACAATCCATCCGACGCCGGAGGCTGACGCTCACGGCTGGTCAGATGCGTTCGGGTCTGCACCGCTGCTACTAAACGCGGGAAGAACGTTTAGTACTTATGGTCGGGGCGAGAGGATT
>JANYJI010000118.1 GCA_025358525.1 Chloroflexota bacterium | reverse complement strand
GCCGGCACCTACCACGCCTGGCGCGGCGATCCCGACGCGGCCGAATACGCGGACGTCCCCGGCTTCTGCAAGAGCGCCGGCCTAGACGAGATCCGCGGCCACGGCCACGTCCTGACTCCCGGCCGATACGTCGGCGCCGAGGCGGCGCAAGAGGACGCCGAGCCCTTCGACGACAAGATGCGCCGCCTGGTCGCCATCCTGGCCGAGCAACAGGCGGAGGGCGCGCGGCTCGACAAGCTAATACGCGAGAATCTGGCGAGCCTCGGCTATCCTTTCCCCGAGGCGAAGGAACCGTGAGCCCAGCAGCCTTCGCCTTGAAGCTGTCCTCACCGCTCAGGACTGAGGCGGAGATTGGCAATAGTTTGGCAATTGTGCACGACGACACGGATTGCTAAACTCGGAGGAGCCGCCTACACCGAGGGTCAGAATGACACCCGACGAAGTCGCTCCGATACTCGCCGCCATTGAGTCAGGTCGACCTGCTCGCGAGTTCGAAAGTCAGACCCTCGAGTTCAAGGAAGAGAGGGCCATCTCTGGGGAGACAGAGCGGGACTTAGCCGACGCGGCCATATGCTTCGCCAACGGGAGCGGCGGAATGTTGGTCGTCGGGGTCAGCGATCGGTTGACCGGCGCTGAAGCCTTTGTCGGGACCACGCTGGAGCCCGACGCCCTGCGTCAGGTAATCCACTCCCTCACGCGGCCGCATCTTCTCGTGACGGTCACTGCGATTAGCCATCGCGGAAAGCAGCTGCTACTGGTAGCAGTCCCCGAAGGCGTCGAGGTCCACGCCGACACCAAAGGACGAGCGTATCGCCGAATCGGCGATCAGTGCCAGCCCATGACGCCGGCGGAAGCGTCAAGGCTTCGAGACGATCGGATGGGCTTCGACTGGTCTGGGCAACCGTCGACCAAACGTCCGTCGGACGTCTCGCCTGCTGTGATGGCGACTCTCCGGTCGACCTTGGCGGGACTACCGGATGATCGACGGACGCACGCCGATCGAAGCAATCTGGATCTGTTGCGTTTGCTCGGCCTAGTCGAGGGTCCCCGGCTAAATCGGGCCGGCGAGGTCCTGCTTCTGCCAGTGGAGGGGACTGGTGACCGCGTGGTGTACCAGTTCCGCCCAACCCCCGGCGGTGAGCCGACCGGGGCGGAGCGTTTGGCCGGCCCGCTCCTGACCACGCTGCTCCGGATCATGGAAGTCGTCAGGGCTCGCCTCAACAGTGCGCCTCTCACGTTACCGGACGGCCAGCAGATCCAACTCCAAGATTTCCCTGAGCTCGCCGTTCGGGAAGCCATCGTCAACGGCGTTATTCATCGCGACTACCGACTGCCTGACCCGGTCGCCATCGAGCACTCTCCGTCCGTACTCCGAATCACATCGCCCGGCCCACTGGTGTCTGGCGTGACCAAGGAGAACATCCTTACGCACCCGCCAAAGCCCAGGAACCGTACGCTGGCCAATGCCGCGCGGATCCTTGGATTCGCTGAGGAGTACGGTCGCGGCATCGATCGGATGTATGTGTCGATGATGCGGGCAGGCCGCGAGTTGCCGATCATCGATGCGGATCCAGATCAGGTTGCAGTGAGACTCGTGGGAGGATCGCCGAACACCCGAATTGCCCGATACGTCGCGGGATTACCGACAGTTGAACGAGACGACACGGACGCCCTCCTGACGCTCTATCAGCTGTGCGCCGACCGGACCGTCTCGGCGGAGAGTATTGCCGCCGTCCTGCAGCGAAGCCCGAGCGAAGCCGAGACCATCCTCGCCCGCCTCGCTGTAGATCCGCCCGCTATGGTCGAAGCGGCGCGCGGAGGCAGGCGTGTCCGGGGGAGTCTGCTGTACAAGCTGAGCAGCAAGGCTTTGGCCGCTTTGGGCCCAGCAGTCTCGTATCGAACGCGCGGCGGGCAGGAGGCAGAGCGCAAAGTGATCGCGCATGTGGCCGAGTACGGGAAGGTGACAAACCGGACCATCCAGAACATGTTCGATCTCACTGTTCAGAGCGCGAACGCGGTCCTCGATGATCTGATACGGCGGGGAATCCTGGTAAAGACCTCGACTCACCAGCGTGGGCCTGGCGTCGAATACGGCCCAGGGCCCACCTTTCCTCGCCCCAAGCGAGCCGTGCGGCACCAGGTATCCGAAGCGCGGCCGACTCTCTGGGACGAGAAGTGATCAGCCGTTGTCCACGCGTTGCAGGGCGCCGATTGACCTTGCCTGAAATGCGACGTATCGTGCCGGCATCTTCTCCCCGTCGAATCAGCCGCTTGCGGCCTCGGGCGGGGTTTTCTTTCCTGGCCCGCGACAAACGCAACAGCGGCTTCCGCGACCGGCGCGGCGAAACACTATTCATCGACGCCCGAAAGCTGGGCTCGATGACCGACCGAACCCACCGCGAACTAACCGACACCGATATCGCCAAAGTCGCCGGCACCTACCACGCCTGGCGCGGCGATCCCGACGCGGCCGAATACGCGGACGTCCCGGGCTTCTGCAAGGCCGCTAACACCGAGGAGATCCGTGGCCACGGCCACGTCCTCACTCCCGGCCGCTACGTCGGCGCCGAGGCGGCCGAAGTGGACGCCGAACCCTTCGACGACAAGATACGCCGCCTCGTCGCCACCCTCGCGGAGCAACAGGCGGAGGGCGGGCGGCTCGACAAGCTAATACGCGAGAATCTGGCCAGCCTCGGCTATCCTCTCGGTAAGGAGGACGAGCCGTGATTTCTGAGATCGAGCAGCATCGCGATGAGCTGGTCGAATTGTGTCGGCGGCACTCTGTACGCAGGCTGGCGTTGTTCGGCTCAGCAACGGATGAGACATTCGATCCCGCGCGCAGCGACTTCGACTTCCTCGTCGATTTCGCGCCGCAGCCGACCGGCGGCCGGGCCGCTGCCTACCTCGGGTTGCTGGAGGACCTTGGCGCTCTGTTCGGTCGCTCCATCGACCTCGTGGAAACCTCGGCGATCAAGAACCCTTACTTCCGCGCCGCCGTGAACGAGACCCAGGTGTTGCTCTATGCCGCGTGACCCCAGGGTATGCCTGTACGACATTTGGCAGGCCGCGAGCCTCATTCTGCAGTTCACGTCCGACCGCACATTCAAGGATTACGCGGGGGATCCAATGCTCCGGTCGGCGGTCGAGCGACAGTTCGAGATTATCGGCGAGGCGCTGAGCCAGCTTTCGCGGCTGGATTCTGGCCTGGCGGAGCGCATTCACGACAGGGCTCAAATCATCGGCTTCCGCAACGCGCTCATCCACGGATACTCCGAGGTCGATGACGAAACCGTTTGGGACGTTGTCGAAACCAAGCTGCCGGTCCTGGTTCGCGAGATCGGTACGCTGCTGAGCGCCGACTGACATGCCGGCTACGAGGGGGACGGTGCTCGATTCGCTGCCGTTGACCAGCGCTGGGCGCCGACCTATCCTTCGCTCATCTTCTCCCCATCGGATCAGCCGCTTGCGGCCTCGGACGGGGTTTTCTTATGTGACCGACCGAACCCACCGCGAACTGACCGACACCGACGTCGCCAGGATCGCCGGCACCTACCACGCCTGGCGCGGCGATCCCGACGTATCGGCCGGGAGTGAGGACGTGGCCGTGGCCGCGGATCTCGTCCAGGCCGGCGCTCTTGCAGAAGCCGGGGACGTCCGCGTATTCGGCCGCGTCGGGATCGCCGCGCCAGGC
>JANYJI010000114.1 GCA_025358525.1 Chloroflexota bacterium | reverse complement strand
CTCCCCGGCTCGGTCGCCGACGTGCTCGCCGGAGACTGCCTCGCCGCCGTCGTGCATTTCGGTTGCTTCTGCCTTAAACACCTGCTTGATCTTCTTCAGCCCGAGCGAGGTGGCCTTCCGAACCATGATCCGGGTCTCCTCCTCTTTCGCGTTGATCTTCAGCTTGTCACCGCCCTCGAGCAGCTTGACGCGGATTGTCACCTCAAGCTCGTCGCCGGCTTTGTACTCCTCAATCCGGCTCTCGTCGATCTGCATGGTGCCGCTGACTGAGAACTCGGCGTAGTCGGGCTCCCACTCGGGCGGGATGAAACTGATCTGCTCATACGGCTTTTGCATTGGGACTCTCGCTCTCTTGGTTGTTGGCTGTCACTAGCTCGTGGTCGCTGGCGTAGCCGACCGCCACGAACTTCCACTTCTCTGTCTCTGTCCACTCCATTGCGGTACTTGCAGGCACAAGCCGCCCGGCCTGCGGCGACTTGCTTGGAGCGACCACCCACAGGCTTGCAAACTGGTCGTCGTCGCGACCGATGGCGGCAGCCACCGGCAGCAGAAACTTGCGCTCCTCGAACTCGTAGACAGCCACGAACCCCGGCGCGACCGGGACCGACCATCTCACGTCGCGGGCTCCTTGTCCTTGGCCTCGTGCTCCGTGGCGGCGTCTGCTGCTGCAGCCGCGGCGTCAATCGCGTCCTGAGACCGTCGAGCGTCCGCTTCGCGGCGCTCTGCCTCCTCGTCCGCGGCCTTCTGGCGGTCCGCGCGGCGCTGCTCAGCGTCGCGGCGCCGGTTGTCCGCCGGCCGCGCGTTCCGGCCCGACGGCTTGCGGCCACGACTCGCCGGCGGACGGGCTAGGTCAAGAGGCCGCTCGCCGGGCGCCTCCTCGGCGATGTTGCCGACGTCGCGCGGCTCCGGCTCCCACCGGCCCGAGCCCGGCATCATCACCGGCATGCCGCCGGAGCGGATCGGCGCGTAACACCGGATCAGCCCGCCGGCGTTGTCTCTCATCAACAGCGCCTTGATCCCGACGACGGTCCCGTCGTCAAGTTCGATACCGGTCAACTCGCCTAGCTGTGCGCCCATCAGTTGTCTCCTTGGTTTGACGTTTCGTCAGCTGCCTCCAACGCGAGCAGGAAGCCCTTCACCTCTGCGGCGAGCTCAGTGCCCTCCAGCTCGTTCGGCTCGTTCCATACGGGGTCGCCTGGCGACCCTGCCACGTGCTCTGTTGGCGCACCGCGACTGAGCCGCTCCACCTTGATCCCGAGATCCAGTAGCTGCACCATCTGCGTCGGCGTCAGCAGCTTCGAGTCCATCTGCTGCAGCCGCTCGAGTGCCTTGGACTGCGCGAGCTGCCCGAGTCGCGCATGCCGCACCACCATGTCGCGCTGCGCTTCGATGTTCGCCGACAGCCGCGCTTCGTCCTGGAACCGGTCCCACGCTTCGACGCGCGTCGTCCAGCTGTGCCGCGACGAAAACTTGCGGATCGTCGACGCGTGTTTTCCCAGCAGCTCTGCCACCTTCGCCGTCGACCGGGTGAGCCCGAGGTCGCGGTAGGTGACGAACGCGTGGAATGCGTACGCCGGCTCGCCGTTGAGGCGCTCCCATACGTCGCCGGGACGCCTGGTCATAGACGTCCAAAGTAGAACCCCGCCTCGACGATATCCCGGATCCAGAACCAGCCTTCGCGGCCCAGGTTCGGGCCCGCGTCGACGTTCTGCAACCGGATCTCCGCCGAGCCCATGCGAGTGCGCCGCTCAAGCACCTTGAACGTGTTGCCGCCGATCGCGCCGTGCCCGTCGTCGTAGACCGCACCGTCGTTGACGAACGCGCCGGCGATCAGGAGGGCCGGGTTGGCCCGGACGGGCGTGCCGTCGAATCGACGTTGGTGATCAAGGTGTCTCGCCGCGTGGCGAGGAGCTGGATGAGACTGTGACGGCATTGGCTGCGGTGAGAGTAGTTGAGGTGCCGGACGCACTTTCGCGGGGGTAGCTGCCGGGACGCAGGCATGGAAGCCCCGCGCTCGACAACATCAGATTCCAGGAGCCGAACACGTCCTGCACCGTCGCCGTGAGCGGGAAACGCAGCGGGTCGTCGACGAGTTCGCCGAGCCGCCGGCGGGTGCGCCACTCGCTTGCTCGCGGGGACCGACCGAACTTGCCGTGCCACTCAAGCGCAAGCGATTCGATGAGCTCCGGTGTCCAGCCCGCGCGTTCGCGCTCGAACAGCTGCCTGCAGTTGCTGCACCGCTCTGGCGCGCGGCCCTTCCCGGCCGTCCCGTCTGTCGGCCGACCGCAGTCGATGCATTCGCCGGCGTACCGCCGCTTGCGCTCGCGGAGCTTGTCGCCGTGCGGGTCGGCGAAATAGCAGCGGACCGTTTGCTTCGACAGACGTAGAGCCTCGGCGATCTGGCCGAGGCTCTTGCCTTTTCGTCTCATGTCTTCGGCCAGCTCGACCCGATCCTCTCTAGACACGGGTCCAGCCTACTTGCTACACCGGACTGCGGAGCTCCTCGGCTTCACGGTCCATGCGTACGCCCTCGTGCTCGTGGCGCCGCTCTTCGTAGGCCAAGTGCTCTTCGGGGATCATCCGCGTGGCTCGCGTCGCCGCGGAGATCCCGCAGCCAGACGCTACTCCTCACGGTCGAGCTCTCTGGCGAAACCAAACGGGGCACGAGGGCGCGTCGCCTTCTCCGTGGCGGCAGGGACGAATAGGCCACTGCCTGTCGCAGTCCAGCCCTCCGCATCGGCCTGTGCGGGCGCCGGCTCGATGACGGCGATCGTGGCCGATAGCGGCCCCTTCAGCCGCCAGCGCCACTCGTCGCCGTTCCAGTATCTACTCGTCGTCTTCGCCATCGCGCTTAGCCCGCTTCGCCGCCTTGAGTTGCGCCGGATCCTGCAGGTCGACCGCGGTGAGAACGTCGTGGCTGATCGCCAGGCCGCGCGTAATCCGCATGCGGGCGTCCTCGAGCGCGGTAATCGCGATGCTGTACTCGCGGTTTCGTGCCGCTTGTGTGATCGCGCCAGCGTTCATGATGCCGACGGGGTTGTGGTCGAGCCCGTCGCGCTGCAGCGTCTTGACCTGCTCAATCGCCTCGTTGATCTTGCTGACTGCTGTCATTGCTCTTCTCCTGTCGTTAGAGGGCCCGGCGTGGTGGCGAATGTCATGCGCTCCACTCAACCACAGAAGCAACCCGCTGTCAAGGGGGTTTACAGCCGTTCGCCGGTGAGCCGTCGCCGGGCCTTTTCGATCCCGCCCGCGGCCTCCACTGCCGCCACCTGCTCAGCCTCCGTGAGGTACGGCAGCAGGTCCAGCTGATGCCGGTCGTACTTCGAGTGGCACGTCGACGTAGTCGTCGCCGGCCCGCAGAGCGGCACGATGTCACCCGGCCTGACAGTCGTCGCACTACCCGGCTTCTGTTTCGCGGCAGCCCAGTCACGGCCACGGCCGATTGTGTGCGCCGCCTCAAGCCTGAGCCCCTCACGTGCAAGTCTGCCAGGGTCTCGGCCGCAAACCCTGCACTTGTTCTCGACCTCAACCTTGGCCCGCGCGTGCGTCCAGTCCCGCCTCGACTTAGGCATGCATCTTCTCGCGGTGTCGCAGCCCATCGGTCGGACTCTCAAAGCGCGGGTCTGTGAAGACGTAGAGGTGCTCCTGATCGGCCTCTGTGTCGTGCGTGTACAACTCGGAATGCCGCTCGAGGTAGGAGTAGAAGCGGAGATCGCCGGCGGGCGTGAGAACAACGTAGACGTGCGCGGGGAGACCATCCTCCTCTTCGATGGCGAGCCGGTCACGCTTGCCATCGAATGGTCCGCCCTGCAGCCGCACCGTCACGCCGATCAAGACGCCGGCTCCGCAAGCTCAAGCTTCACAATGTCCTTGCCCGCGCGGTGCCGTTCCGCGAGCCGGATAGCCGCACGGATGACGGCCTCGCGCCCGCCGGCGACAATGCCAGTCGAGCCGATCCGCTTCGTCCGCCGCTCGCCGGACGTGCCGTCCCTGTGGATCGTTGAGACGCAGTAGACGACCGCAGCGATCGGGACGTCACTGCTGCCGAACATCGTCGGCAGCCTGAGCATCTCGGCCTCGTACTCTGCTGTTGCGGTCGCTGCATCGTTCATCGGGCCCTCTCCTTTCCGCGTGCCACCAGGCGCGCTTCTAGCTCGCTCAGAATAGATCCCTCTCGGTTCACCGCTACGCCGTCCGTGACACTCGTGACGACGCTGCGCTTGCTTTCAATGATGGCGTGCGAGTCGTCGTCGATCGTGCCGTCCGCCATCAAATACCAGGCGGTCACCGACCCCTTCTGCCCCATCCTGTGACAGCGATCCTCCGCCTGATCATGCTCGGCGGGCGTCCAGCCGAGCTCTAGGAACGCCACGTTGCTCGCGGCGGTCAACGTGATCCCGATGCCGCCCGCGGCGAGCGACCCGACGAACAGTCTGCACTTTGGGTCCGTCTGAAACCGGCGGATGTTGCTATCCCGCACCTGTGCGCTATCGGCGCCCATGAGATGAGCCGCGCCGGGGAACGCCTTCAGCAGTGTCTCCTGAGCCTCAACGTGCGACGCGAAAACGATCAGCTTCTCCTC
>JANYJI010000113.1 GCA_025358525.1 Chloroflexota bacterium | reverse complement strand
TCTTGAGGGTGACGCTAAAGGTGTGCGTCCCGGCGTCGGCCAGGGTGAAGGTGTAGTTGGCGGGCAGGACGGCGGCCGGATCGGTGCTGGTGAAGTGGACGGTGCCGCGATATGCGGTGTCGATGTTGTTGGATGCGTCCTTCTTGGCGACGGTCACGTTATGGGCGACGCCCGCACCGGTTGGGCTGGGGAAGCCGGAGACGGTGAATGTGCCCAAACCCATGAAGGCGCGGACACCTTTTGGTGTACCCAGCCCCGTCGGACCGTCGTAGCCCACAACCCCATTGCAGAGGTACGTGACCACGCAGATCTGGTCAGTGAAAAGGTTGTTGCCACCGATCACGTCGTTCAGGTCGGCGGCGTGGGCGTACAGAAAGCTCGCTGGATAGGATCCGGCCGCCGGACGACCGGCCAAGGCAAAGGTGGCGGCGATGATCGGCGACGCGGCGCTAGTGCCACCAAGAACGTACCAAGCTCCTTTGACGTACACGGAGACACCAGTCCCAGGATCAGCCACGGCCGAGACATCGGCTTGCGTCCGATTCGCGCACTCGGTGTCGAGTTGCCAGGACGGCTTGGGCTCGTAAAGAGAGCAGCCACTGCCCGGCCCCCCATAGTTATTACCCCAGGCCGACTCCGTCCAACCTCGGAGGACAGTCGTGTCCGGCGTAAGACTCGTCCCCCCGACCGCGATCACATAACGCGAAGCAGCGGGGTACGACACGACCTTATAGGCAGCGAAAGGAAGCGTGCCGGCACAGTTATAACCGCAATCGCCTGTGCTCGCCGTAATCGCTACACCCGGGTGGTTGTAGTAGAGATCCCTGTAGGTCGCGTCGCTGCTCAGCTCACGACCACCGTAACTGTTTGACACGGCAATCGCGCCAAGCGCCACGGCGGTGTTGACTGCCTGGCCCAAGTTATTGAACATGGCGTCGTTGGCCTCGACGAGCAGGATCTTGCAGTTGGGGCAGATGGCAGAGACCATGTCCATATCCAGGGCGATCTCGCCGGCCCAGCCATAGACAGCCGCTGACTTCACGAGCGACATATCCGTACCGCCGGTCTGGTTCACCTTGCGGAAGCAGCCGTTGGCGGTCGTGCATGGGGGCAGCCCAAAGTAACTTCGGTAGATGCCGAGGTCGGCCTCCGCCGTGAGCAGGTCGTACGCGTCGACTATGGCGACCGTCAGCCCCGCGCCGTTGCTACTCGACGGGAGGGCGTAGGCGCTCTGAAGTTCGGCTGGACCGTATCCCCAGGGAGGCGTCAGGGGTGAGACCGCCGACGCGGGCCGGGCTGCGATGTCCGTGCGACGGAGCGCGAAACATTGAGCAGTGCCTGGTGTTGCCGGGGGGCAGAGAGCCTCAACGTTGGCACTTAACTTCCCAGCTGATCTAGCCGCCGACGGTGCCGTCCCCAAAAACGGAGTTGCCAGAGCGACCAGAACAACGGCCGCCGCAATTCGTCGCATGATCGAGATCCTGAACATCCCTAGCCCCCTATCGCCTATGCGTTGCTACCCACATCATCGTCTGCGCGTGGCCAGGCCGAAGTGTGATGCCCGGCTGGCTGCAGCGGCTACAGCCAGAAGTCACCTCTGAGCCCGAGGCCTGGCGGCATCTCAATGACGTCACGTCACCGCGAAAGTCTTGGTCTGGCTGGCCGAGTGACCGCCCAGCGTGCAACTCACCGAGGCAGTGGACGTCCCAGCCCGGGTGCTCGAGCCAACCTTCCACGTCCACGAAACAACGCCCGAGGAGTCGGCCACGGGTTGCGTCTGCAGGCCCTGCGCGCTCGAAACGGTGCCAGAGGCGTATTGGACGCTGGCGCGACACGTGGCTCCCGGCGAAGTAGCGGCCACCATCTTTGCATTGGCACCGTGAACGATCGAAGGAGGCAGGCTCGTAATGCGGACGACGAGCGTACCCGGCCGCGGGGCCACAACCGGTGTACCAGGAGTTGGTGTGACGTCCGCAGTTGGGGCTTGAGTCGGAGACGAAACTAGCAGCGCGATGCCGTAGTAGGCGTGCACCCAGTGAACCCCGATCTCGCCCTGCGCAGCGGCGAGGGTAATCGTGCCCGCGCAGACCGCCGACTTGAGCCTCGTCTCGAATCCGTCCTTCGTCCGTGCCCCGATCGATCGGCCATCGGCGAGCGTGGCGGTGTACGGCTCGGGCCACAGGTTGCGCGGGTCAGCCGGCGCGCCGCCGAGTTGGAGCGAGATGAGGTGGTCCTCCTCGTAGGAGGAGGTTCTGGTGTCGCCGTAGCCGTATTTGGCGATCTGGTTGATCTTGAGCGCGGT
>JANYJI010000112.1 GCA_025358525.1 Chloroflexota bacterium | reverse complement strand
CATCCTGGGCCACGCCGTCCGGAGCTCCCTCCATGATCACGAACCGGGGCTTCTCCGCTAGTTCCGGGATCATGGCCTCGACGAGCGGTTTGAAGTCCTTGTGGAAGAAAACGACCTTCGATCCGGCATGGCCGACGATGTAGGCGATCTCGCGCGGCGTCAGGCGGATATTGATGGGGTTGAGGATCGCGCCGGCTTCGAGGACGCCGTAGTAGGCCTCGAGAAGCTGGTGGGTGTTGTAGGTGATGAAGCTGACTCGGTCGCCCGAACCCACACCCAACTCTCGCAGCGCGTTCGCGAGCCGGTGAGTTCGCTCGCCGAACTGTCTATAGGTGAACCGATGCTCGCCATCGACGACTCCGACCTTCTCGCCGAAGTAGGTCTCGGCCCGGTCGCGGAACTCGAGCACCGAGAGGGGAACGAACACCCTGAACCTCCTCCGCCTGTCCATCGCTGCGAGCGGCGCCGCACGCCGAGTGGCGCCGCACGCCGGGGTCTCTGCGCCGTAATGCGGCAACGATAGCGCGGGAGCGAGCGGAGCGAGTGGCGGGGGCGGTGGGAGCGAGCGGAGCGGGTGGCGGGGGCCGTGTGCTCTATGTCATGCAGTCCTGTCCGTGCCCGCTTTACCCACCTCCGTTCAATCCAGACGGTCCGGGTCTGATCCTGTTTCTCGGCCCAGACCAACACGGCCTGTCGCTTAGCGCGTCGCCGGGCGTGCACTCGCCGCGGATAGTGGCCCGGGTGCCGGAGGCGCTTCACCGACGTGTGTCCGCGCGTGCGGCAGAAGAGGGTCGGAGCGTTAGCGCCGTGGAACGCCTCTTGCTTGAGGACTACGCTCGCGACCGCTGATTGCCGATCGCGAACTCCCGCGGCGCCCGCCCTACGGCAGCGCCGGCAGTCCGAACTGGTCGGTCCGGACCGGAGTCGCCGCGGGCTGGCCCGGGATGATGGGCAGGTTGGGGGTGTCGAGTGCCGGGGCGGACGGCAGGGCGGGCGCGGCAGAGGTCGAAGGGCTCGGACTCGCGCTCGGCATCAGCTCGGGCAGGGGACTATCCGAGCGGGTGATCGCGGCCTTCGCGTATTCCGACGCGAACCAGGCGACGTACCCGTCGAGGGTCAAGCGGTCAAGCGTGCGCGCGTCGGGGACGGCGGTCCGCCGCTCGGTAACGAGTGCGAGAGCGAGCTTGCCATCGAGCACGAACGGGTCCGAGAGGGTGCTGATCGGGGTCTCGAAGAGCGCGGCCCGAACCGCTTCGCTCGATCCGAACTCGGGCTCGGCCCGCCAGCCTGCATCGGCCGCGAGCGCGGCGTCGGCGGGCGAGTACTGCTTGGTGTAGGCGAGCAAGTTCGGGGCCGTGTCATTGCGGACCTGGCGGAGTGCCACCTGTGAGCGCTCGTCGAGCGTGCCTGCGTAGCGGCTCTCTACGAGGAACAGCTCGGGTCCGGCCGAGGTGGAGATTGGCCCGATCACGTCACCGGTGTGAGTCATTGGGTCGAAGGCCGCCGCCCCGAGGTCCGGCACCAAGCCGTCTTTGGTATAGAAGCCGAGTTCGCCAGAGGTGTTCGTCGTGTCGGGCGCGGGCAGCCGATTGGCGGAAGCCACCAGGCCTCGGAATAGGGCAGTTCGATCGGTCGGCGTCATCGACTTGAGCGCCTTGGCCAGCCCGTCTGCGGTAAGGTCGAGACCGGACGGAGCGCTGGCCATGGAGGTTTGGCTGACACCCTTGAGTCGATCGACTACCAGAGCGGACAGTTCGACCCAGGGCCCGGCGCCTCCCGATGTGGGAGCGGCGCCTACCACCAGTTCGCGGAAATGGGCCTCATTCACGCCCGCCGAGCCCCACTTCGTGAGTAGGCTCGCGGTCACGGCGCGCCGCAGAGCCTGACCGTTTGCCCATGATTGCAGAGCGTAGGTATCCACCTTGGCCTTGTCAGCGTCGAGGGGCAGGCGACGCGAGAGCGCGCTCGTGTCCGGTGGGTCGAACAACTTGCCTAGACTGACTCGGCCGGATGAGTCCGTAGCGGGACCCACGATGTCGCCTACCTTATCGCGGGTCGTCGCCGCGGCGATGGTCGGGTCAAGCTCGAGCGACGAGTCCGCCGACACTCCGTCCGCCGACACAGCCACGTCCTCGCCGAAGACCTGCCAGCCCGCGTCGTGGAGCCTGGCCACAACCGTTTCGATTTGAGTGTTGGCGACGAGTTCGGCCCGGACGCGTGCCGTGGTTGGGTTGGAGTTGGCTGTGCCTGCTGCCGGCCATGGTTCGGACGGGGCCGTGGAGCCACCGGGCGCAGGGGTCGCGGGCGCAGGGGTCGCGGCCGCGGGGGTCGCGGGTGAGGGGGCCGCGCCCGTCGTCGCAGTTGGCAGACCGAATCGGATAAGTCGCAATCGGTGCGCCAGGTCGCCCGACACATACGCCGTCGCTTCGGTCCACGGATCGGCGTTCGCCGGCGTGGCAATCCCATCGCGAGACGCCAGTTGACGGAGCAGGTCGTCGTCGATCAGGCTCTCTCGCGCCGCCTCCAGCGATGTCACTACAGCGGCCGAACTCTGCAGGGCGGGCGCCTGCTCGGCTGGGAGGTTGCCGGCGTTCGCTGCGGTGCCGATGAACTGGCTTCGTTCCTGCCCCAGCAATCCCAGGACGGCCATCCTTCCGCGAAGCGTCTCGCGGCTGACCGAGCTGCCGTTCACCGTGGCCACCGACGCCCAGTCGTGGTCAGACTTGGACATGTAGAGGCCAAGGCCCAGACTTCCGAGCCCGACGATCACGGCCAGCAGCAACGAGCCGACGATCACGATCTCACGGCGCAGATGTGGCCGATGGACGTGAGCCCGAATGGCGCCCAAACGTCTACCGGCCGGCCCGAACCGACCGGACGTGCTGGCGGCGACCCTGCGGTTCCGAGCTTCGCGCTCAGCCGCGCCACGATAGCGATTGGTATTCTTTGGCATCCCCTCGGGTTCCTCTCCTCCGATATGACTGCAAGGATACCCAAGCTCGGACCACGTAATGGGCGGTGGCGTGCAGTATCTGGCTCACCTCGCCCGCAAGCTGAGGGCGCAGAGTTGCACGCCCGCTTTTCCGCGCAGAGTCCACAGAAAATCGTGCGACTCAAGTGTGCCAATACACATACACGCGACCATATGTGTCGTATACAATGCCCCCGATTGCCAAACGGCTCACGTCTTGGAGGAGGATCCGAGACCGCGCCGATGGGGAGTCGGCCCTGACCGTCAACAGGGCCGTGGAGGACGCAATGGCGCGGCTTGCCGCGCCGTGAGTGGGCCCCGGGGGGCCGACGAGGGAATACCGTGAGCCGATTCACGCGTCTGCGTGCCGTACGTGCGCGCGCCAGCCGTCGCTTCTTCGCCCTGGCAACAGTGCTCATTCTGGTTGCCACCTCGGTCCAGTCGTCGATCCCCGTCGTGCCGCAGCCGGCCCAGAATGCGCAGAGCGATGTCGCATCCGGGCCGAAGAACACGGCCAACCCGGTCATCTCCGTTCCGGGAGTGGATGTCGTCCAGGGCGGGGGCGGCAGCGGCGGCAGCGGCGGCAGCGGCGGCAGCGGGAGCGGCAGTACCGGCGGCGGAACCGTCACGCTGTCCACGGCCGGCGGCGCTCTGGGTGGCTACGCCACGGGCAACGCCACGGTTCGCGTGGAACCGGTAGCCGTGAGGTTCCCCTCCACGCCGACCGAGGTCGTGTCGCTGCGGGACGCGCACCGACGCGTGGTCGCCAACCCGAATGGAACCCTGACGCAGACCACATCCTCCGGCCGACTCAACTACAAGGATGCCGCCGGCACGTGGAAGCAGATCGACACGGGCCTGGCCCCGTCGCAGGCAACGCCCGGGTACAACCTTGCTGAGCGCGCCAACAACGGCATCATCGTCTTTAACACGACTTCCGCTTCGGATCCCCTTGCCGCTCTCCACGGCTCGGGCTTCACACTCTCCTTCCGCGTTCCGGGTCTGTCTGGCGTGGGCAAGCAGAACGGCACTAATGGCATCGTGTACGACGGAACCGGAAGCGACTCGTCGATCGCCCTCAATTCAACCTCGGATGGCTTTGAGTTCGGGGCGGTACTGTCCCGCTCGAGCGCCCCGAACGCCTACGCCTTCGCAGTCAGCACCCAGGGCCTCTCGCTCGTCCTGGCCCCAGACGGCCAGAGGGTGGAGGTTCTGAGCGGCCAGGGTGACAACCAGCAGGTTCTCGGCGCCATCAGCGCCCCGAGCCTGCTCGATGCCCATGGCAAGGTGGCGCCGGCAGGCGCGGTCAAAGTCACCCTCGACAACAAGGCCGCGGGCCTGCGCGACGGCGAGACCCTCCTGACGTACACCCTCGATCGAGCCTGGCTCGCGGCCTCCGGTCGAGCCTACCCGGTCACTCTTGATCCGAGTGCCTGCATTCGCTGGGACGCGACTAGCAACTGCACTTACAACATTCCTGGTCGCGGCAATGGCTACGTGGACACCTTCATCAGCGCCGCTTTGCCAGACCTAGTCGGAACCGGTGCGGTGGATCGCATCGGCGTCGACCCGACGCTCGGAGCGACGCGCTCGCTCTACTTCTTCCCTCACCCGAACCTGCCCGACGGGGCCCAGATCGTGAACGCAACGCTCGGCGTCTTCATGGCTGGGGGATCCGCTTCGGGCCAACTCGTCCGCGCGTCCGGAATCGCCGCGACATGGAGCGGCTCCAACGCCACCTGGAACGACCAGCCCTCAACCGATGCGTCCACCGCCGTCGATTCTCCGGCTGTCGGCAGTGGCTGGTTGAATATGGATGTCAGCGGCATCGTTCGAGCGCGCTACACGCGCAACGGCGCGGACTGGAAGCCTGACTTCGGCTTCGAGCTACGGACTGTCGACGAGACGACCCCGTGTGCCGGCGGCGCCTGCGGTGCACTCACCTTCAACGCGGGCAGCATGGGTACTAACGAGCCCCAACTGACACTCACCTACATTGTGCCGCACGTCAAGATCAACTTCGATCCCGCCCTCGGACCCGACTATGCACCCTCGAAGATGACCGCCGGGAGCACCATCAGGGTGCCGGTCCAGATCAACAACAACGGCTCGGGCTTCACCTACAACGCCTGCGGCAATCCGGTCGACTGCTACAAGGTCGGTTACCGCTGGTATGACTCCAGGGGCTACAACGTCAACCTGACAGGCTTCACGTCATCGGGCGTCGCTGATCTGCCGGGCGACCTCGGGAACCAGGGCTGGAGCCCGGTGTTCAACCTGCCGATCGTTACGCCTCCGGCGCCCGGACAATTCGGCCTTCGTCTTGACCTCGTGCACGTGGTAAATGGCCAATACGTGTGGGCGTCTGACTGGGCTTATCCGTCGCTCTATCTCGCACGAGCGAAGGACAATCTCAACTCAACCAACGTCCACATGACCGGGCAATCGGTCATTTCCCGCAACGACTTCCCGATCGCCCTATCGTCGGGCGCGATGGCAGGTGGCTACCCCAAGTCGGTCGCACTGCCTGACGGCAGTAAGGGCGCCATCGATCTGTGGTCCGGGAACCTGACAGTGTCTGCCTCGAGCGGTCTCGGCTTTTCCGACCTCGGCGGTTCTGTTGATCTCAGTTACTACTACGACAGCGCCCAAACGCCCGACACGACCGCCTGCGACCTGATCCTCGGTGCATGCGGCTGGGGCACCAATTTCGACGAGCGCATCGAAAACGCAAGCTCCGGCGCGAACTACACGTACCGCGATCCGGCGGGCAACCGCTACTTCGTCGGCACCAACGCCAACGGACAGCTAGTCAGCGATGCGCCAGACAAGGTGGATCGCCCCCGGATCACGGTCCTGGACGAGAACGTGGTTCCAGGCTGGACCACGACCGGTTCCGGACTTCCCTCTGTCACCACGTCGGATGCCGCCAGCGGCACACACAGCTACGCCTTCGATTCGACCAACACGGCAGGCGCGACCACGACGGCGATCAAGGTGGACATCAACCAGTACCCATCGCTTGGCTTCTCGGTGAAGTCAGCCGCCGGGGGAATGGGTGTCGGATTCCAGATCAAGAACAACACCACGGGCGCAGCCAAGTGGCTGGTCTACACCCTCGGCACGGACTTCGCTCTGCAGGACGCCAGCATGGTCAAGGTGTCGTTGGGTGGCGACCCGAGCGCATGGCTCGTTGCCGGCGGATCCAATTTACCGAGCGGCTTGAACATCTGGTCGCAGGTCGTCGGTGACTCGCGCTTCGGCGGGCCCAACGACGATTACAGCGTCGTCGGCCTGGGCATGTTCGGCAATGGGACCGCCGGCACGGACTACCTCGACGCGCTCCGCTTCGAGCCGCGCGCGACAGTCATCTTCGACGATCCGTCGGTTGCGATGCCAGTCTGGAGTTCCGGCGGGTCGAACGCCGCCTCGAACACGGTCGACAAGTTCGTGGGGGCCAGCTCGCTAAAGGTGCTGCCGGCTGCCGTCTCGGACGAGCCCAAGCTCCTCGGCCAGAACGCGTCGCTCTCTGCGGTGCCGTATGCGACATGGTACTGGCGCAAGGTTGGGGGTTCGAGCATCGCGCAGACGTTCTACCTTCACGACGCCCGCGACTCCAAAACGGGCAGCATCACCTACTACGCCGGACCGTCGGTACCCACGGGCGTTCTGCCCCAGTACGCCATCCAGGTCTCCCAGACTGCCCCGAACGCCTGGACTCGCGTCACTCGCGACCTAGAGGCCGACGCTCGGCAACTGCTCGGATTCTACAACAACCAAGACCTCAACGGCACCTACTCCACCGCTGGCGGCAGTCCGACGCCGGACCCGGTCATTCTCGATGGCTATTCGCTCCTCGCGGTCGATGGCAGCTATGCGGGTTTTGATTGGGAGTCCCTGATTACGCAGCCGAGCCTGGACGTCACCACGGGCGCCGTTTCCGGCGACGACTTCGTCGTAACAATGCCGGGCGGCGATACCCACCGCTTCAACCGGGACGGTCTACTCACGTCCCTCCGGGATTTGGACGGCAACCTGACCACCCTCGACTGGACGTATGACTTCAGTTCGCCTTCGGGTGGATCCAAGGCCTACAAGCTTGTCGCCATCCACGCCCCCTCAGAGCATCAGGGCATGACCACGGCGTCCGGACAAGCTGCCGCGCGCCAGATCGACGTCACATATAGCAGCGGGACTGTCCGTTTCACCGAGAAGCTCGGCACCGCGGCCGCCTCGACCGGTCGCACAGCCGAGTTCGACGTCAGTGCCTCGCAGAACCTGACCAACGTCATTCCGGCCCGCCATGTCGGCGCCTGCGCCCCCGCCGGAACGGCGTCCGGTTGCATCGGCTACGGCTACGACGCGAACCACTACCTGACCCGAATTTACGACCCACGCTATGACGGCTCCGCCAGCAACTACACCGACATCGGGTATGTCTACGGCACCGCGACTACGCCCACGCGGGCGGTGTCAATCACGCCGGTCACGACGCACTCGCCCTTGCTGCGAGTCCTGAGCGGCAACACCACTCCAACAGGCTTGTATCTTCGCCCGGAGTGGCAAGACGCCAACGCCGTCTCGTCCAACTACGCGTACTACGCCGATATCACTGCCAATGGCAGCGTCTACACCGCCTTCCGTGCGATTCCGTGCGCTTCTGCAGACTGCGCCGGCGGCGTGACCACCCCAGCCACCCCAGTCGACATGCTGGCCGCATACCGCACCGACGGCCTGAACAACCCCACCCAGGAGACTCGCTACAGGCTGCCGGGAAACCAGGCACCGGTCATCTCGCGGCGCGGCACCCTGGCCGTGGCCAAGATCGACAACTACCCCGATCCGCTCGCCGCCACCCAGGTGACGTGGACGCAGTCGCCGGACCAATACGTCGCCTCCGTAAGCCTTGGCAACGGCGATTTCCTCAGGACCAGCGTCACTTACAACGACCTTGGCCTGCAGACCTCAACGACAACGCCCGTCTCCAACCCGGCCTTCGGCCCGACTGCACCATGGGGCAAGCAGACGGTCAATCGGAGGAACGAGCAGATCTACGACCTGAAGGGTCACTTGATCCAGACGGACGACAACACGTTCCTCGCCAACACGGACTTCGAGAACGCGCTGAACGGCTGGACCGCCCCGGGCGCAACCACCGACACGAGCGTCGCCCATTCGGGCGTGGCCTCTCTGGCGCTCTCAGGGTCTGCGACCGCGAGCCAGCGCGCTCAGTTGCTGCCGGGCCAGACCTTCCGGCTCCAGGCCGCTCTCAAGAGCGACGGCGGCACGCCGGCCGTGGGCTTGCGTTACGAGCGCACGGATGGCATTTGGGCTGCCGTAGCCCTTCAGGTTCCGACTGCCGGCAGTCCCTGGACCATGCTCAGCAACGACGTGACGATCCCGCTCGATGGCACGGGTCTAGTGGAACTGAGCTTCTCCGTCGCCGGTGGCTCGGGCAGCGCTCACGTCGACGATGTCGCCCTCATGACGGCGTTCAGCCGCAGCACGTACAACAGCCTTGGCCAGCTGACAGCTTCTACCGACATCACCGGGCGAGTGAGTCAGATCGCCTACGTCCCCGATACGTCGGCTCTCCCGAGCGGCATGTCTACGCCTGGCGCGACCCCGGCCATCTTCCCGACCACGACGATCGCCAACTACATCGATGGCGTCTTCGATGCCGCGCACCCAGACCAGGACGTGGCCTCACATGCCACATATGACGTCTGGGGTCGAGCGGTGCGTCAGATCGACGCTGATGGCGTGGCGGGCTGGAGCCTCTATGCGCCCAATCAGACCGACATCACGTCAAGCACCGATGGTCTTGGCAACACCACGGTCCTCATCTACGACGAAATCGGCAACAAGCTCACCGTGACTCCTCCGGGTGGAGTGTCAGAACGGACGATCACTAGCTACAACTTCTTCAACAAGCCGGTCGAGACGATTACGCCCGACGGCACGCGTACCCACTTCACGTACGACGGAGCCAGTCAACTTCAAGCGAAGTACGCCAACTACGCCACGGGCAACCCGGCCGCCGGGACCCTGACCGACGTCGCCACGACCTACGCATACGACGCGTACGGCCATGTCACGCGGACGATCGGCGACCAGGGAGTGGCCAACATTTCGACCGAGTCCACTTACGACCTGCTCGGCAACATCGTGACCACGACCTCCCATGCGGTCGCGGGCGATGCCGGCCGAACGACCACGAACATCTTCGACGCGGCTGGCCGCGCGGCCGGCGTCCAGAACGCCATCGCCCCCACCGCCAGCCCGGCGCCTCCGTGCCCACCTTCGTGGATGGACGTGTGGGAGCAGATGGCGGTTTTCGGCACTCCGGTCGACCTCAAAATCACTACGCCGGGCCAAAAGGGCTCGGTCACATTCAACGGCACCAAGGACCAGCGAGTAAGCGTCAACGTTTCGAGCGGCAACTACTACACACCCGTTTCCATTACGAACCCGGACGGAACCACACTCGCCAGCGGCTCTATCGCGTACTGGTGGGACAACTGGTTCACCAACGTTCTCACGCTGCCTCAGACCGGCACATATACGATCGGCATCAACCCAGGTGGAGCGACGGGGCTGTACACGTTCACCGCCTGGAGTCTGCCACCCGACGTGGCGCTGTCTACTTCCGCCAACGGTTACCCGATCAGCGTGAACATCACCACCCCCGGCCAGAACGGCACGGTTACGTTCAGCGGCAGCGAGGGCCAGCGCGTCAGCGTTTTGGTCACGGCCAACGGGTTCACGGGCCAAGCGTTTACGCCCATCTCCATCAC
This sequence comes from Chloroflexota bacterium, assembly GCA_025358525.1. Lineage (GTDB taxonomy): Bacteria > Chloroflexota > Limnocylindria > Limnocylindrales > CSP1-4 > Fen-1039. The sequence continues at coordinate 3,457 of JANYJI010000112.1, read as the reverse complement.
AAGTCCTGACGGGACCACTCTGGCTAGCGGCACCATAGCCTACTGGTATGGCGACTGGTTTACCGACGTGCTCACGCTACCTCAGACGGGCACGTACACGATCAACATGAGCCCCGGTGGCGTGTACAGCCCACCCGGCGGCGCCATGACCATGTACTCGGACACTGGGGTGTTCATCGCCACCGTTTGGACCCTGCCACCGGACGTGGCGCTGACGACGCAGGCCAATGGCTCGCCGACCACCATGACCATCACGACCCCCGGTCAGAACGGCACGTTCAATTTCGGCGGCACGGCCGGCCAGCGCGTCAGCGTCAACCTTTCGAGCGGCAACTACGGCACGCCCGTGTCCATCACCAACCCGGACGGAACCACGCTCGCCAGCGGCAGCATCGCGTACTGGTATGACAACTGGTTTTCGAACGTAATCACACTGTCTCAGACAGGCCCATATACGATCGCCATCAACCCTGGTGGGGCGACCACGGGGCTGTTCACCGCCACCGTTTGGACCCTGCCACCGGACGTGGCGCTGACGACCTCAGCCGATGGCTCGCCGGTCACCATGACCATCACGGCCCCCGGCCAGAACGGGACGGTCACCTTCAGCGGCACTTCCGGCCAGAGCGTCAGCGTCAACGTTTCGAGCGGCAACTACTACACACCCGTTTCCATTACGAACCCGGATGGGACCACGCTCGCCAGCGGCTCTATCGCGTACTGGTGGGACGTCTGGTCGAGCGGCACTCTCACGCTCCCTCAGACCGGCACATATACGATCGGCATCAACGCGGGTGGGAGCACGGGGACTTATGTCGTCGCCGTCAATAGCCTCGGGTCCGCACTGACTGACCCCATTGCGCCATTACACAATGTAGTGGCGCTCTCCGTGCTTGCCCCGGCCACTGGGACTCCATCGAGTAGCACCGCGAACACGACAGCCATGGGTATCGGCAAGCCCCACGCCTCGACGGCCCGGATCGCGGCGGTTCCGCTCACCGATGCGCTCCCGCCGACCAAGACTGCGGCGGTTCCGCTCACCGATGCGCTCCCGCCGAGGAAGACCGCCGCACCGGCGCTCTTGGATGCCACCACCTGCTACTGCAACTCCGTCTCCATGTTCGACGTAAACGGCCAGACGATCGCGTCCGTGGACGCGCGAGGGATAACCAGCGTCGTCTGGCACGACCTCAACGGCCGCAAGATCAAGACCGTGGCCAACTACGTGGCCGGCGGTGCGTCCACGCAGGATCAGAACGTCGTCTCCACGGTCCAATACGACAGTCTCGGCCGGGCCGTGTCGGTGACCGATCCTCTCGGCCGCGTTACGAGCAGCACGTTCGACGGGCTCGACCACATGACCAAGGTCACGCGAGCCGACGGGTCCTGGGTTCGGACTGACTACACGGCGGGCGGTCGGACCCTCCAGACTTCCACGCCCGGTGCCTCGGGCCAGGTAGATGCGGACGTCGCGTGGACCCGCAATGTCTACGACGCCGCCGGACGCCAGACTCAGACGCTGCGCAACTACGACCGCACCGACGCCGCGCAGTACCAATACGACGGCTTCGAGACCGGCTCCACGACCTGTAGCGGCGCCGCCGACGGTGGTTTCGTGCTCTCTCCTAGCACCGCGGACATGGCCGCCGATTCGGTCACCGCGGCATCCGGCAACGCCCGTCTTCGTGTCACCGCTGGCGGGGGCGCGAGTTCCGGAGTGGCATGCGTCCTTGCCGGCGCGTTCCAGGCCGGCCAGACATACCACGTCCGGGCCCACGTCTACGCCGCGAGCGGGACCGCCCTGAGCGTCGTCCTCGGTAAGGACGTACCCTCGTCCACGGAAAGGGCCACGACTCCAATCACCGGGAACGACGCCTGGCAGTGGGTCGATCTCGATTGGGCCCCTTCGTCGAGTACGGGCGCGTCCGTCGCGGTCGTGACTTCGGCTGCTGCCGGCGCGAAGTTCTATCTCGATGACGTGAGCGTTTGGAACGTCGCCACCCCGGCGACCAATATTCCGACCACGTCCGTCTACAACGCAGACAGCAAGATCGTTCGATCGCTCGGGGCGCCCGGACACGCGGGCGATCCGCAGCCATTGACAGCCACGACGTACGACGTCATGGGCAGGATGCTCACAGTCAAGACGGCTGCCGCAGTGGCTAGGCCCGAAGATGCCGCCGACGCCAACCTGATCACGACCTACACCTACGACGCCCTGGGACGCCGCACCGACAGCGTCGACCCGAAGAGCATCAGAACTCACATCGACTACGACAGGGTTGGCAACGTGGTGATGTCTACGGGCAACTACGTCGCAACTGCGCCGTCCGATGGCACGCAGAACATCCGTGCGACCTTCGCCTACGACTCCCTTGGCGAGTTGCTTGGGACCTGCTCGTCTGCGGCCGTCGCCGCCAGCTGCAACCCGGCCAACAGCGCCGACACAAGCGCCTGGCAATACGTCTACGACGCCATGGGCCACGTCACCAGCCAGACGCCGCCCTCCGCCAACCCGGTGGGTAGCGAGCTCACGGCCGTCTCGTCGACGGGCTTCGTCTACGACGTCTCTGGCCTCCTGGTTACGACCTGCTCGTACATCTCGGGCGGCTGCGCCAGCGCCTCACGCCACACAGACGCCTCGTACGACAACCTCGGTCGGCAGACCGCCACGCGTCTCTACAACGGCGCGGGTACGGCCTCGCTCAAGATGACCTCGACGACCGGCTACAACGCCGGGAGCCAGGTTCTTTCGACGACCTTCGACGGCACAGGCGCAGGCGAGGGTGGCGGCACCATCAACTACGCCTATGACACGCTCGGCAACAAGACGGGCGTTTCCGGGGCCACGGCCACAACGACCGCCGCCTACAACCCCGATGGCACGGTGCGAACTCGCACGGACGCTAGCGGCGTCAGCAACTTCACGTACAACAAGGTGGGTCAGCTCCTGACGAGCACGGGCGCCGTCTACAGCGGAACCCTCACCTACGGCTGGCGGCTCGACGGCCTGATGGACAGCCGCGGTTGGCCCGGCTCTACTTCGGCGCTGTTCAGCTATGACGGCGCGAACCGCCCGATCGGGGAGACCGTCGGAATCGTCGCTGCCTTCACACGCTCATACGACAGAGACGGCAACGTCGTCTCCGAAACGCAGAACCTGACCGGCATCGCCGGTGCTGCGGGTTCCAGCAGCCAGGCCTACACATACGACAACGTGGGCCGCGTCCTCACAGACACGATGACGGGCTCAGGCGGAGTGCAGCTCTGGCAGAAGTCATACGGCTACGACGCCGACTCGAACCGCACAAGCGTCACCGATGCCGGCGTGCCGACGGCATACGAGTACAACAGGCTTGACCAGATCGTCTCGTCCACCTCGGGTGGCGTACGCACCAAGTTCGAGTACGACCCGTACGGGAATATGACGAAGACGTTCGTCAACCCGGATGGCCCC
>JANYJI010000104.1 GCA_025358525.1 Chloroflexota bacterium | reverse complement strand
CAAGAGCGCACGAAGGCGTTCCTCTCGAAAATCCTGTAGCCGCGCGCGGCCGTTCGCCCGAGCCATCTCTCTGCTCATCTTCGGCCGGGGTGATGCTAGGGGTCGGAACCGGCGATTCGGCTGCTCATCTTCGGCCGGGGTGATGCTAAGTGGGCAGGTATGCGGCTGGACCCGAGTTTCCCGGCGCTGCGCCCTTCGGTGACCCATCGTCTGAGCGTGAACTGCCCTCGGTCGGTGGCTCACGTTTCGGTCTGACCCGGAACGAGCCACCAGGACGCCGCTTTGTATCACCGGCAGTGAAGTTGAGCACGAACCAGATCCCACGCAGGTCGAGTTCCGGGCAACGAAGCCATCGCTGAACCTGCCTTCCCCGGGCCGGGTATGTCGCGTCGAAGACAGGCTTGTACCTCTCGATCGCGTTCCGGGCCTGGGTCTCCCCCGGCATCACCAGCAGTGTACCGATGAGCAGCGGCCTCCAGCCAGCTTCACGCGCGATCAAAGACGCAAGCCGCTTCTTTCGGTCGAGGGTCGACAACAGGTCTTGGAGGTCGACCAATACCGACTTGACCTCGACGACGAGCGCGGCCCGAGACGTCGGCGACCACGCGAACACATCGATCGATCCGTGTTCGCCGCGAATACTGAAGGTGTGCTCGGGCAAGGCGACCCAGCCGAGGGCCCCCAGCCGCGTGACGACCTCGCGAACGATCGCAGCATGTTTCTCGTCGAGCAGCTTTGGCAGATCCGGGCCGCGCCATCGCGGCGCCAGCGCCAGCGAGACACCAACAGCCGCGGCGACGCCGCGCACGACACGGAGCGAGGTTGAGTCGAAGTCACCGTGCTCGATTGCTGACACGATCGCCTGGCTCACTCCCGCCGTTTCCGCGACATCGCTCTGGCGAAGGCCACGCCTGATCCTCACCGACCGAATGACCGAGCCAACCTGGACGTCATCCATGCTGGCAGGCTAGGGCGCGCCGCTTTACTGGCGCTTATTTCGTCCCCGTTCCCCACCAGGAGGAGCGCTTCCCTCACCTGCGTTGCCGAGTCAGTCGGCCCGGTAGACCACGCGTCCGTCGGCGTCGAGGGTGGGGCCGCGGCGGCCGCTTTCGGTAGCGTCGAGGGTGGGGCCGCCGGCCTGTCCGCCGCCGGCCTGTACGCCACCGGCCTGCATGCCGGCAGCTCGAGCCGCCCGACGCGCCTCGGCACCGGGCACCTGGTCGCGGGCGTGGTAGCTCGATCGAACCAGCGGACCCGACTCCACGTGCTTGAAGCCCAGCGCCAGCGCCTCAACGCGCATCTCCGCGAACTCGTCGGGGTGGTAGTAACGCTCGACCGGCAGATGCTCAGCCGACGGCCGCAGGTACTGGCCAATCGTGAGGATGTCGCAGTCGACCGCCCGAAGGTCGAGGAACGTCTGATGCAGCTCCGACCGTGTCTCGCCCAGGCCGACCATGATCGACGACTTGGTGTGGACGGCGGGCGACCAAGGCTCCGCTCCGGCCGGCCCTGCGAGCGACCTCTCGACCATGATGGACCGTGCGGTCGATTCGGCGGGTGCGGTCGCTGCGGCGAACGATCCGGCCGAGGCAAACTCCCGGGCGTAGGCCTTCGCCCGCAGCAGGACGTCGAGCGACCGATCGTACCGGGCCCGCTTGCGAACCGGCTTCTGCAAACGCGCTACCGTCTCGACGTTGTGGTTGAGGATGTCCGGCCCGGCCGCCATGACTGTCCGGAGCGGCTGCTCTTCACCGTTGAAGTCGGGGATCAGCACTTCCACGCCCATGCCAGGACAGGCGACCCGAAGTCGGCGGATCGTTTCGGCGAAGATCTCTGCGCCGCCGTCGTCGAGATCGTCCCGGGCGACGCTCGTGATGACCACGTGCTCCAGGCCCAGACCGCGGATTGCCTCCGCCACCCGGCGCGGCTCGTCGAGGTCGTGGACCAGCGGCTTGCCCGTCTTGACCGCGCAGAACCCGCAGGCCCGAGTGCAGGTATCGCCCAGGATCATGACCGTCGCCGTGCGCGCGTCCCAGCACTCGCCAATGTTGGGGCAGTGGGCCTCTTCGCAGACCGTGTTGAGATTCAGGCCGTGGAGCAGCCGCCGAACTTCCTGGTAAGTCTCTCCGGACGGGATACGGGCCTTGATCCACTCGGGATGGCGACGCGGCTCGACCGAGCCCGCGACTGAACCCGCGACCGAGCCGGACGCGACTGAGCTAGCCGCAACTGAACCGAACTTGTGGCTGTCCTGGCTGTCCATGGCCGCGAGTGTACGACGTGGACCCGTCTCGGGCCTTGCCCAGCTCAGTCGTGGCCCCAGCTGTCGCGGACTCCGGTCCCGAGTGACCGTGGGTCGAAGCCGAGTTCCCGCCTCGCCTTCGTATTCGATACCCAGTACGTGACTCCGTGCGACGCGCTAATCAGCTCGCGGATGTTGGGCGGCGTTCCGATCAGCCGGCCCACCATGCTGCCGAAAGGCGCCGCCGCCCTCAAGAGAGCGGTCGGAACGCGCAGCCAGGGCGACTTCCGCCCGCCCGCCGCCGCCGCCACGCGGATGGCGTCGCGCACGGTTAGCGGCTCGCCGGTGAGCGCATAGGCCTCGCCAAGCGTCCCGCGATCGAGGCAGCTGATGATCCCAGCCGCCACATCTTCGACGTGGACGAAGGCCATCCCCACGTCGTCGAGGGCTCGATAGCGCAGCTTGCCCTGAAAAGCAAGCTGCAGCAGCCGGCCTGCCTCGGAATGATCGCCCTGCCCATAGACGCCGCCCGGCATGGTGATGACGATCGGCTGGCCGTCGGCAACTCTTCGGCGGGTCAGCTCGAAAGCGCGGAACTTGGTCTCGTCGTAGTAGCTGAGGAAGCCGCGCCCGAGATCGCGCTCGTAGGTTTCGTCGACAACATGGCCGCCGGTATTGCCAAAGACGTTGACCGTCGAAACCACCACGGTCCGCGCGACGCCCGCGACAGCGGCCGCGTCCAGGACCCGCTCCGTGGCCCCGACGTTGGCATCCCACATCGCGGCGTGCTCCGACTCAGGAATGCCCACGCGGTACATCCCCGCCAGGTGCACGACGGCGTCGGTTCCTCGCATCGAGTCGGCCATTGCATCGACCGCCGACAGGTCGGACGTGACGAGGCGCAGGTCGTTCCCCTCGAGATCGGCTGCCCGAGCGGGATTCCGAACCGCGGCCACGACGGAGTCCCCTCGCGACACGAGCCCGTGGACGACCGCGCGACCGATGAAGCCGGCTCCGCCGGTGACGAATACGCGCATAGCCACCTTTGCTTCCACGCCCCGTTGCCTAATGCCCCCGTTGCGTAACGCTCATTTGCCGACCCGATCCGCGGCGCGGCTGGCTTTCGCCCCTGGCTCTCGCCGCAGGCCGGTCTCGTGGCGTAGCCGGTCCGACCTAGTAGATGGGCAAGTCGGGTCCGGCAGCCTCGAGCCAGCAAATTACGTCGCGTACGAAACGCCCGATCTGAGCGCCGTCCGTTGCCCTGTGATCGTACCCGGCAACCAGATTCATCATCGATCGGACCGCCAAAACGTCACCCTCGGGCGTCTCCCGTACCACCGGCCGCTTCACGACCGCTTCGGTGGTCAGGATGCAGACCTCGGGCACGTTGATGATCGGCACGGTCAGCACCGACCCGAACCAGCCGGTGTTGTCGACCGTGAAGGTCCCGCCCTGCAAATCATCGAGCCGCAGCTTGTTCGACCGGGCCCGAGCCGCGAGGTCCTGGATCGCCCGGTTGATGCCGTTGATCGAGAGCTGATCGGCGTCGTGGACCACGGGCACGATCAGGCCGTTGTCCACAGCAATGGCGATGCCGATGTTGATGCGGCGCTTCCTCAACAGGCCTTCGTCGACGTAGTGGGCGTTGAGATCGGGGTGGCCATGGAGGGCCTCGACCACTGCCTTGACCACAAACGGCAGGAAGCTGAGCCCGACTCCCTCGCGGGCCTTGTACGCGGCCGCCTGGGCGGCGCGCAGGTTCACCACGGCCGTCATGTCGGCCTCGAACGTGCTGTAGGCGGCCGGGATCGCGGCGGCGCGCGTCATCTGGGCGGCGATACCGCGACGCATCTGCGTATGCGGAACCAGAACCTCGTCCTCGCTCGGCCCCCAGGCGACGGCAGACGACGCAGGTGAAAGGGCGGCCGGTGCCAGGCCCGGCGAATGACTCGGGACGCCGAGCACGGGTGCCGATGGAACGGACGGAGAGACCCCGGCCTCGGCGGCCGGCGTGGCAGCTCCGGCGGCAGTGGCGGCTCCACGTTCCGTGGCAGGGGCGCCTCCGGCGGTCGTGGCGGCTCCGGCGGCAGTGGCGGCTCCACGTTCCGTGGCAGGGGCAGCTCCGGCGGCAGTGGCGGCTCCACGTTCCGTGGCAGCCGGCCGGTGCTCCACGAACGTCGTCACGTCTTCGCGCGTAATGCGGCCAGCATGGCCCGTGCCCACGATCTCCACGGGCGACAGGCCGTATTGTCGCATCAGCATGCGCACCGCCGGCGTCATGCGGGCATCCGGATCGCCGACCTCGGCCATTTCAGGCGCCAGGACCTGAGGTATGGCGTCGGTAGACGCGGTGGGAGTGGCGGGTGGCATAGTGGCAGACACAGCGGGACTGGTCGCATTGGCCGCCGGTTTCACGGCGCCGGCACCCTCTTTCGGTGCCGCCGCTCCCGCGGTCTCTTCGATGACCGCGATTTCGGAGCCGTATGGCACGTTCTGCCCTTCCTGGACCAGGATCTCGCGCAGGATCCCCGCGAACGGCGACGGCACCTCGGCGTTGACCTTGTCGGTGATGACCTCGAGGAGCGGCTCGTCCAGGGCGACCTCGTCGCCCACCTGCTTTAGCCACTTGCCGATTGTCCCCTCAGCCACGCTCTCGCCCAGCTGGGGCATGGTCACCTTCGCCACGTAGCGCTCCTCCTGCGAGGTTTGGCACGTCCCGCGTGCCGTCCGGCATCACCGCTCGCCTGTCGAGCGACGCGGCATACCTAGTTTGGCCCATCTCACCGCGGGGCGAGAGTTGCCCGCGCACGAGGCTCGCTCTGCGGGCTACTGCACTACTATGCCACCCGGCCGATGGCCCGCCATCCGCCGCCCGCCGCGCCCCACACAGCGCCGTCCATCGCGCCCACACAGAGCCGTCCGCCGTCCGCCGCCCGCGCCGCACTCCGCCCACGCCGAGCAGTTGCTCATCTTCGCCCCCGCTGATGCTACGCCGCCTCTCGCGCCGAGTCGTTGCTCACCTTCGGCCCGGGTGATGCTAAGCATCGACAGGAACCGGCCGAGTGGCGGCGCTCGTATCCGTCGTGCGTGGATTCGGGCTGGGCGCCAGCTCCAGGCTGCCCCAAACGCATCAGGCCCTGCTTACGATCACCGCGCCTGAAGTTGAGCAAGCACGCCGCCTGCGGCCCACGGCCCGCAACCGCCCACGGCCGCCCGCAGCCCTGCGCGCCACGCCGCGCCGCCCGCGGCAGCGGCCCGCGTCCCATACCGCGCCGCCCGCGCCCCCGCCCACGGCCGCCCGCAGCCCTGCGCGCCACGCCGCCCACGCCACGCCACGCCCCACGCCACGCCGCACTCCGCACGCTCCCTGCTCCCCCGCCAGTTTCGCCGCCCCACGCCGCGCCGCTCCCCGCCCGCCGCTCGACCCGCCGCTCAGGAGTTGATCTGGCGCCCCGAGACCGCCATCGCGGCTTCGCCGATGACTTCGGCCAGAGTGGGATGCGGATGCGTGGCTGCGCCGATCTCCCAGGCCGTGGCCTCGAG
>JANYJI010000102.1 GCA_025358525.1 Chloroflexota bacterium | reverse complement strand
GCGTACGATCGCCAGTGGGCGCGCTACCCCGCGCGCCATAAATCGTGCTTTGGGTGTCGGTTGTCTAGGCGTTTTTCCTTAGGCCGATCCGGGCGTAGACCCGTCCTGTCGGTCGGGGCCGTGGTCCGCCGCGTTCGGACGCTCAGTAGGGGAGCGTGATGGTCGATGCCTTCTGGGCCTCGCCAAGCAGCGGCATGCCCCAGGCCAGCTCGATCGTGCGGAGCATCGAGTAGTGCGTGGAGGGCCCCTCGAAACGCGATCCGGGCGTCATGTTTGGGCTCACGACGATCGTGGCGATGTGCCCGCCGCCCTTGTCGTTGGGGATGCCTTCGTCCCAGGTGATGAACAAGACGGAGTCGGCGAAGGCCGGGCTGCTCGTGATCTGCGGCACAAAGCCCTTTAGGAAGGCGTCCCCCGCTTCAACCGAGCTGCTATGCATGTCGTTGATCTGGTTGGGGATGATCATCTCGAAATCGGCCGCGGCCGGGTCAAAGCCGGTCAGCTTCGTGATGTTGGCGCAACGGGCTGGGTTTCCGCTGATCGATGTGTAGCTGATCGCGGGGTTGTGCTTGCGGACATATTCGCCGACGGCACCCGGGCCATCGGCCACGGCTCCGGCGAGGGCGCCGGTGTAGCAGCCGCCGGGATAACCCTGAGCGTAGACGTGCCACGTCCTGCCGGAGGCCTCAATCTGGTCGAAGAGGTTTGGCACGCCCAGGTTGTAGGCTCCGTCGCTGTTGGTTCCCTGCAGACCGCCCGAGGTCAGGGCGATGTAGTTGGGCTCTGACGGATGCGTCTCGGCGTAGAGGTTGGTGAGCTGGCCATAACGGGCGATTAGCGAGTTGAGGTACGGCGCTGAGTTCGAGCCCACGATCGAGCCGTACGCCTTGTTCTCCATAACGATCACGTAGATGCGCTTGAAGTTCGGTACGCCTGAGGCCGGCGTCGAGGATGCCGTGGCGGTCCCAGAGCCGGTTGCTGAGGCGGAAGGCGCAAGCGTCGAGACCGGGGTTGCGGCGACCGGAGTGGGAGTCAGCGCGTTGGTCGCAGTTGCGTTCCCGCCGGCGCAGGCACCGACGACAACCGAAATCGCCAGCGCGACGAATGCCATTGATCGGCTCGCGCGGAAACGGATTCTCATTGCCCGATTGTGGCCGACCGACGGGCGTTCGTCGTCGATTTGCCGGATGAGTCTCGAAACGGCTACGCCGCACAAAAAGAGTGGCCGCAGGGTTGGCCGTCAAACCGCGAGGAGCCGGCGCACCTCGTCGGCACTGTATCCGCGGGCGGTCGTCGGCATCGCAGGGGTTGCTGACCACCAGGCCCATCCGGATCAGGAATCGGAACTAGCTCGACAGGCAAGCTATCCGTGCGCCGATCGTCGTGGACGAGCGTCCGCCCGAGTTTCCCGATGCTGTGAACCCAGCCCAGTACGTCGCCTGGCTTGACCCTCTCCGGCGTCAGACTCCGCTCCGCGAAGAACGGCCAGAGCATCCGGCTGTGACTCGACTGTCCTCTTCGAGCCCGAGCGGTTGCCTTCTCGACGAGGAAGGCATAAAGGGCCTGGTCCGAGGCGGATGGATCTCCGCTGGTCAGGGCAGGGAGTGGTTGAGCGGTCACGGTGGGAGCCTCGGGTGCGGAGTGGTCACAGACTTGACTCACTCAGCCGGCCCAGGAAAGCAACACGATGATCAAGTCGTGCATGGTCCGGTCTGGGAAGGAGAGTGGGCGCCGTTACGGCTCAGCGCGGGGCTGGAGTTCGCGGGTGAGCAGGAGACCAAGTGCCACAAGGAGTCCCCAGAGCAGGAACCACGGGTCCCACAGGAAAGCGTGCCAGGCGAGGGCCCGCTGGTCCGCACCCGGTGCCGCAGCAACCAGTCCGGACTCCACAAGGAGTCCTACCGAGGTCAGGATCAGGCCGTAGGCGGTCAGGGCTCGACGACCCTCTCCTCGAGCGCGCAGCGGCGGCCGGCGTCGACTGGGGTACCCTCGCCGCCGAGTAGACCGAACTGTTCCGTCGCGACATGGAGAGCCTCTGCGTCATCCCGCCCGACCACTATGTCGTGGCGACCGAGATGATCGCGCAGGTTTCGGATGCCGTGCGCCGCCTCCTCGACCGCGGCTCCGCATACCGCGTCGATGACGACATCTACTTCGACATTGCCGCGGCCGCGGCCTCCTCCCCATGGCACCTCGGCCAGGAAAGCAACCTCGACCGCCCCGACCATGCTCGTGCTCTTCGCAGAGCGCGGCGGCGACCCAGAGCGGCCAGGCAAGCGCGACGCCCTCGACCCGCTGCTTTGGCGCGGCGCGCGCGACGGTGAGCCGAGCTGGGAGACCGTGCTCGGCGCAGGCCGTTCCGGCTGGCACATCGAGTGCTCTCCTCGGCATCCGCCTCTGAATACGTCCTCCGAGCTCCTTCGTGATCGTCGACGAGGAGGCGATCCAGTGGGTGAGTTCCTCGCCAGGCGGCCTTGGTCTCGGCGACCGCCGGCGCTCCGACTGCCGCCTTTCCTGTCGG
>JANYJI010000067.1 GCA_025358525.1 Chloroflexota bacterium | reverse complement strand
GCTCCAGCCTCAGGTGGCCGAAACCTTCCAGGCTGCGGGCGCGGCGGACTTCGCCGACCTCGACTTCTTCCCGTGGCCGCACCACGGCACCCAGTGGGATGCCGAAGAGGCCCTCGACGCCCCGATCGACGGCTACATGGTCTCGGCAAAGTCGCCGAACCTTACCGCCGATCTTCCCAACGCCAAGGCCTTCATGGCCTTCCTGGCTCATGGATCGACGCAGCTGATCTACGCCAAGGCGAATACCTCCGGCATTGCCACCGCCAACGATGTCGACGTGTCCCAGTACACGCCGCTTCAGAAGCACCAGGCCCAGGTCATCGCCGGCGCCAAGAAGCTGACCCAGTTCCTCGATCGCGACACGAAGCCGGAGTTCTCCGGCCAAAACGGCATGCAGGCTTTCCTCATCGACTTCCTTCAGAAGCCGGATCAAGACCTCGACAAGTACCTGGCAAAGATCCAGACTTTCTGGGACTCGCTCGCCTAACCCGTCGTAGGTATTTGATGGCCAGTCACCGTCACGAAACTATTACGACCGATGGCTGACCACGTGTTTGACGATGCTGCCTCCGCGGAGCCGGGTTTGCTCGACCCAGCGGGGGCAGCCGTTCCTTCCAAACCTCCCCCCTCCTCCGGCCCCGGCCGCCGGCGTTTGCATTTCCCTCGCCTGAGGGGCAGCGGTCGTCGCCTGTTCTCCCCCCTGTCGCGCCGCGACAAGATCATCCTGGCCCTGATGGTGGGCGTCCCCCTGATCATTGATCTGCTGCTGATCTGGGGCCCGACGATCGTTGCGATTGGCTTGTCGTTCACGAATTGGACGGGCATCGGGCCGATCACGGGCAAGAACTTCGTGGGCATTGATGAATACCAGAAGGTTTGGGCCTATCCATTCTTCATGCCGGCCCTTACCCACAACCTGATCTGGCTGGCGTTCCTCATGCTCATCGCGACACCGCTCGGGATTCTGATGGCGGTGGTTCTCGACAGCGACATAAAGGGTTCGCGCTTCTACCAGTCCGTTTTCTACACCCCGGTCGTGCTCTCATTGGCTGTCATTGGGCTTATCTGGCAGCTGCAATACGCTCCAGATGTGGGCCAGGGCTTCATCAATAGCCTGCTGGCTCACATACCCAGGCTGCCGTTCACCCATTTCCTGCCAGACATATCAAACACAGACTGGGTGGGAGACAGTAGCGTAAATCTATTCGCCGCGTTGATTGCGGCAAGCTGGCGTCATGTGGGGTACATAACGATCCTGTATCTGGCGGGCCTCAAGAGCTTCGACCCGCAGCTTCGTGAGGCCGCGGCGATAGACGGCGCCAATGCCCGACAGACGTTCTTCCACGTCGTCTTCCCGGTCCTGAGACCGATCAACGTGGTCATCATCGTGATCACGGCGATCGAAGCGCTGCGTGCATTCGACATCGCCTACATCTTCAACGGTGGCAAGAGCGGTCTCGAGCTCCTCTCGACACTCATCACCAACAACGGCCTCAGCGAATCGCCTCGTGTCGGCTTCAGCTCGGCGATCGCGGTGGTGCTGTTGGTGGTTTCCCTGGGACCGATCGTTGTGTTCCTGACGCGGATGCTGAGGGAGGACGACAAGTGAGCGACGAGCCCACGGTGCCGCTCGAGTCAGTGAACGGCGCCGGCAAGGATCCCCCGCCGCCCATGGGCGGCGCGACTCCCCTGCGAGACCTGGACGACATGAGCGGGCCGCCCCCGGTTCGGGCCGAGCGACGCGCGGTCGTCGCCGGGCCCAAGCCCCGTCGACGGATCCGGAAGCGCCGGATCACCATATACGCGTTCCTCATTTCGATCACCCTTGTATGGGCGTTGCCGCTTCTGTGGGCTGTGTACACGTCACTCAGGCTCGACTCGGACACCACGCACAACGGTTACTTCTCCCTCCCGACCGGCCTTACGTTCGACAACTTCGTCACTGCCTGGAGCGGGGCGAACATCCCGCAGGCCTATCTCAACACCTTGATCGTGACAATACCCGCAGTGATCATCACCTTGGTCATTGCATCGATGGTCGCCTTCGCCGTGACGAAGTTCAGCTGGCGCTTCAACCTAATTGTTTTAATGATGTTCACGGCCGGCAACCTGCTTCCGCAACAGGTCATCATTCTGCCGCTGTTCCACTTGTACCTGTGGGCCGCCCTCCACATTCCGGCGCCCCTGAGCGACAACGGCCTGCTGTACGACCAGTACATCGGCATCATCATCATCCATATCGTCTTCCAGATGGGGTTCTGCGTCTTCGTCCTGAGTAACTATATGAAGACCCTGTCCAAGGAACTGACGGAAGCGGCCCTTGTGGATGGCGCCGGGGTTCTGCGGATCTGGGCGGAAATCATCATGCCGCTCTGTCGCCCCGCTCTTGCCGCGCTGGCAACCCTTGAGTTTACCTTCATCTACAACGATTTCTTCTGGGCCTTGATCCTCATGAAGAGCGGCGACAAGCGGCCGATTACGTCGGCGCTGCAGAACCTCAACGGTATGTTCTACAGCAACTACAACCAGCTGGCCGCGGGCGCCCTACTGGCGGCGATACCCACAATCCTCGTCTTCTTCGCTCTCCAGCGGTACTTCGTCAACGGATTGACGCTGGGCTCTTCAAAGGGCTAACAGCCGTGCCCGGAGTGCGATTGTCCGTGCTCGGTCCATACTTGGCGGAGCCGGTATATCGGCTTCAACGACACGCTGGGAGTGGCCATGTCGATTGCGTTTGATGACGCCACGCGGGTCTTTCATCTGCGCAACGAGCACGTCAGCTACCTAATACGCGTGCTCGACAACGCCACTCTTGGGCATCTGTACTTCGGCGGCCCGTTGGCGGACGAAGCTCCGTACGCTCGTCTCATCGCCAGGGAGTTCCTGGGCTTCGACAACCGGCTGGGCGACCCGGTGCCGCTCGAGTACCCCACGGCGGGGATAGGGGACTATCGAGTTCCGGCGCTGTCGGTTCGTCAGCCGGACGGCTCGACGATACTGGACCTGCGGTACACCGGCCATCGAGTCTTTGCCGGCAAGCCGGCACTCCCCGGGCTGCCGTCCACGTATGTTCAGGCATATGAGGAAGCGGAGACGCTCGAAATCCGGCTTGCGGACACCCCCGCCGAGCTGGAGGTTCGCCTCTACTACACCCTCTTTGCCGACCGGCCGATCGTGGCCCGCAGTGCTCGCATCCGGAACCTACTCAAGGTGCCGCAAGTCGTCGAGTGCGCCATGAGCGCTTCCCTCGATCTGCCCGATTCGGCTTGGGAGATGGTTCAGCTGAGCGGCGCCTGGGCCCGCGAGAGGCACGTCGTTGAGCGTCAATTGCGGCCCGGCTCGCAGTCGATCGGCAGCATCCACGGCGCTTCCGGCCATGAGCACAACCCGTTCCTGGTGCTCCATCGCTCCACGACGACCGAGGAGCGCGGCGAGGCCTATGGACTCAGCCTCGTCTACTCCGGCAACTTCCTGGCCGAGGCGGAAGTCGACGCTTTCGGCACTTCCCGAGTACGCCTCGGTATCAACCCGGAGGGCTTCGCCTGGACTCTCGACGGTGGGGCCGAGTTCAGCACGCCGGAGGCGATCCTCGTGTATTCCGATGCCGGGCTCGGGGCCCTGTCCGACGCATTCCACGCCCTCTTCCGCGACAGGCTCGCCCGAGGCGTCTGGCGGGACGCGCCTCGGCCCATCGTGATCAATAACTGGGAAGCCACGTACTTCGACTTCGACGAGCCGAAGCTCCTGGAAATTGCATCGTCCGCTCACGAGTTGGGCATCGAGCTCTTCGTCCTGGACGACGGCTGGTTCGGTCGGCGCGACAGCGACAACAGCTCCCTGGGCGACTGGTCCGTGAATCTGGACAAGTTGCCGGGCGGGATCGATGGCCTGGCCCGCAAGATCGAGGCTCTCGGGATGCGGTTCGGGATCTGGATTGAGCCTGAGATGATCAGTCCGCGCAGCAAGCTCTTCGCCGATCACGGCGACTGGGCTGTTGGCACCCCGGCCCGGCCGCGAACCGAGGGTCGTAACCAATTGGTGCTGGACATGTCTCGCCGCGAGGTCGTGAATCACCTCTTCGGAGTGTTCGCAGACCTATTGGGCCACGCTCCAATCTCATACGTGAAATGGGACATGAACCGGAACATCACCGAGCCGTTTAGTGCGGCTCTGCCCGCGGAACGCCAGGGCGAGTTCTTCCATCGCTACATCCTGGGTATGTACGACCTTTTCGAGCGGCTGACGCGGGCCTTTCCGCAAGTCCTTTTCGAGTCGTGCGCAAGCGGCGGCGGGCGCTTCGATCCGGGCATGCTCGCCTTCGCG
>JANYJI010000048.1 GCA_025358525.1 Chloroflexota bacterium | reverse complement strand
CCGGTCCGGACCGCTGGCACTCATCCTGCGCCGCCCCGGCGAGCGGTCGGTCGTCGTCGGCCTCGCCTGGCTCGCGTACATGGCCGTCGCCGCGATTGTGGTCCTGACTGGTCACAGCATCATCGGTGACGCCTGGAGTCGCGTTGCCAACGCTTACTACGTTCTTTACAGTCGCGACCCTCACCTGGCCGCGATCGGGTTCGTGTGGAACCCACTGCCGTCAATGTCGGTGATGCCGCTGCTACCGATCAAGGCCATCTGGCCAGAAATTGTGGCCACGGGATTCGCCGGCAGCATCGTTTCGGCGCTGTGCATGGCCGGCACGGTATGGGAGATCCACGGCATCGCGGTCGACTGGCAGGTTCGGCGATCGGTGAGGCTGCTCGTGACGCTTCTCTTCGCCTTCAACCCGATGGTCCTCTACTACGCGGCCAACGGCATGAGCGAGGCGATATTCATCGTCACCCTCGTGGTTGCCGTGCGCTATCTATCCCGCTGGGCGACTACTAACGAGATAGTGCCGCTCGTGATTGCGGGGTTTGCTCTGGCGGCCGCCTACATGACCCGCTATGAGGCCGTCGTGGCTGCGGCCGGTGCGATTGGCGTAGTCGTCCTGCTGTCGGCAGTTCGCCGAACCGGCGCCGTGCGAGAGCGGATTGGCGAGGGACTCGCCGACGCGGCCATATTTGCAACTCCGTTTGTGATGGTCTTCTTCGGCTGGGCTGTTGCCAGTTGGCTCATCGTTGGCGACCCTTTCCAGCAGTTCACCTCGGTCTATGGCGTCGTCTCTCAGCTCGCGGTCGCGCAATCCAGCGTCGCGGCGATCACTGGTCAGGGAACGTCGTCGGCCTACTTCTGGATCGGCCGCCAGATGCTGGGCCTCGAACCGGGGATCCTGCTGCTCGGTCTGCTGGGTCTGGTGGTGACGTTCCGCGGCAGGTGGGGCTATACCATGCCGGCTGTGGCGATCCTCGGGGCAGTCGTCGCGTTCGCGGTATTCGGCTTCCTCAGCGGCCGGACGCTAGGCTGGCTGCGCTACTCCATAGCCGTGATTCCGCTGGCATCCATCTTGGCCTTGGCCGTGCTCGCGCCCAACCCGGCCCGAGCGACGAAGCGACGGCCGGAGGTCTCGCGCTATCGAGTCGCGGCCGGCCGGGCCGTCAGCCTTGCGGTCGTGGCATTGATCGCCCTGGCGGTCCCAGTGGGGGCCGTGACCATGCTCGATCCAGGACAGAACCCCCAGTACGGCGGGGAAGCTTTCCAACTCCGGCCGATTCTCTTCCCTGATGAGCCGCTCGGCAGGTACACGCCGTTCGGACAGTTCGAGGTTGGCCGCCAGGCGGCCGGCTATCTCGATGGCATGCGTCTGGGGAGCGGCGCTGTCCTCGTGGACGGCGCGATGGGGTTCCCGATCATCCTGGAATCGGGCAACCCCGGCATGTTCATTACGACCCCCGATCGAGACTTTCAGCAGGCTCTCCTGGATCCGGTCTCCTTCGGAGTGAAGTACCTGCTGGTGCCAGAAAACGTCGGCTATCAGAGCCTGGACGCGATTAACCGTGCCTATCCAGGTATCTACGAGACGGGTGCCGGAGTGAGTCATCTAGTCCAGCAGTTCTCCTCGGGGGGCAATAACTGGCGGCTCTACCAGGTCTCGACGTGACCGAGTTCGTGAATGCCCGCGAGTCGGCCCTTGATTTCATTTGGAGGCGTCATTCGTGAAGCGACCCGCGGCGGCTCTCCGGCTAGTCGCTTTGATCGTGGTAGCCGTCGGCGTTCTGATGCCTGGCTCAATCCTGAGGCCGACTCCCGTCGCGGCCGCCGCCCCGGCGACCGATTGGCCGACATATCTCCACGATGGCGGGCTATCGGGGGCCAGCACCGAAACCATCCTCACCTCCGCCGCGGCCCCGAACCTGCGGCCGCTCTGGACCTACAAGACAGGTGGCGTGATCGCCGCGTCGGCGACCGTTGTGGGCGGCGTTGCCTTCGTCGGGTCATGGGATGGATATGAGTACGCCCTCAATGCCGCCACCGGGGCGCTGATCTGGAAGACATTTCTCGGGATCACCACGGCCCCGGCGTGTTCGCCGCCGGCGCTGGGGATCTCGTCAGTGGCAGCCGTCGTGGGCGGCGTGGTCTACGTCGGCGGCGGCGACTCGAACTGGTACGCCCTCAACGCCGCGACCGGTTCGGTGCTTTGGAGCGTCCCAACCGGCGACAATAGCGCCACCGGCGGCCACTACAACTGGGCGAGCCCGCTCATCGTGGGCAACTCGGCCTACATTGGGATCGCCAGCCTGGGCGATTGCCCGCTCGTTCAAGGCCAGTTGCTGCGAGTCGACCTCACGACCCACCTGGTCGTGGCCAGCGTCAACTTCGTACCGAATGGGCAGGTTGGCGGCGGGATATGGACTTCGCCGGCAATAGACTCCGCCACCAACACCGTCTACGTCACCAGCGGCACATTGAACAACGTGACCCAGACCACGTCGGAGTCGATGGTCGCGCTCGACGCCACGACCCTGGCCATCAAGAGCTCCTGGCAGATCCCGCGCAGCGCGTCCAATGCCGACTCCGACTGGGGTGACTCGCCCATCCTCTTCACCGATGGCAACGGCCGGGCCATGGTCGCGGGCATCAACAAGAACGGCTTTCTCTACGCCTTCGACCGCTCGAACCTGGCTCTCGGGCCGGTCTGGTCCGAGCGGATCGCCATAGGGGGAATCTGCCCGACCTGCGGCGACGCGAGCGTCGCATCGATGGCCTTCGCCCAGGGCCTCCTCGTTGCGGCCGGCGGCAACACCACCATCGGCGGCGTCGGCTATCAAGGGGCGGTCAGAGCGATCAATCCCACCAGCGGTGCAGTGGTTTGGGAACGTGGCCTCGCCAGCCCAGTTATCCCGGCCCTCGCCTATGACAATGGCATGGTCTTCGCGGGCGTTGGGCCTAGGCTCGAGGTCCTCGACGCCGCCAACGGCAACCGCCTGTTCAGCTATGCCACCGCTGCCGTCATCTACTCGCCGCCGTCGATCTCGGGCGGGACAGTCTTCATCGGCTCGGCCGATGGAACTGTCTATGCCTTTGCCCCCGCGACGCCGGTCTCGCCACCGGCCGATGCCAATTGCCCGACCGATCTCGTCTGCCAGGACATCGGCGGACCGGCGCCCGCGGGCGGCGAAACTGTCACCTCGGGCTCGTGGGGGATCTCAGCCGGCGGCGCTGGAGTAGGCGGCGCCGCAGACCAGTTGCGACTCATGAGTCAGGCCTGGGCGGGCGGCTTTCAGGCTCGGGCCCGCATCGTGGCCCAGTCGGTCGTCGGAACTGCCACCCAATCTGGCCTCATGGCCCGCCAAGCCAATGACGCGGGGTCGCCGTTCTACGCCGTAAGCGTGGCCGGCGGCAACTCAATCTCGGTCGGGTACCGGACCGCATTCGGAGGGGCCCCCAAGTTCGTCAAGTTGGCCTCGGCCGCCCTGCCTAGCTATCTCGAGATCATTCGAGACCGCGATACCTTCAGCGCGGCCACATCGCCCGATGGGATTACCTACACGTTGGTTCCGGGCAGCTCCGTAACGAATGTTGTGCCGGACCAACTCCTCGTCGGGCTCTTCGCGACGTCAGGGTCCAACGGCACGGCCGGGCCATCTACGATCGACTCCGTGTCGGTCGGGGCTTTGGGTACGCCGCCATCGCCGCCGCCTTCGGCCTCGCCGTGCCCGTCCGGGTGGTCCTGCACCGATGTCGGCAATCCTGCTTCAGTCGGCGATCAGTCTCTGAGCGCCGGCACGTGGACGATAAAGGGCGCGGGCATGGCCAGCGGCAGCTACAGCTACGCGGACCAGTTCCACTTCGTCTGGCAGCCCATCACCGGCGATGCCACACTCTCGACTCGGGTGGCAACTCAGGCCAACACATCGGGCGGGGCGCAGGCAGGCTTGGTCTTCCGGACCGACGCATCGAATGCCGGCGCGGTCTCGTACGGCGCCATCGTAACGCCGACGGCGGGCATCCAGGTGGTCTACCGGACCGCCGCCGGACTTCGCGCCAGCCTTGCCGTGTCAG
>JANYJI010000035.1 GCA_025358525.1 Chloroflexota bacterium | reverse complement strand
ACGATCCGCGCTGACGGCGTCACGCCGCATGTCACCCGCATCGCCGGCCAGCCGACCGGCCGGGTCGGCGTTTTCGTGTCCTCTGGCGGTGAGCGCTCCTTCGTCCAGGATCGCGGCGCGGCGCTTCAGCTGGCACCGGAGCATCTGCGCGATGAATGGTTCGCTGCCGCCGACCTCGTCCACATCCCGACCTACTCGCTGCTTGACCATCCGCTCGGGGATGCCGGGAAGCGGGCGGCCGAACTCGCACATGCCGCCGGGGCGATTGTCACGGTCGACCTATCGTCCGCCGGCCCGCTCCTGGCGATTGGGAGGCACGCGGCGATCGAGGTCGTCGGAGCCACGCAACCCGACCTCCTGTTCGCGGCCGGAACGGAGGCCCGAGCCCTCGCGGAGAGCGACGAGGAACTCCTGGACATTGCCCCGATCGTGGTTCTGAAGCGCGGTCCGAAGGGTGCGACGATTCTTTGTCGCGTGGGAACCGCGGCGCATCGAATTGAGGTGGCCGCCACGAAAGTCGCCGCGGCCGACACGACCGGTGCGGGGGACGCCTTCGACGCCGGCTTCATTCTCGGCTGGCTCGCCGCCCGGCGCGATGGCGCATCGCTCGCCGCCGGCTTGCGTCGCGCCGCGGTCGCGGGCCATCGCATGGCGATCCGGCAACTCCTTCGGCCCCGCGAGGAGCTGGCCTTCGGCTGACTCGGGCGACTGTCCGGGCGGCGGCAATGGCGCGGCCGGGGCCCGGGCGGAGGCCGCGCTACCATCAACTCATGCACGCCCGTCTCAATCAACCCCTCCCGGCCGGTCTCCGTGACAGGCTATCGATCGCCCCCGAGGTCGCCGACGCCCTTGCCGCGGGCCGCCCTGTCGTCGCTCTCGAGTCGACGCTGATCAGCCACGGCCTGCCGTACCCGCAGAGCGTCGAGGTGGCGGGAGCGGCGGAGCTGGCCGTGCGCGAGAGCGGCTCCGTTCCGGCGACCGTGGCGATCCAGGGGGGCCGAATCCTCGTGGGCCTCAGCGAGGAGCAACTCGTCAGGCTGGCCACCACTGGCGGCGTGATGAAGGCGTCCCGCCCGAGCCTGTCCGTAGCCCTTTCCGGCGGCGGCTGGGCGGCGACGACCGTCTCGGCGACGATGATCGCGGCGGCGGCAGCGGGGATCCGCGTCTTCGCCACGGGCGGCATCGGCGGCGTCCACCGCGGCGCGCTCGGCGGGTTCGGCCACTCGGCCCCGGCAACTCTCGACATTTCGTCGGACCTCGACGAGCTGGCTCGGACTGCGGTTGCGGTTGTCTGCGCCGGGCCGAAGGCGATCCTCGACGTGCCCGCCACGCTGGAGTACCTCGAGACGCGCGGGGTCCCGGTCGTGGCCGTTGGCACCTCGCAAATGCCCGGCTTCTGGTCGCGCGATAGCGGCATTCCCGCCGCCGCATCCGTCGCCGACGTGGCCGAGGCCGCGACGCTCGTCGCGACCCACTTCGCCCTGGGCCTGGGGTCGGGTGTGCTGCTGTGCGTGCCGGTGCCGGAGGCGGACGCATACCCGCCGGCCGATACGCGCGCGGCCGTGGAGCGGGCAATCGCCGATTCCCAGGCGGCCGGGATCGAGGGACCGGCTGTAACGCCCTGGCTGCTGGCCCGGATGGCCGAGATCACCGAGGGCCGCTCGGTCCGGGCCAACGTGGCCCTGATCATAAACAACGCCCGTTTTGCGGGGCAGCTCGCGATCGCGCTGGCTCGCACCTGATATCGTCCGCCGCATGAGAGAAAAGCCAAGCAGGTTCGGGGTCGTTGGGACGGGGTGGCGAGCGCAGTACTACATGCGCCTGGCCCGGCTGCTGCCGGCTCAGCTCGAAGTCGTCGGCCTCGTCGGGCGTGATCCCAAGCGGGCTGAGCGGTCGGCCAAGGAGTTGGGCGCGCCTGCCTACGGCTCCCTCTCCGAGTTGGTGCGGGACCAGCAGCCGGACTTCGTTGTGAGCGCCGTGCCGTGGGCGGCAACGCCGGTCGTGACGCGCGAGGCGGTGGAGCTCCAGGTGCGGATCCTGTGCGAGACGCCGCCCGCGCCAGACCGCGACGGGCTGCGGAGTCTGTGGCAGTGGGTCGGGGCGAGCGGCCTGGTCCAGGTCGCGGAGCAGTACCTACTGATGCCCAGCCATGCGTCGCGGCTCGCGCTCGCCAGGAGCGGGGCGATCGGCACGGTCACGTCCGTCGAGGTGTCGTCGACGCACGGGTATCACGCGGTGGCCCTGATGCGTGCTTTCCTTGGTGCCCGGTTCGAACATGCGACCGTGAGCGCCCAGACGTTCACCGCGCCCCTGATCAACCCGCTCGTTCGCGACGCCTGGACCGACGACGATCAGCCCAAGGCTGCGACGACGACCATCGCCACTGTCGACTTTGGTGGAACGATGGGCCTGTACGACTTCACGGACAACCAGTGGCACAACCAGCTACGGTCCCGCAGGATCGTGATCCGCGGCTCCGCGGGCGAGATCGCCAGCGACGAGGTGGTCAGGCTCCTTGGGCCGCGCACGATCGTGCGGTCTCCGCTGGTGCGCCGCCAGACCGGCTACGACCTCGATCTCGACGGCTTCGACACGGACCACATCAGCCTGGGCGACACGATCCTCTACCGCAATCCATTCCCGGGTCTGCGCCTCAACGACGAAGAGATCGCGATAAGCACGCTGCTCACGGCCATGGCCGCCTGGTGTCGAGACGAGGGCCCGGCGCCGTATCCCCTGGCGGATGGTTGTCAGGACCACCTGCTGTCACTGGCGATCGAAGAGTCCGCCTCGAGCGGAGCGCCGGTCACCACATCGGTCGAGGCTTGGGCGGTCGAGCAGGGTTAGGTCGACCAACGCCTACCCGAATATCGTCGTCACGATCAGGCCGACGGCGGCCACGCCCACGACGATCGTGGTCACCCAGCCCACGACATTGAGGAGACGACCGTTTGTCCGCGGGCCCATCGCCGCGCGGTTGTTCGAGACGAGCATGACGAGGACCAGGAGGGGCGCGGCGACGAGGCCGTTGAGCACCGCGCTCAGGACGAGCGCCGCGATCGGGTTGATCTCGAGGATGGCGATGGCCATCCCGACGAGCGTGGCGGCGATGATGACAATGTAGAACTGGGGCGCCCGTGTAATCTTCCGATTGAGCCCCGATCGCCAGCCGAACGCCTCGGTCACGCCATAAGCCGCTGCGCCCGTGAGGACCGGAACCGCCAGCACGCCGGAGCCGATGAGCCCGACCGCGAGCAGGACCGCCGACGCGTCGCCGGCCAGCGGACGCAAGGCCTGGGCGGCATCGGTGGCCGAGGCGATGTCCGTCTTGCCTGCCACAAACAACGTGGCGCCGGTGGCGAGGATGATGGAGTAGGCCACGACCTCGGCGAAGACCATTCCGGCCATCGTGTCCCAGAGGGCGTACTTGAGCTCGAACCGCGAGGCCCCCTGGCGTTGCCCGAGGCGGCGTCGCCCGATGCTGGTCTCCTGTTCAACTTCCTGGCTGGCCTGCCAGAAGAAGAGGTACGGCGAGATGGTCGTGCCCAGCAGCGCGACGAGGATGCCGATGTACCTGGGGTCAAGCCGGATCGTCGGGATCAGCGTTCCCGCCAGGACCTTGACGATGTCGGGCTTCGCGAACAGGGCAGCCCCAATGTAGGCAACGAGCGCCAGGGCCAGCCACTTGAAAACCTTCTCGATCAGGCGATAGCTGCCGAAGACCTGCAGCCCGATGATTCCCAGGCTGACCGGCACGATGAAGACGATCGCCGGGATCGGCACCAACAGGTTGATGGCCGCCGCGATCGCGCCGATATCCGCGCCCGCGTTCAGGGTATTGGCAATGACGAGGGCGATCACAGCCGGATAGACCGTCCGCGGGTAGTGCTCTTTGAGGACGCCCGCGAGGCCGCGTCCGGTGACGAGACCGATCTTGGCGCACATGTACTGGACCGCGGTCACCATCGGCAGCATCACGAGCGTCATCCAGAGCGTCGCAAAGCCGTGTTGTGCGCCCGCCTGGGCGTAGGTCCCGATGCCCGAGGGATCGTCGTCCGAGGCCCCGGTTATCAGGCCCGGACCGAGAACCTTGGTGAGTCGCTTCAGGGGGTTCTTTTCAGCCCGGATCTCGGCCGACTTGGGATTGACGGGCCGCCCTGGGCTCAGGTGCGGCTCGCGAGTGCTGGTCGTTGCGTTCCGCTCCGGCACGGGCTGATCTCCTCGAGTCTGCGCTGGCTTCCCGACCGCAGGGTACGCACAATACAAACGTGGTCGGAGCCCGAGCCAGTCGTGACCTGCCTGGCGCAATCCGACCTTTGAATGTCTCGGCCGCTGATCCCAGGGAGACCCGCCGAATGTGGACGCTCGGTACGCCAGCACTCGAACTCGTGACGCGGGCGGTGATCATCTATGTGGTGTTCTTCGGCGCCCTCCGCCTGTTCGGTAAACGCGAGATCGGCCAGTTCACGCTCTTCGATCTCGCCCTCGTCCTGCTGGCAGCGAACGCGCTGCAGCCGGCGATAACCGGACCCGATGCGTCGATCACCGGCGGGCTGATCGTGGTCCTCACGCTCTTTGTTCTAAACCGAAGCGTGGCCTTCGTGCGCGTGCGCAGTCCATTCGTCCGCCGGATGCTGGAATTCGGCCCGACGGTCGTGGGGCGGGACGGTGCGTGGCTCCTGCCGGAACTCGTCCGACAGGGCCTCGATCTCGTCGATGTCGAGGCCGCACTTCGCGAGCATGGACTCGACGCGGTGACGCAGATGAAGCTGGCGACCCTCGAAGCCGACGGCTCGATCAGCATTGTCGCGACGGACGCTGTCGAGGCCAACGGATCCATGCGCCGACGGCGCCACTATCGTCGGCCGATCTGATCGGACGCGAACTCCGGCAGACCGCTTAGCGTCGGCGGCGTCGCACCGGCCCGAGGGTCAACCAGTCAACCATCACGCCGATGATCCAGGCCATCAACCGCAGGATCCAATAGACGATGGCCAGCGGCCAGGCCACGATCAGGAGAAGGATCGTGATGAGGCAGCCATGATCGCCGCCCTTATGGACGACGACGATTTGCGGCCGCTCGCTAGGCATTGGCCGCACCAAGAGGAAACGGATTCAGGTCCAGTCCGGGTTCGGCATCATCTTCATCCCGGCGTTCGATACGCCCGGGTAGGCCATCGATCGAGCCGTCCTCGGCTGTAGGGTCGCCGGGCGGAGGATCGATAGGCGGCAATGGTCCGTGGTCGGCGCCAGTCGGGTCGGGCGTCAACGGCTCATTAGGCCGGGGGTCCCCCAGAGGTCCCACGGCGGCGTGCCTGGCGTCCGGGGTGCGGTCCGAGCTGGTGGCACGGTCATTGGTCACGGGATTCTCCTTCCGGTGTACGGGCGCGTAGTTGCGCCTGCCACGCCATCAATTGGCGATAGACGGCCGGCGCCCCCGTCAGTGGCTCTTCGGCCAGCCTCAGGGTCGTCGGGCACAGAATGAACGGCTCGGTCTGCCAGCCGCCCAGGCCGCCATGCGAACCGACGAGCTCCTCGAACCCGGTGACCTCCCCGGAGACGCGGTCGACTGCGCCGAGCAGAATCAGGTCGCCAGCGTTCGCGAAGCCCTCCAGATGAAGCAGGTTCTCGGCCGCCCGAAGACCATAGTCGGCCAGGATGTCGCTGCTATCGGGCCCGCCCTCGGTCAGATCGAGTCGGCCGTGCGGCCCCACTACCAGGACATGACCCGCGGCGGATCTGACCACCAGCGCTCCGATTCCAGGATGACGCGCCAGCGCGTCGATAAGGCCCGGATACGACGCCTCGATCGCTTCGTCGGTCATCCGGTCGGGCTGGCTCGTGAAGTAGACGTGAGCCAGGTTGCCGGACGAGGCCACGACGACGTCCGGAGGCGCCGCTTTTGGGGCTGAACCGCGGCCCGCTCCGCTCCGGAAGTGCCCCAGGGCGCGTGGCAGCACGCGGGCCAGCATCTGTCCAGGCCCGGGGCCTCGGTTCAACTCGGCCGCGATGCGTCGGCCCATACCGGCCGATTCGATGGAGTCCGTGGTTCCCACGACGCTCATGCTGCCCGGCAGCAGCGCGGCAATCACGGCCTCCAGCGGTTGGCCGTGGCTCTGCCGGAACGTGGCGCCGAGGCACTGGCCATGGTCGGAGAGCACGACCAGCCGATAGGCCCGGCTCGTATGCCGAGCGGCCTTCAGGAGCGACCCGATGGCCCGATCGATGCCCTCGAGCGCGTCGATGGCCTCCTGGCGCTCTGGGCCGCAGTGATGGGAGATGGCGTCATAGCCGGTGTAGTCCACGTAGATAGTCGGAGCCCCGCCGTACATCTCCTCGATGACGAAGGCCGTGGAAACGGTGCGCAGGGCGATATTGGTGACGGCTCGTTCGATGGCGTAGTGCAGATCGCGCTGGATGCGCGGCTCGACCGCCCGACCGCGCTGGCGCTCGGCCTGATAGAGCTCCTTGGCCACCTCGCCACCCATAAGCGCCATCAAACGGATGTAGTTGACGGAGGTGGCCAGGAAGCCGCGCAGGCGCCGCCCGTCGTCGGCCGGCGCGCCCTCGGCGATCGTGGCCATGGTCAGATAGCTGCGCGGAGCGTCGCCGGTCATGAGGTTGCCGATGCTGGCCCCATCGTCGGCAAGCAGACCCGCGCCATCGCTTACTCGACGGACGATCTCGGCCGCATCGTCGGGATGGTTGGCCACGAGCAGCCTGGCGCTCGCCTTTTCGTACCAGCGAAAGCCGACGATGCCATCGTTTCGGCCGTGGAGGATGCCCGCCTGACTGGCCGGCGTCGTGGGTGGCAGCAAGGCGATCCAGGGGTGGAGCGTCGCCTCACCATCGCGTATCAACCGACCAAGCACCGGCGCCCGCCCGCCCCGTATCGCGTGGTTGAGGACGGGTAGGCTCAGACCATCGATCTGGACCACGAGCAGCCCTGGCGTGGATTCCCTGGCCCGTTTGAAGTCGCGTGCGACCAGCCGCCGGACCAGGACGCTGTAGTAGGAATCGTCGTCACTCACGGCCACGAGTTCGGCGAACAGGCTGTTGAGCAGCGTCAGCAGCACGGCTGCCCAGACGGCAGTCACGTCGCCGTCCACCGATACGCCCGGCACCACCCGTGCGAGCGCGAAGATGGCCACGACCTGGAGGGCCAGGCCCAAGATCTGGGCCACGAATATGGGCTGCGCCACGAGCAGCCACTGCAGGAAAACGTCGGCGAAACTATCGAGGGCCAGCAGGATCAGCCCGGCCAACAACAGCGCCGCCGGGCCGTCGATTTTCAGCCCCGGGAGCACCTTGGCCGTGATCGCCAGCGCCAAACAGGCCAACAAGAAGGACAGAACGGTTCGGCGCAGGACCGCAAGGCGGGCCGGTCGCCACTCCCACATCAGGCGAGCCTGGAGCCGGTACGAGGCGATCCAGCCGCGGTCCGCCGACTCCGTCGCCCGGCCAACCTGCGGTGTCATAGCCTGACACTCCCGTCCAGCGTCATCGATTGGCCGGGCTGCAAAATGCGGACCTCGACGCGAGGTGCCCGTCTCGAAACGGCTTCTCGGAAGGCCTCGCCCGGCCCCTCGAACCAGCGGCCCGCCACGCGCCGTAGGCCGAGCGGGTAGAGCGTGCCCCAGTGGATGGGCATGGCAATCGCAGGCGCGATTCGGGCCGCGGCCTCGGCCGCTCGCGAGGGGTCCAAATGACCGCGCCCGAGCGTCGGGCCCCAGCCGCCGACCGGCAAGAGTGCCAGGTCGACACTCCCAGCCAGCCGCGCCATTCCCGGGAAGAGGTCGGTATCGCCGGCAAAGTAGACCCTGGTCGAGCCGGTGATGAGGATGCCCAGGGCGCCCTCGGCAGTGGTAAAGAGGGAGCGGCGGCGGTCGTGTTCGGCATGCACGGCCTCCAGCTGCAAATCGCCGACTTGCAGTCGATCGCCGGCCCGCATCTCGTGGACGACGCCGGGCGCCGCCTTTGCGACAACGCGACCGAGGCCGACCGGAACGATTAGCGCGGGCTGGCCGGGGAGAGCCCGCAGGGACGAGAGGTCTAGATGGTCCAAGTGGCCGTGGCTGATGAAGACCGCTGCCAGACCCACGAGCGATTCAGGGAGCACGGCCGGAACCTGACGCCGGATGGCACCCACCGCCAGGTGGCCGAGCAGCGGATCAGTGAGCACGCGAACGCCGTCGAGGTCTACGAGGACAGTCGAATGGCCGAGGAACGTCAGCCGATCGCCCACTTGGATCCTCCGCCACCGCACGCTACTCCACCGAGAAAGAGCAGGATCGGCCACCACTTGGGACCGATCCTGCTTGGCATCGTGAGAACGACGTGCGCCCCAAGAGCGCCCCTATTGGATCAGCCTCGTCCGCGGCTGAACATGCGACGCCGACCGCCTAGGCTGTCGACCACAAAGATGACGATGAGCGCCCCGACAACGGCGACGATGATGCTCGTGAGATTGACGCCGGTCACGGTGGCGATATTGAGGAACTTTGGGCCGGCGACCAATCCGCCGACGACGGCTCCCACGATTCCGAGCACGATCATCAGGATCAGGCCCTCGCGGGTCCCGGAGATGGCATTGGCGAGGAAGCCGGCGATCGCGCCGACGACGATCCAGGTTAGGAGTGTCATTTGCGGGATATCTAGCATGGAAGTCCTTCTCTCTTAGCTGGCCAGCCGCATGCCAGTTGGTGCGGGCGGCGTCAATAGCGGGCTCGACTAGGCGGCAGCGGCCTCGTGCCGGAAGACGCCCAGACTCCAGATCACAATCAACTCGATGACCGTCCAGCCGACGAGGGCGACGACGGCGGCGACATCGAGCACCGAGCCGCCGGACTTAAGGGCGTTGGTTTGCAGAATCCCTTCGAACGGCGCGATCAGGACACCGCCCACGTTGTTGATGACCGAGACGATGAAGTTGCCCGTGTGGGCATTCAGAAGCAGTAGGACGATGCGAAGCCCGATCACGATCTGGACCAGGCCGAAGACGAGGAGGACGATGCGGCGGGCTGTCTCGTTGTTGCTGGGCCGAACGTCGACTTGGCGGCTGGTTACGGTCCGGTTGCTCAAGCCCCCGGACTCGGTGGTTGTCGGTGCGTCGGTGGTGACGCTCCGTTGTTCCTGAAGTGTCACATTGATTGTCTTCCTGGCGACGGACGCTGATCCTGCATCCGGCTGTTCAGCCGATGGGGCCGTCGATCCGTAGTCGAGGCTCCATTGTGATACTTGCTGAAAGCGTTGCGCAAGGATGTAAACCCACATGTTGCGGGCTCTGGGTCGAGAGGCCGAGGACCCGCAACATTTCGACCCTCGCCGCCGCTCCGTCGTGGCCGGGTGGTGCGCTCTGCGGCACGTTCCGCCTTTAGGGGAGGCACCACGACGTCAGCTCCGGTACGGTTCCCTCATGACCGACGCGATGCTTCGTCTTCACGAAGCCGAGCCATGTATCTGTCGCTGGCGAGAGCCGGCGATGGTCGGGCACGCGGTCGATCACTGACGCTGCGATAGCTCACCTCCAGCCGGGTCTCGCGTACTCCCACCTGTTCGCCAGACCTTGGGGCGCCGCCCCGCACAACCGCTGGAGATCGCCATGTCAGCCGAACTCACACCACCCGCCCGATCCATAGACCCGCGCGGTCAGCGTTTCGGCGCAGGCCTTTCCGCGATCGTCCTGCTCATCTCATTTGTCACGCAGCAGTTCTGGCTGGCTGCGCTCATTGGGCTGAACCTGCTCATCGCCGCGTCCTTCGGATCGCGCCTCTTCCTGCCGGGACGGCCCTGGCCGCTCGTCAAGAAGGCGCTCGGGCTCGGCCCGACCGAGCCGGAACACGAGTACCCGCCGCGCTTCGCCCAGGCGCTTGGAGGCATCTTCGTTGCCCTTGCCAGCGTGGCGTTCATAGTCGGCTTGACCGCCGTGGGCTGGGTTCTGGTGGGCGCCGTGGCGGGGCTCCAGACGCTGCTCGCCGCCACCGGCTATTGCCTCGGCTGCAAGATGTACTTCCTGCGTTGGTGGGTACCGTCCCAGTTCGCCCGACTCTTCGGCTACGACGATCGGCTGCTCAAGCTGCCCGTTCAGCCTTTGCGCCGCGCCTAACCCGCCGTCAGCGCAGGACCACTCCAGCCCTAATTGAGCGCGGCGAGCACTTCCTCAGTGCTCCGAACGCGGCCGATGCGCGGGAATAGCCAACCGACCGTGTGAGCATGCTCAGCAGCATCATGCGCAGCCATCGCATCCTCGACGAAAACCTGGCTGTAACCACGCTCGAAGGCATCGCGGGCCGTGCTCTCGATGCCCATGATGGTTGAGATGCCGCACAGGATGATCGTCTCGATACCACGGCGGCGCAGCTGCAGGTCCAGCTCGGTGCCGTAGAAGGCGCCCCACTGGCGCTTGGTGATGACGATATCGTTGATCTCTGGCTGTAGTTCGGGGACGATCTCCGCCCAATCGAGCGGTCTTGGCCGGCCGCCGGCCTGAACCGGAGCGTCGGTTATTGGCTTGAGGCCATCCTTGCCATCGGACGAGGACGTGACCCGAACCAGAACGACTGTGCCACCGGCTGCCCGAAGGGCTTTGGCCATCTGCGCCGCTCTGGCCACTACTTCTGCTGATGACCGGGGAGCTGTGGGCATGGCGACAATGCCACGCTGTAGGTCTATCACGACAAGCGCCGTCCTGGCTGGTTCGAACTTGAGTTCCATGGCCT
>JANYJI010000022.1 GCA_025358525.1 Chloroflexota bacterium | reverse complement strand
ACAGACTCGGTGCTCGTGTACCACGGCCCGATCGATCAGCGGACCCGATTGTCATCGTGCTGGCGGCCGCTCAAAGGGCCTACTCACTGGACCTGGCAACCCGAGCCCGCGTGTGCCCGGCGCCGAGTTTAGAACGCCTGTGCTAATCATTGCCAGGGCGGTATACTCATGCTTCACGCTGACGAGGTTGAAGTGCCTGAATTCCGGATGGTGGCCGACTTCAAGCCCACCGGCGACCAGCCTGCGGCCATCGAGCGACTGAGCGAGGGCCTGGCCAAGGGCTTGCGCCATCAGACCCTGCTGGGCGCGACTGGGACAGGCAAGACCGCATCAATTGCCTGGACCATCGAGAAATTCCAGAAGCCCACCCTAGTGCTGGCTCACAACAAGACACTGGCGGCCCAGTTGTACTCCGAGTTCCGGGAGTTCTTCCCAGACAACGCCGTCGAGTACTTCGTCAGCTACTTCGACTACTACCAGCCCGAGGCCTACCTGCCGCGCAGTGACACGTACATAGAAAAGGACTCGAGCCGCAACGACGAAATCGACAAGCTCCGTCATGCCGCCACGAAGGCCCTCTTCGAGCGACGCGACGTGATCATCGTCGCCAGTGTCAGCTGCATCTACGGCCTGGGCGCCCCGATCGACTACGGGGCCACGATCCTGCGGCTCCGAGTCGGCGGGCAGTATCGCCGCGATGCCGTCCTGCGCCACCTCGTTGATCTGCAGTACCAGCGCAACGATGCGGCCCTCTCGCGGGCCCGCTTCCGGGTTCGGGGCGACACCCTGGAGCTGATTCCGGCCGCAGAGGATCACCTGGTCAGAGTGGAGTTCTTCGGCGATGAGGTGGAGCGCATCACCGAGCTTGATCCCCTGACGGGCGAGCTACTGGCGGAACGCAAGGACCTCAATGTTTATCCGGCGACACACTACGTCACACCCGCCGACAAGCTCATGGCCGCCGTCAAGGCGATAGATGAGGAGATGGAGGTCCGAGTCGGCGAGCTGGAGGCGCAGGGTCGGGCGCTGGAGGGGGCCAGGCTGCGGCAGCGCACCACATTCGACCTCGAAATGATGCGCGAGCTTGGCTACTGCACCGGCATCGAGAACTACTCGCGTCACCTCTCCGCGCGCGAACCCGGCTCGCGGCCGTGGACGCTTCTCGACTACTTCCCGCCCGATTGGCTGCTCGTAGTAGACGAGAGCCACATGTCGATCCCGCAGGTGGTCGGCATGTACAAGAATGACCGAACTCGAAAGGAAATCCTGGTCGACTTCGGCTTCCGGCTGCCATCGGCGCTCGACAATCGCCCGCTCACGTTCGAGGAGTTCGAGGCCAGCGTCAATCAGGCCGTGTACATGAGCGCGACGCCCGGACCGTACGAACTGCAACGAAGTCAGCAAGTCGTCCAGCAACTCATTCGACCGACCGGCGTAGTCGATCCACAAATCATAGTCAAACCAACCGAAGGACAGATAGACGATCTGCTCGAACTAATACGTGGGCGAGTGGAACGTGGTGAACGCTCAATCGTTACGACGCTGACAAAGAAGATGGCCGAAGATCTTGCCGACTACATGCGTGAACTCGGGGTCAAGGTTCAATACATACATTCGGAGGTCGATACTCTTGAACGGGTGCAGATACTGCGGGATCTGCGGTTGGGCATTTATGATGTGCTGGTCGGCATTAACCTGTTGCGGGAAGGACTCGACCTTCCCGAAGTAACGCTCGTGGCCATACTCGACGCCGACAAGGAAGGTTTCCTGCGCAGCGCGTGGGCGCTCGTGCAGACGATCGGTCGGGCCGCGAGGAACGTCGAGGGCGAAGTCGTGATGTACGCCGACAGGGTGACGGAGTCGATGCGCGTGGCGATCGACGAGACGAACCGGCGGCGGGCGATCCAGGAGAAATACAACATAGACCACGGGATCGAGCCGGTGACGATCGTGAAGGGGATTCACGACATCAACGACCGCCTCAAGGCCGTTGCGGAGGCTAGCGGCGCCTACTCGAGCGTCGGGCCCGGAATGGAGCGGGATCTTTCAGACGTCTCCAAGGACCAGGTGGAAAAGCTGGTGGCGCAGATGGAGGCCGAGATGCGTCAAGCGGCCCGTGGGCTCGAGTTCGAGCGAGCGGCCGCGCTCCGAGACGAGATCCAGGAGATCAGATTGCGCGTGCTGGATGAAGATGCCTCCGTGGCCGTTGGGCGGGCCGCTGAACGGGCGGCTAAGGCTCGTCGGGACGGTCCCTCTGGGTCTAGGCCTGCGCCTGTGCGATCAGGTCGAACGATCAAGCCAGTCCGCCAGGCAGCCCGTCGAGGGCGTGGGGGAGGGGATCGCGGGGAGCTTGACGCCGCGGCCCTGGAGGTCACCGAGGTGAGGGTCGTGTCGGTTACGGAAGCGGCCGATGAGAGTGCGGCCGCTGCCACGGCCTCGGACTGGCTACCGGGCATTCGCGACGAGCACGAAGACGATGGCTGGGCGGCCAACTGGCTCGAGCGGCCGACGTGGGACCATACCGTCACTCCAAACGTAATCAAACGCACAGGACGGCGGCCGCCACGGGGTCGGCGGTGATAGAGGAGCCAGAAGGGCAGATGGACGCGTTGAGCCACGGCACCGTGGACGTGTCGCAAGACGACGAAACGTTTCGCAGTGGGCTCATAGAGAGATTCACTCGAGGAGGTTGGATGGATCCGTTGAGCGAGGCCTTTCAACACCACACCTGGGCCACGGAACGGCTAATCCGTCATCTGGGGAGCCTGCCAGAGCCGGCGCTGAGCGCGACCACGAACGGCGTTTACGGCGAAGTGCTGGCCACGCTCACGCACCTGCTCGATGCCGATCGCCGGTATCTGCTCTACCTCGAAGGCACGACTCCACCGCCCCGGCCCGACGTGGACCCCATCCAGACCCTCGACGAGCTGGCCGATCGGCTGCGCGATCAGGCCGTTCGATGGCGCATCCTGCTGTCGCGGATCGGCGAGGTAGACGTGCTCATCCCGGCCCGGGCCGACCGGCCGGAGCTTCCGCACGCAACGAACCTACTGGTCGCTCAGGCCCTCCATCACGGTGGCGATCATCGGACGCAGATATGCACGGTCCTCACGGCGAACGGCTACGAAGCGCCGGATCTGGATGTCTGGTCGTACTGGCTGGACCGCCGCGCGGAGTAGCCGCCGAGTGGGCGGCTCGGCCTAAGGATCGACGACGGGTTCGGCGGATCGGGACGGCGAGGTCAGAGCTCCGCGTGCGGCCAGCGCCAGGATCGCCAGCATCGCCAGAACGAGCAGCAATGCGCCACGCAGACTGGCCGCATGGGCGATCGTGCCGATGATCGGCGGGCCGATGAGGCCGCCGGCATAGCCCATCGTGGACACCGCGGCGATGCCCACCGAGGCGGGGATCCCAGGCTGAGATCCAGCAGCCCGGAAGAGTGTGGGCACCACGGCCGCCAGTCCCAATCCCATAACCCCGAAACCGAGGATCGCGACTTCCGGTACCGGAACCGCCAGGGCGAGACCGAGCCCCACGGCCGCCAGCGCGCCACCGCCACTGACCAGAAGCCCCTGGCCCAGGAGGACGGTGAGCCTATCGCCGGCCAGCCGGGCCACCGCCATGGCCCCGGCGAACGTGGCGACGGCCAGTCCGGCCATGCCTTCGCTGGCGCCCAGTCCGCGTCGCAGGTAAACGCCGCTCCAGTCGGAAGCCGAGCCTTCGGCCAGCAGCCCAACCAACGCCAGCGCCCCCAGGAGCGCCAACCGACCGGTCGGCAGGCGCAATCGGCCACCTCCTTCGGCGTGGCGGTCGGGCAGCATCGCCCAAAATAGCACCACTCCTACCCCTGCCATTGCGGCACCGACGACCGCGAACTCAGGCAGCACCGGCACGCCCATCGCTGCGACCTGGGCGCTCGTCAGCGCGCCCGAGAACGCCCCGATGCTCCACGTGGCGTGCAGCCGGGACATGATCGGGCCGGCCCCAGCGCGCTCAACAGCCAGGCCGTTGGCGTTCATGGAGACGTCCATCGTGCCCTGAGAAATGCCGAAGACGAACAGCGTTGCGACCAGGCTGGCGTAGTCCCACGAGGCGCCAACCAGGGGCAACAGCGAGCCACAGCCGAGCATCGTGAGGGGCGTGACGATGTGCGTCCCGAAGCGCCCGCCCAGCCAGCCGCCGATCGGCATAGTCAGGACCGCCCCGACGGCCGCTGCGAGCAGAGCGAATCCCAATCCAGCCTCGTCGAGGTGCGTCTGAGCCTGCACCGCCGGGATGCGCGCGGCCCACGCACCAAACGCGACGCCGTTGAGCAGGAAAGCGGCCGCGACCGCAGCGGTTCGCAGGCGAAGACGAGGTCGGATGGCGGGAGAAAGAACCGAGATCATCGCCTGATGATCCGCGAGATCGGCGGAACGCGCTGGTCGGGTGCCTGCGCAGGTTCGCACCCTTCACGTACGCGCTCGCAGAGGCAGCGCGGACGTTGATGTAAGTCGCCCGGCGCATGAACCGGTGGTGGCGTCACGCTGGAGGTCTCGGCGGCCACCCTGGCCGCCCAGTGTCACGTGCTGGCAATCGGCGTCATGGGCAAGAAACGGTGGCATCGCGCGACAAAATGTGAGAACGCTGCCTTGACGGGAGTGGTATTGTCCCCGAGTCCGGCGTGAACGCTCTCAGAACGGTTCTGGACTCCAGGCCTCGCGGGATCACGCAGGGACGTCCGTCAACCTAGGCACCAGGGGTGGAGAGTCGGTCGGACCGATTGAGGAGTCGGGCCGAGGGAGAACTGCCAGCGGCATTGCGCCCAACGTCGCCGTTGGAGGACCCCAGAATGCGACTGCCATTGGCCGTCGTGCGTGGGTCTGATGCACCCTGAAGCGACCAGCAGGAGATGCGTTTTAGTGAGTATCCCGACGCTCGAGAAAGTAGTGCGAGTTGCCGCTGTCTCGCGCGCGACCGCATCCCGGAGCGTCAGCGGTATTCGCCGCGTCGAACCTCGACGTAGCCCTCTCTCTTGAGCGTGCATCAGTCGATGGAAGTGATGGGTCGCGAACTCGTCAGCGTCCTGCTCCAGACGGTCAACGTGCGGGACCACTTGCCCCGCCGTGTCGTCCTGGAAACTGAACTCATCGTCAGGCAATCGAGTGGAGGGCTGCCGACAGGGAAGAACTGAGCGACCGGAGCGCGGCCAATCGTGTGGCACGCGCAGGTCGAATGTTTCAGGAGCCACGGATTCGTTAGCAAACGGATTGCGTTACCAAGGGGATAGGAAAGGGAGCCCAATGGGCAGGATAGCTTTCACTCGGTTTGCAGCCCTGGCGTCGGTGGCCGTGCTTGCGGTCAGCGCGTGCGGGGGAGCGGGGGCCACGACCGCCCCGTCGGCCGGGGCGACCGGCGTTACGCCGCCGTCAATGGCACCTTCGATCGTTCCGTCAACCCAGAAGCCTGGCCAGAAGACGGCCGACGGTCACATCATCGTCCGCTGGTACGTCGGCCTCGGCTCGGGCACCAACCCGGCCCAGATGGCGCTGCAGGCGACGGTTGTCAACGACTTCAACGCGAAGCAGGACGCGCGAACAGACGGCAAGGACAAGATCCTGCTGTCGCTCGAGATCGTCCAGAACGCCACCGCGACCGACATCCTCAAGACCGAGATGGCGTCGGGCAGCGCGCCTGACCTCATCGGTCCCGTGGGCATCAAGGGCCGCGCCGGCTTCGCCGGCCAGTTCCTGGATATGACCCCTCTGATCAAGACCGCCGGATACGACATGAGCAAATATCCGGAGAAGCTCGTCAACACCATGAAGGATGGCCAGACGGGCGCACTGCTCGGTATCCCGTACGCCGTGTACCCGTCCTACATCTTCTTCAACAAGGACCTCTTCGACGAGGCCAAGCTTGCGTACCCGCCGCAAAAGGTGGGCGACAAGTACAAGATGCCTGATGGCACAATGGTCGACTGGAACTGGGACACCGTCCGGAAGATCGCCTTGAAGCTCTCCGTTGACAAAGCCGGCAAGGACGCAACCCAGCCCGGTTTCGATCCGGCCACACAGACTCAGTTCGGCTTCGAGTTCCAGTGGACCGAAGGCCGCCGCCTCGCCTCCACCTTCGGCAGCGGATCGCTCGTTGCCGCGGACGGGAAGACTGCGCAGTTCCCGGATGCATGGAAGGCCGGCTGGACCTGGTACTACAACGGCATCTGGACTGACCACTTCATCGCCAATGACACGCAGCGCAGCTCCGACTTGCTGGCCAAGGGCAACCCGCTCTCGTCCGGCCATGTTGCGATGGGCCACATGTTCCAGTGGTACATCTGCTGCATGACGTCCGCCGCAGACAAGCTCGGTGCCTTCAAGAAGTGGGACATCGCCGTGATGCCCATGAACAGCGCCGGCGTGACCACCGCCCCGATCAACATCGACACCTTCACCATCACCAAGACGTCGCCGGTACCGGATCGCGCCTTCGAAGTCATGACCTACCTGGTCGGCCGCCTGGACCTGATGGCGTTGTACGGTGGCACTCCTGCCATCGGTGACCAGCTCGCGTACTTCAAGGCCAACGTCGACCCGACGTTCGTCAAGCAGTTCCCGACCAATAAGGTCAACTGGCAAGTGGCCCTCGACATGGAGAGCTACGCGGAGTCTCCTAACCACGAAGGGGAGATGCCGAACTACACCAAGGCCATGAGCGACTACACCAAGGTCTTCACGACTCTGGCGACGACCAAGGGCCTCGACATGAACAAGACCATTACGGACGTGGTAACGGCCCTGCAGACCGACTTCCAGGCCGCACCGTAGCGGAATTCGCAACCTAGTCGTGCGTAGGTAAAGCCTCGGGCGGCCGACATCGTGCCGGCCGCCCGAGCCATTCAAGGCGATTTCGGAGCGGATCGATGGTGATCGTCGAAGACAAGGACTCGGTTCACGCGCCTCCCCCCAGAAGGATGAGCCTCGCCCGTCGCGAGACGCTGTTGGGTCTAGCATTCCTGTCGCCGTGGTTCATCGGCCTGGTGGTGTT
Source organism: Chloroflexota bacterium (assembly GCA_025358525.1). Taxonomy (GTDB): domain Bacteria; phylum Chloroflexota; class Limnocylindria; order Limnocylindrales; family CSP1-4; genus Fen-1039. The sequence goes on along the minus strand of JANYJI010000022.1, from coordinate 16,368 downwards.
CACCGCGATGCCGATCGTTGTTTCTCTCGGGCTTTCGTTCACGAACTTCAACCTCCTCCATCCGGAAAACCTCCGGTTCGTTGGGCTGGACAACTACGGCCGGATGTGGAGCGAATTGCTCAACAACGGGGATGTCGGCAAGTCGCTGGGTGTCACGGCCAGATACGCGCTGATGGAAGTCCCGTTGACGATCGGTCTGGCGCTCGGTCTGGCGCTGCTGCTCAACCAGAAGCTTCTCGCCGGCAAGCCTGTCTTCCGGACGCTGTTCTTCATGCCCGTGATGATCCCGCTCGTGGCAAGCACCATCGTGTGGCAAGGATTCTTGAACGGCAGCACCGGCTGGCTGGCGCAGATACTGAAGGCTTTCGGCCTTCCCGCGCCGAGCTGGTTCTCTGATCCCGCTTGGGCCCTGCCGGGGCTCGTGCTCCTAGGAATCTGGGGCGTCGGGAACATGATGCTGATCTTCCTGGCCGGCTTGCAGGGAGTGCCAACTGAGCTGTACGAGGCCGTTAAGGTCGACGGCGGTGGAGCTTGGGCTCGATTCCGCCATGTGACGCTGCCGATGATCTCGCCGGTCCTCTTCTACAACGTACTGATCAGCATCATCGGAGTGGCCCAGTACTTCACCCAGGCTTATGTCATCGACCCGGCTGGAAATGGGAACCCCGGCGGCTCGACCCTGTTCTTCAACATGAACCTGTACAAGGAAGGCTGGTCCTACAACAACATGGGCTATGCCTCAGCGCTCGCCTGGCTCATGATGCTCGTCGTCGTGGTCGCCGCGATCACGTTGTTCCGCACGTCGGCACGCTGGGTGTTCTACGCTGGAGATACCAAATGACCAGGAACACATTGCCGGTTCCGCTGACCGGGAGCGGTCGCGGACGGTCGACCCGAGCGCGTACGATCAGGTTCGGGCTCTCCAAGCTCGGCCTGACGATGTTCACCGCCTCGTTGGCGATGATCTTCTTGCTGCCACTCGTCTACATGTTCTTGACGTCGTTCAAAGACAGCAGCCAGATGACCACGTTGAATGCGCCGCTGTGGCCCGCTTCGACGAATACGTACACGGCCGCCGACGGCCAGCCGTACACCATCTATCAAGTTCCGACGGCCAATGGCGTTCAGAGTCTCGCGCTGGAGAAACCCAGCCGGACCTCGAGCACGTTCCTCGACCCCAAGACGGGGCAAGAAGTCGAGTGGCAGGGCAACTGGCGGAGCCTGAGTCCAGTGTGGTCCCTCGACATCAAGTTGGACAACTTCTCAACGGTGTTGACCCTCCTCAACTTTCCATTGCTGTTGAGGAATACTCTGGTAATTGCCATACTCGGAACTCTCGGTGCGGTCACTTCGGCCGTGCTTGTAGCCTTCGGCTTCGCCCGGTTCCGGATTCCGGGCAAGGACGGCCTCTTCCTTGTCTTGATCATGACGATCATGCTGCCGTTCCAGGTTCTTTTGATCCCGCAGTACATCGGCTTCAAGGCGGTCGGCTGGACCGGTACATGGTTGCCATTGATAGTGCCGCACTTCTTCGCCAACGCCTACAACGTCTTCTTGCTGAGGCAGTACTTCAAGACCTTGCCGCGAGAGCTGGACGAGGCTGCTCAGCTTGATGGCGCCAGCCCGCTTCGGATTCTGTGGTCAGTGATCGTCCCCCAGGCGTGGCCGGCGATCATCGCTGTGTCTTTGTTCCACTTCTTCTTCACGTGGAACGACTTCTTCGCGCCTCTCATTTATCTGTCAGGACACAAAGAGCTTGCCACGATGACGGTCGGCCTGCAGGACTTTAGCGCCGTGTACGCTGGTTCGGGCAGTGGCTTTCTGACCCAGGCCGCATCTCTCCTGGCGATGATTGTGCCCGTTGCGATCTTCTTTGTTGCACAGCGGGCGTTCCTGCGAGGCGTCATCATTTCTGGCGTTGAGAAGTAGTAGCCCATGATTGAGCGACACGGACCCGAGGCACTCTCGGGTCCGTCTCCTTATGCCTGGCGGCGGCCGATCGGACTTCCGTACGACGGCCCCGAAAGGGCCAGGCAGGACGTCGATCAGCCGCTCGTCGACGATGGTCCGTGGGGTGGCGTGCCACTTGGCGGGCTGGGTGCCGGTAGCATCGGGCGAACCCATCGCGGGGACTTCGCCCGATGGCATCTCGACGTGGGCCGCCACCGCTTCGAGACGATACCGGCCGATCAGTTCTCGGTATTCGTGGCCAAGGGCGGGGCCAAATCGGCCCACGTTTTGTCGACCATCCGTCCCGAGACACTTCGTACTTGGAACTGGGATATGCCGGCCGGAGCCGGCATATACCACGGCCTGTTTCCCTATGCCTGGTGGGAATACGACTGGGCTGAGCTTCCCGTGCGGCTCATGCAGCGGCAGTTCAGCCCGGTCATCCCGGGCAACTACCGCGAGAGCAGCTACCCGGTCGGTATCTTCGAGTGGCAGATCGAGAACACGAGCCCGGATCCGGTGACGGTCGGGCTGATGTTCAGCTGGCTGAATGACATCGGTCGAGACCGCGGACAGGATCGCCGGGGCGGCCATCGAAATGTTTCCCTCCACAAGGATGGCTTGGCCGGAGTTGTCCTCCAGGGGCCGTCGGACGCTGCCGATGCGCCTTGGAACGGCAGCGTCGCGATCATGGGTGTCGAAGATACCGGCGTCCACCTCACGACCTGGGATCGGTTTTTGGCCGACGACGGGTCGGACGTGTGGGCGGACTTTGCAGCCGACGGGCGGCTGGGCGACGTCGTCGACGGTCGGCCCAGCAAGTCGGGCGAGGCTATCGGAGCAGCCCTGGCTGCGACGGTCGAACTTGCTCCAGGAGAGACGAAGCGGGTGTCGTTCGTCCTGGCCTGGGATCTGCCCGTCGTCGAGTTCGGCTCGGGCACGTGCTGGTACAAGCGTTACACGCGGTTCTTCGGCCATAGCGGTGCCAATGCGTGGGCTATCGGCGCTGACGCACTGGCGAGGCGCTCGGAGTGGTCCTCGGCCATAGACGCCTGGCAGGCGCCGATCGTGAACGATGCCACGCGGCCCGATTGGTACAAGACGGCGCTCATCAACGAGCTGTATTACCTCGTGGACGGCGGCACGGTCTGGACTGAAGGCGAGCCGTTCAATATGGCGGACCCGGCCAGAAGGAGCGCCCTCCTGCCGGCCGCACCGGAGTCCGGCAAGACGGGCCCTGATGGATCTCTCGGTCACTTCGCCGTCCTGGAGTGCTACGACTACGCCTGTTACAACACGCTCGACGTCAACTTCTATGCGTCGTGGGCCCTCCTTATGTTGTGGCCAGACCTGGACGTCAGCGTCCTTCGGGATTTCGCGGCGACGGTCGATCTGGACGATCCGGAGATCGTCACTGTCGGATGGAAGGGCGACCTCGCTCCCTGGAAGGTGCGCGGCGCCATGCCGCACGACCTGGGCGGCCCGGGCGGAGATCCTTTCCTGCGCCCCAATATCTACCACTGGCGCGACATCAACATCTGGAAGGACCTGAACAGCAAGTTCGTGCTCCAGGTCTGGCGCGATGTCCTGCTGGTGCCGGCGCCCGACCTGGCCCGAGACACCTGGCCGGCTGTCGTTCAGGCGATGGACTACCTGGGTCGATTCGACCGCGACGGCGACGGCCTGCCCGAGCATGACGGGCAACCCGACCAAACCTACGATGCCTGGTCGATGCTAGGGCCGAGTGCCTATAGCGGTGCGCTCTGGCTGGCCGCCCTACGGGCCGCCATCCGGCTGGGTGAGATGGTGGGCGACACTGCGAGCGTCGTCCGCTTCCGCCAATTGCACGATCGCGGTAGCGCGAGTTTTGAAGCCAGGCTGTGGAATGGCCGCTGCTATCGGTTCGACGCGAGCGGCGAAGCATCCTCGGAGTCGGTCATGGCCGACCAATTGGCCGGTCAGTGGTACGCGGATGCGACCGGCCTTGGCGACCTGGTTTCGCCGGAACGCATCCTGACGGCCTTGCGCACGGTCTACGAGTCGAACGTCCTCGGGTTCGGCGGCGGCGACATGGGTGCGGTCAACGGAATTCGACCCGACGGTTCGATCGACGAATCCACCGAGCAGTCGGCTGAGAGCTGGACCGGCACCACCTATGGGCTGGCCGCCTTCATGATCGGCCGTGGCCTCACCGAAGAGGGCTGGCGCACGGCTCACGGGGCGTTCGCCGTTACTTACGGCCGAGGGCTGTGGTTCCGGACACCGGAGGCGTACCTGCAGAACGGTCAGTATCGAGCCGCCATGTACCTGCGGCCACTAGCGATCTGGGCGATCGAGCATGCCCTTCGTCAGCAGACAGCGAACGCAGCCGCGGCCGAGCGACCCAAATCGGCCGAGGCGTAGCAGCGGGCGTCGATGCCTGAGGGCTGCGGCGGAGCGGCCACTGATACACCATGACAACTGAGAGTGGCGAGGTGGACGGCTTGGCCAAGAACTCCGCGGCAGCACCAGCCCGGCACGAGTTCGTGACCCTGGCAGGGCAGCGGTATGCGTGCATACGTGACGTCGACCGTCTCGAGCCATTTCTGATGAGTATCGTGAGCGACAGTGATGCCTGGCTATTTGTGGGCAGCAATTCGCCCTTCACGGCCGGCCGAGTGGACCCCGACGGTGCGATGTTCCCGTATCAGACCGTCGACAAGCTGCTGAGCCATGCCGACGGCAGCGGGGCGGTTAGCGTCTTCCGCGTGCGCCGGGGCGGTTCTGGCCCGTCGCTCTGGGAGCCATGGCGTTCCGATGCCGACGCGCTCCCGATCACCCGCAACCTCTACAAGCACGTCCTGGGCACGAGCGTGCTCTTTGAAGAGATCAACCATGAGTTGGGGCTTCGTTTCACCTGGAGCCTCAGCACGTGCGCGCAATTCGGCCTCGTCCGTCATGCGGTTCTGGAAAATGCCGGTGCCGGGCCGGTTCAGGTCGACTACATCGATGGGTTCCAGATGCTGCTGCCGCCCGGAATTGGCGAGGATTCGTACTCTCGCTTCAGCTATCTGGCGGGGGCCTACATGCGCCACGAGGTCCTGCCCGACGTACCGCTCGCGATATATGCCCTGAACTCGGCGATGGAGGATAAGCCTCTGCCGTACGAATCCCTGCGCGCAACGGGTGCCTGGTCGGTCGGCCATCTCCACCCGGAGGTCAGCCTGTCGGACCGCAGTCTGCGAGCCTTCCGGGCAGGCGAGAAGATTGCAGCCGAGAAAGAGCTGAGGGGCGACTTCGGGTCGTACCTGGTGGCTGATGGCCTTGAACTCGAGCCTGGGGGGCGACACAGCTGGTTCACCGTCGTCGACACGGCCCTCGACCACACACGGCTCATCTTGCTGCGAGACCAGCTCGCGAAGCCCGATGTGCTCGAAGCCGAGCTTAACGCGGCTGTCACTTCCGATCGGCAGAGCCTGTGCCGGCTGGTCGCCGCGGCCGATGGGCTGCAGGAGACCGCCGACGAGGCGGCCACCGTCCACCACTTCGGCAGCGTTCTCTTCAACTGCCTGCGTGGCGGGACCTTCCTCGACTCTTACCGATTCCCGAGGCGCGATCTAGAGACGTTCCTGCGGGCCCAGAACGCTCCGCTGCATGCCGGAAGGGAGGGCTGGCTGGCCACTCTGCCGGAGACGATTTCGCTCGACTCGCTCCGGAGGGCCGTGGAGGCCACGGGCGATCCCCAACTCATTCGGGTCTGCAGCTCGTATCTGCCGCTCATGTACAGCCGCCGCCACGGCGACCCGAGCCGACCCTGGAACCGCTTCTCGATCCACGTCAGGGGCGAGAACGGGGAGCCTGTCTACGGCTACCAGGGCAACTGGCGCGATATCTTCCAGAACTGGGAAACGCTGGCTCAGAGCTTCCCCGGCTTCCTCGAACAGATGCTGGCCGTCTTCCTGAATTCGTCGACGGCGGATGGTTACAACCCTTACCGGATCAGCCGCGACGGCGGCATCGACTGGGAGGTGACCGACCCGAACGATCCGTGGAGCCACATCGGCTACTGGGGCGACCACCAGATCGTGTATCTGCTCCGGCTGCTCGAAAGCGAGGAGCGGTACCGGCCCGGAGGGCTGGCTTCGGGGCTTAATAGACGCGAGTTTGCCTATGCCAACGTGCCGTATCGAATCGCCGGGCTGGACGCCACGCTGGCCGAGCCGCGCAGCACGATCACTTTCGACATGGCCATGCATCGCCGGCTCCTGGCTGGTGCCAACGAGGTCGGGGCGGACGCCAAGCTGATCGCGGATTCGAACGGCGACGTCCTGCTCGTCTCGCTGGCTGAGAAGCTGCTCGTGCCGCTGCTGGTCAAGCTGACCAACTTTGTCCCCGACGGCGGGACGTGGCTCAACACGCAGCGTCCCGAATGGAACGACGCCAATAACGCGCTGGCGGGTTGGGGCCTGTCGATGGTGACGGTCGCCCACGCGCGGCGCTACCTGCGCTTCTGCGAGCAAGTCTTCGTCGGGTCCGAGCCGCTCGAGCTATCCGAGCCGGTCGCGGTCCTGCTGGAGCGGCTCACGGCGATCTACGGCGCCGCTCCCGACACGTTCGACGACACCTCGCGATACGAGTTCCTCGTGGCAGCCGGGCGGGCAGGCGAGGACCATCGGCGAACGGTCTACGCGGGCGGCCTGGGAACCGGCCGATCCATGCCCATGGCCGGCGTGCGCGCCCTTATCTCAAGCGCCTTGCCCGTCCTCGATCGGGCTATCGCGGCGAACCGCCGCGACGACGGCCTGTACCACGGCTACAACCTCCTCCATGTCGAGTCTGGCCAGGCTCAAGTCACGCATCTGTATCCGATGCTGGAAGGTCAGGCCGCCGTGCTTGGCTGCGGGCTGCTGGCGCCGACCGAGGAGGTTGCCGTCCTGCGCGCGCTTCGCTCCAGCGATCTCTATCGGGCCGACCAGAACAGCTATCTGCTCTACCCGGACATGGACCCGCCATCCTTCCTGAGCCGAAACACGATCACCAATGTGCCGCCGCTGGACGACCCGCGGATCTTTGTCCGCGACAGCCACGGCGAGTGGCACTTCCAGGCTGACCTGCGAAACGCCAACGACTTGGCCGGTCGCCTGGACGCCCTGAAAGTCGACGGGCAGGTTCGCGAGGCCACTCTGGCCCTCTGGGAGCAGATCTTCCAGCACCGCGAGTTCACCGGTCGAAGCCGCACCTTCTTCATGTTCGAGGGCCTCGGCAGCATCTACTGGCACATGGTCGCCAAGCTGCTGGTGTCGGTTCTGGAGTGCTACCAAGCAGCTATCGAGCCACAGACCGGCGAGGCCGACCTCGAAGCCGTAGCGGCGCTGGCTGACGCCTACGACCACGTCCGCGACGGTCTCGGCTTCCGCAAGTCGGCCGAAGTCCAGGGCGCCTTCCCGTGCGATCCCTACTCGCACACGCCCCGACACCGAGGCGCGCAGCAGCCGGGAATGACGGGCCTCGTTAAAGAAGAGGTCCTGGCCCGTTGGGGCGAGCTTGGAGTACAGGTTCGGGCGGGCCGACTGCGGCTTGCGCCCAGACTTCTGCACCGGGTCGAGTTCCAGACGGCGCCTTACCGGTTCGACTACGTCGACATCGCGGGCCGGGATCGTTCGTGGGACCTGCCTGCCGGCAGCCTGGCCTTCACGTACTGCGGTACTCCGGTCTGCTACGAGCTGGCCGACCGAGCCTCCGTCGTCGTGGATCGTGCGGTCGACCCGAGCGAACTCATCGCCGGCGATGAGCTACCCCGTGCCGCGAGCGAGTCGGTCTTTGCCCGGGATGGCTCGATTGTGCGGCTGATCGTCCGCGTGCCCCGGGAGGCGCTTCGGCCGTAGCCCCGGTGATCTCTCGCCGGGGCTTGTCAGCGTCCCGTTCGGTGTGCCTGAGGTGTACGAACGCCTGTTCGATTTAGGCTGTTTCGCCTATAATGTGGGCGTATGCCACAGGAACAGCTCGTCGTTCGCGGGGCCCGCGAGCACAACCTCAAGAACGTCACCGTTTCGATGCCGCGCGACCGGCTGATCGTCATCACCGGCCTGTCCGGTTCGGGCAAGAGCAGCCTCGCCTTCGACACCATCTACGCCGAGGGCCAGCGACGCTATGTCGAGAGCCTGTCCGCGTATGCCCGCCAGTTCCTCGGAGAGATGCAGAAGCCGGACGTCGACCAGATCGACGGCCTGAGCCCTGCTATCTCGATCGATCAGAAGGGTTCCAGTCGAAACCCCCGATCGACGGTCGGCACGGTGACTGAGATCTACGACCATCTCCGCCTGCTGTTCGCCCGCATCGGCCATCCTCACTGCCCCACGTGCGGTCGCGAGATCGCGCGCCAGAGCGTCCAGCAGATCGTCGACCAGATCTACGACCTGCCCGAGGGAACGCGGCTACTCGTGCTCGGCCCGGTCATCAAGGACCGAAAGACTGAAGGCGACCGAGTCTTCGACCAGGTCCGCCGCCAGGGGTTCGCCCGCGTTCGTGTCGACGGCGAGCAGATGGACCTGTCGGAGACGCGGCAGCTCGACAAGTACAAGCGCCACACGATCGACGTCGTAGTTGACCGCTTCGTTGTACGCCATGGAGAGACGCCGGCCGGCGAGGCGGCAGTCCCGGCGGCCGGGGCAGGTTCCGCGGCGGGCGCAGGCTCCGCGGCTGGGGCAGGCGAGCCGAATCGGCCGCCCGATTCCACTCGGCTGGCGGACTCCGTCGAGACGGCCCTGCGGCTCGGCGAGGGCGTGGTCCTGATCGCGTCGGCAACGCGCGACGGCGATGCGCCAGAGTTTGAGGAGCGTCGCTACAGCGAGCGGTACAGCTGCCCATACGACGGCACCACCGTCGACGAGCTCGAGCCGCGCAGCTTCAGCTTCAACTCGCCCCACGGCGCGTGCCCAGACTGCACCGGCCTCGGCAGCCGCCGGGAGATCGACCCGGAGCGCGTTACCAACAAGAACCTCTCCCTGGCGGGCGGCGCGCTCCTGCCCTGGGCTCGCATGCCGATGGAGAACTCCTGGCACGGGAAAATCATCGAGGCGGTCTGCCGCGAGCACGGCTGGGACGTCAACGCGCCGCTCAAGAACCTGCCGCCGGAAGCGCTCGACTACATCCTGTTTTCGGGGCGCCGCGAGCGAGTGGTCATCGGCTACCGCCACGACCGCGGCGAAAACACCTACGGCGCCACTTTCGAGGGGATCGTCCCGAACCTGGAGCGGCGCTATCGCGAGACGGAGTCGGAGTTCATCAAGTCCGAGCTGGAACGTTACATGGTCGGCCGACCGTGCCCCACGTGCGAAGGCAAGCGCCTGAAGCCGGAGATCCTGGCAGTCACGGTCGACGGTCGAAATATCTGGCAGGCCTCCACGCTTTCGATCACATCCGCCTGCGACTGGGTCACGAGCCTGCCGGCGAAGCTGACCGAACGCGAGTTGACCATCGCCCGCCAGGTGCTCAAGGAGATCTCATCCCGCCTGGGCTTCCTGCTCGACGTCGGTCTCGACTATTTGACGCTGGATCGGACGAGTCAGACGCTCTCCGGCGGCGAGGCCCAGCGCATCCGCCTGGCGACCCAGATCGGCTCGAGCTTGATGGGCGTCCTGTACATTCTGGACGAGCCTTCGATCGGCCTCCATCAGCGCGACAATGCCAAGTTGATCGCGACCCTTACCCGCCTGCGAGACCTGGGCAATACCGTTCTGGTCGTGGAGCACGACGAGGAAACGATCCGGACGGCCGACTGGGTCGTCGACATCGGGCCCGGAGCAGGGGAGCACGGCGGCGAGATCGTGGCCTCGGGGCCGATCGAGTCAATCCTCGCGGAGCCGAGGTCCATCACGGGGGCCTACCTGCGCGGAGAACTCCAGATCGAGATCCCGAAGGCGCGCCGGAAGGGGAGCGGCCTGTCGATCGTGGTTCGCGGTGCTCGCGAGCACAACCTCAAGAACGTCGACGTGGCCTTCCCGCTGGCGCGATTCGTGGCCGTGACTGGGGTTTCGGGATCGGGCAAGAGCACCCTGGTCTCCGACATCCTGTTTAGGGCTCTGGCGCGCGAACTGAGCGGCGCTCGAGACAGGCCCGGCGCCCATGACGCAATCGAGGGTCTTGCGGCGATCGACAAGGTCATCGACATCGATCAGAGCCCGATTGGCCGAACGCCCCGCTCGAACCCCGCCACCTACACCGGCCTCTTCGCGCCGATCCGCGAGCTTTTCGCGGGGACGCAGGAGGCTCGCGTGCGAGGCTACAAGCCCGGGCGCTTCAGTTTCAACGTCAAGGGCGGCCGCTGCGAGCACTGCAAGGGCGACGGCATCCTCAAGATCGAGATGCAGTTCCTGCCGGATGTCTACGTTCCGTGCGAGGTCTGCAAGGGCAAGCGCTACAGCCGCGAAGCGCTGGAGATCCACTACAAGGGTCGATCGATCGCCGAAGTGCTCGAGATGACGATCGAGGAGGCGCTCGACTTCTTCTCGCCGGTGCCATCGGTGCGGTCCAAGCTTCAGACACTGAACGACGTAGGTCTCGGCTATGTGCACCTGGGCCAGCCGGCCACTACGCTCTCGGGCGGCGAGGCTCAGCGAGTGAAGCTGGCCACGGAGCTGTCGAGGAGGGCCACGGGTCGAACGATCTACGTCCTAGACGAGCCCACCACTGGCCTCCACATGGCTGACATCGAGAAGCTGCTCCACGTCCTCCACCGCCTCGTCGATGCGGGCAACACCGTCATCGTGATCGAGCACAACCTGGACGTGGTCAAGACCGCGGACTGGATCGTTGACCTGGGTCCGGAGGGTGGCGAGCGGGGCGGCTACGTCATCGCCGAAGGCACGCCGGAGCAAATCGCCCAGGTCCCGGGCTCCGCCACGGGCGAGTACCTTGCCCGCGTTCTGCGGGGAGAGCCGCTCGTGCCCCTCTCTGCCGTCACCTTCGCGGACCTGGCGGGACGCGGTGGTGCGGGGCTCGGATCGCACGCGGCCGTGGCCCCACTGCCCCTGCCGAGGAAGCGCGCCGCGGCCGCGGGCTCGCGCCAGGACTCGTCGGGAGGCTGATCCGCCGCCGCCAAATGCCTTCCTGCTTCGCCGGCTCCTTCGTCAGGCAGACATGAGCGTCGACCAGCTAGGATTGAGCCATGCCCGAGATCGAATACGCATTCCTGGCCGACGCGGCCGAGGTTCAACCCGGCCAGAAGTTCCACGTCCTTGGCGGTGGCGTGTCGCGCCTGAGTGGGACGACGCTCCCGTTCCAACATCCCCACCTGTCGCTGGTGGTTGGACTGCGTCTCTCCTCCACAGAGCGGAACCGCGAGCACGATCTGGAGTTCGTGGTTACCGCGCCCGACGGCGCGACGGTCACCAGCTCTACGGGCAAGGTCGTGGCCCACGGGCCACACGATCCAAGCGACGTCATCCTGACCCTGGCCATTGATCTCTGGAATCTCACACTCGCGTCGACCGGTGAATACTCGGTCAGGATCCTGGTGGGAGGTTCGGAGCGGAAGCGACTGTCGCTCCTCGTCACGCAGACTCGGGAGACCGCACCGGAGCAACGGTATCTGGCGTGACGAAGGAGGACCACGGACCGGCGCGCCACGAACGGCCGGTCATCGACGAGGCGGCGCTGGCGGCGGCCAGAGGCGCCGACCGGCTGCTCGATGCCGCGCGCATGGTGGGCGCGGCCACCTGGGAGGAGTACCTCTTGCCCGTTCCTGGCCAATTGCGCGATGCCGGGCTGCCCGAATTGCGCAAGGTCGCGCTGCGGGCGAGGGCTGCATATGGCCCCCGGGCGTCCATCCGCGACGCCCTCCCGGCGGAGCTCACGGAGCCGTTCCTGGCCGATCTCGACCGCCTGCTCAAGGCCCTCGCCCGCGACCTGATGGAGCGCTGAAGGCTCAGGGAAGGGACGAGGTCGGACACACCGGCGCAATTGGAGCTGTCGCTCAGTGGTTGTTCTTGTAGAGGAGTCGCGTGTGAATTCGCAGCAGGTGCCGGTTGGCGGCACGGAGGTATCGGCAGACGTGACCAAGGGGCCCGATGGACAGCTGTCCATGGCGACCCTCGGGTCGGCCCGGTCGTCGCTCGCGGCAATCCGGGTGCCGATGGACGTGGTCCGAATCGTGGCCATCTGGGCCGCCTGGTTGGCCGTCGTCTGTGCCTTCCAGATCGTGGTCCAGGCCCGCCTTGCGCCGCAGCGGCCGGACAACACCCTGTCCTGGACACACTACACGACAGAGCAGGCCGTACTGGACCGCCGCCCGCTCCTTTCCGATCCGAACATGAACGAGCACGTCGCTTACGACTCGGAGTACTACATCTCGATCGCGGCGAGCTGGTATGACGATCCGAATGCGCAGGCCTACTCCTTCCTAGGCGGCCAGCGCTGGTCGGGTGCTCCCGGCTCCGAGCCTGGCGCGCCGAAGGAGTGGACCTCCCTCAACTATGCCTTCCTGCCCGGCTACTCGATAGCCATGCGGCCTGTGATGGCTATCGAGAGCGTCCTGCCGTTCATCTCCGATCTGACCCCTGTCGGCAAGGCCACGCTGGCTGGCATAGTCGTCTCCGCGCTCGGCGGTCTTCTGGCGATGCTGGCGCTCGCGCACCTCATGGGCGCCTATGCGCGCCGTCGGAAGTCGGGCGATGCAGCCGGCGATCCCGAAGCGGGCGCCTGGGGCGGCCTCGGCGGCCTTCGCGCGGCCTTCTACCTATTGGTCTTCCCGACCGGGTTCTACCTGGCCCAGGTGTATTCAGAAGGCCTCTTCATCGGCCTCGCCTTCATGGCCTGCGCTCTCGCAGTCGAAAAGAAGTTCGTGACCGGGGCGATCCTCGCCGTCCTTGCGACACTGGTCAAGCCGGCCGGCATGTTCCTGGCCCTGCCTCTTGCCTGGGCGGCCTTCGAAGCCCTCCGCAGCGGCGAACTTCGCCTGAGGGACTGGCGGATCGTGCTTCCGGTGGCGTCGATCCTGGCCCCTGTGGCCGCGTTCGGGGCCTGGTTCCTCTCGCCGCTCGGGCAGAATTGGAAGACGGTCGAGGACACGTTCTTTACGCGCTACTTCGACCCAGTCGGCTCATGGAAGATGTGGGTATCCGTTTGGGACAGCCTGCTGTCGGGCGTCGACAAGACGTCGGACGCCAGCGGCTTCTCTCACTACTTCGGCGGCGGCCCTCTGGCCTCTTCGTCAACGGTTTACCTGACCCTCGAGCTCATCGCCATCGCACTTGCCGTTGTCTCGAGTGTGTGGCTTCTGCGCCGAATGCCGGGAGTCGCGCTCTTCGGCCTGGCCGTCCTGGCATTCAGCTTCTCGAGCACGGTTGCGGCGCCGTGGGGTATGGATCGATACGTCCTGGCGGTTCCGGCCATCTTCCTGATGCTGGCCTGGTTGGGACGGCGAGTGGTGGTGGACCGCGTGTGGGTCCTGGCCAGCACGCTACTCATGGGGATGTCGGTGATGCTCTTCACCTTCGGCTTCTGGGTCTCCTGAACCGACGGTCCGCGCCGGCTCTTCCACGACTGGCGTCGTATGCTCTATCGGTTCGAGTAACGGCGGTGGCCGCATCGATCGTCATCCGGAGGTCAGGGCTTGAGCAGTTTGCAGGCGGGCGGGCACGGCCAGACCGGCGTGCAGCTGCCGATCGGGCTCCGCATCGCCGGCGCCGGTGTGCGCGTGGGCGCCTGGCTTATCGATGGCGCCATCTTCGGCCTCGTGGGCCTGATCCCACTGTCATTCGCTGTGGCGTTGGGTGCCCTCGCCTTGAACCCGCAGGCCGTTCAACAGCTTGAGAGCAACTCCAACCTCCAGCCTACGGTTCCGCTGGTCCTGGTCAACATGAGTCAGCTCGTCGTTCTCCTCGGCCTGTGGGCGGCGCTGTCCATTGCGTACTCCGCGGTGTGCTGGGCCTTCTTCCGAGGTCTGCCCGGACAGCGGTTACTTTCCCTCCAAGTGGCCGACGCCGCCACCGGAAAGAACCTTCCCATATGGCGAGCCGCGGTTCGGGCGTTCCTCGTGAACGGCGTACAATCGGCCACTTTCGGCGTCCTCATCCTGGTCGTACTCGAATTCATGGCCCGGGTTAGTCCGGCGGATTACCCCAGGGCCGGCGCGAGCAGCACGGCCTACCTTGCCGACCAGGCTACATGGGGCCCCTGGAGCGGTTTGATCTCTTTGTGCTGGATAGGGTGGTGGGTTTGGCCGGTCATCCTCTTGATCACGACCGGGGCGAGCCGGGACAGGCGCGGTTTGCATGACAGGGTGGCGGGCTCGGTCGTTGTGGCGCGCTCGATACCGCCGTCGGAATGGACGTACCCGGACGGTCCGCAATCGACCCCCGGCGGCGAACCTGTCGAGGCTCCCGGGACGGTTTCGCCGGCGCCCGTGGTTTGGCCGGGAGTCCTGCCGCCCGCGCCACCCTCTTCTGCCTGGAGTGGCGCGCCGCCTGCCACCCAGAGCCCGGCACGCGGCCGCGTCTGGCCCAAGCCCGACCGACCGCAGGTCCTTGGCGCGAAGTTGCCGGCCGGCTTGCGCGTGGCCAGCTTCAATCGGCGCATCGGCGCCTACGCCATCGACAGCGGGATCCTGTTCGTTTTCTACGTCTTCGTCGCGGCGGGTGTCGGCGGCACGGACACCACCGGCAGCGCATTGCCCGTGCCGGAGCGTCAGGCGATCATCACCGGGCTGATATGCGGCCTCGGCCAGCTCGTCTACTTCGTGGCAGGGTGGACGTTCTGGCGCGGCTCGATCGGGCAAAAGATTACCGGCTTGCAGGTCGGCGACGAGTCGACCGGGGGACGCCTCGGCTGGGCCGACGCGGTCGCGAGGTGGGCCCTGCTTCAGGGGCCATTTGCGCTGGCGACGGCGACTCCGTTTGGGGTGCGCAGCCTGATCGTCCTGGCGGCAGTCACGTGGCTAGTCTTCCTGATGTTCCGCGCCCACGACGACCCAGATGGTCAGGGCTACCACGATCGGCTGGCCCACAGCCTGGTAGTCGAGCAGGTCTGACGAAGGCGCGTCGCCGAAGCTCGGCGGGGCCGCTGAGTCGGCCGATACCGATCACGAACCGGACGGGTCGAGGCCCAACTCTTGCTCGCTGAACGCTTCCAACATAAATGACGACGGTGCAGCCGGATCGTAGACGAGCGTGAGCGAGCGGCGGGCGCGAGTCCAGGCCACGTAGGCCAGCCGACGCTCCTCTTCGAGTGCCCGCTGGGGCTCTGGAGCCTCACGCAGCGATCGGGCCGACGGGAACCGCCCCGCGTCGAGTCCAATAACGGCCACGTGGTCGAACTCCAAGCCCTTGGTGGAATGGGCCGTGGCCAGGGTCAGCGCAGCGTCGTCGCGGCGCAACTCCAGGATCCGGGCGCGGTGGCGCACTACGGCCGCGGCCAGCTCCGGTACCGAGCCGTATGGCGCGGCCCAGCCGACGAGGGCCGCCAGCAGGTCGCCCGTCTCGATCGGGAGTGGCTCGTCCATCTCGCGCCGGTCGGGGTCCGAGGCTGCTCGCGACGGCGGATCGGGCAGTGAGAACCCGCGCCTGGCCAGGTCGACGAGCAGCGGCAGTAGCGCCCGGGTGCTGTCGCCAGCACTAGCCACGGCGGCTCCTTCGGCCGCCCGGAGGATCGCGTCCAGGCGGCGATCTTCGGTGAGCAGCCGCAGTCTGGCGGCACGGAACGGCACGCCCATCTCGACGGCGACGGCGGCGGCCGGCAGTAGCTCCGAGTTCGTTCGGGCGAGTATGGCGCGAGTCCCACCGTCATCGGGCCAGCTTGCGATCACCCGCCGGATGCGGGCCGTCTCGTCCGATCCGTCCGGGCCGAGGATCAGCCGTCCCTTGGCCACCGGACCGGCCCGGATCGTCTTGACGAACCGCTCCTTGTTGAGTGCCACAAGCCTGACCGCCCGTTCGACGACGATCGGCGGGCAGCGGTAGTTGACGGTGAGGTCGATCCGCTTCAGTCCGGGCAGCGACGCGGCCAGTTCGAGGACGCGCCGGACGTCGGCCAGTCTCCAGCCGTAGATCGTCTGATCGTCATCACCGACGAGGAAGATGCGGTTTGCTGGCGCGGCCAGCAGCAAGGCGAGACGGAGCTGGGAGCGGTCGACATCTTGAGTCTCATCGACCAGCAGGTGCTCGCATTTAGCTCGGCAGCGGCGGAGGAGGGGAGGGCGGGCCTCGAGCAGTCGAATTGACCGGGCAATCAGGTCGTCGAAGTCGAGCCCGCCGGCATCGTCGATTGCCTGCTCATAGGCCATGAAGGCGCGGGCGATGGGGCCGGGCTCCGGGTCCATGCCGACCTCTTGCGCCGTTACCCCGATCTCGAGCTTGAGGCGGCTGAACGCGTCGTCGAGCGTGCGAACAGCACTTGCTGTGATGTCCGGCCACAGGTCGCGCAGCACGGCCTCGCGGTCGAGCA
>JANYJI010000010.1 GCA_025358525.1 Chloroflexota bacterium | reverse complement strand
GGTGGGCCGGTTCGCGTGGCCTTGACTCGGCCGACGTGGCGGCCGGAGCCAGCGCGACCTGCGGCTGCCCTCGCCGGTGGGCCGGTTCGCGTGGCCTTGACTCGGCCGACGTGGCGGCCCAGCGCCCTCCGGGTTCTCCTACACCTCGGTTCGGACTCGCGGTCTCGCTGGTGGTGTCGTTTCTGTGCACTGGACGCACGTCGCCTGCAGGCGGAGCCGTCTGAACGGTCTGATGTGCACCTCATGCACACAACCGACGTCATGACACTCGCGAGGCCTGGGCCGAGATCGATTCGGTGCATATGGCGCACGATCTCGACGTTGTCCGGCTCTCGAGGTCAGAACGTTGCATCAGACGCACAGGAACGGCTGGTCATCCTGCCCGCCAAAGTGCGCCTGGTCGAGTGTGTGCATATGATGCAATCACAGAGAGCTGGAAGGACCTGCGCGCGGCTTTGGTGCAATGGATACACAGAAATGGCACAAATGACACTGCGGCAGTGCCGCGGACCTGCTGCCCTCGTCGGACCTGCTGCCCTCGTCGGACCTGCTGCCCTCGACGGACCTGCTGCCCTCGTCGGACCTGCTGCCCTCGGCCTATGCGCCGGCACGCGATCCCTTGACCTTCGAGTAGATTGGAGGTGTAGGGTGCGCGCATGAAGGTTTCAGAGGTCGCCAGACGCGCCGGCATCGCCCCCTCGGCGGTCCGATTTTACGAGGAGCTGGGCGTCCTACCGCCCGCGCAGCGTCGGCCCAACGGCTACCGCGAGTACGGCGCCTCGGACTTGGCGCGGTTGCGCCTGGTCGTGGCGCTGCGTCGGCTGGGTCTTGCGCCCGTGGATGCTGGGCGTCTTGCGGCGCTCTGCATGGAACGAGGCGAGGTGGATCTGGACCTGGCGCCGCTCATCACCAGCCAGCGAGCCGTCATGGATCGACAGCGTGTCGATCTGGATCGCTTGGACTCGCAGCTGACGGATCTGGAACTGACCATTGCGGCCGCCGGGCGAGCCCGGCACACCCCGGAGGAAGCCATGACCGCCCAACCGATTCGCGTTTTGTTCGTGTGCACCGGCAACTCCGCCCGGAGCCAATTGGCCGAGGCCCTGCTCCGCGACTTCGGCGGCGCCGACTTCGAGACGTTCTCAGCCGGCACGGAGCCCAAGGTCGTCAACCCGTTCGCGGTTCGCGCCCTGGACGAGATCGGCATCGATTGGTCCGGCGCACGCAGCAAGTCCGTGACGGAGTTCCTCGGCCGGTCCTTCGATTACGTGGTGACGGTGTGCGATCGAGCGCGCCAGAACTGCCCGGTTTTCACCGGCAACCACAACACTCTGCACTGGGGCCTCGACGATCCGGCCGAGGTCGAAGGCACGGACGCCGAGAAGATCGAGGCCTTCCGCCGAACACGGACCGAAGTCGCTACTCGCCTACGGCCGTTCATCGAACTGGCTCGAAGGGTTCGAGTCGGCGGAAGTGAGGCGACTCCGGCCTGAGGTCGCGTTTGGTCGGCTGCGCCGCGCCCGCTCGAGGGCCTAGCCACCAACGGCCGGATCCGGAAGAAACCGTGGATGAGTGTGACCACGGCACGCTGCCGGTAAGGAGCAGCAGGACCTTGGGCAGATCCTCGAGAAAGAAGCTGACCGTCTCGCCCAGATAAGTGTCGGGCTGAAGCACCAGGCCGGAGAAGGGAATACACAGGCCCGAGCCAGGCCGCGGCGGCCACGGCCGCGACTGAGGGAGTGACACGGTCGGTCGGCGGAGCGTGGCAGGGTGGCTACTTGCGCTTGGCCGCGCCCTTCTTGCCCGCTGCCGCAGCGTTGTCGCTCGTCTTGGCCCGGTCGAGGTAGGACTGGGCCTTGCCGATCTGCGTCTGGAGGGTCTCCACGGTCTTGGACATCGTGTCGATCGCCTTGAGCTTGTACGCGTCGATTTCGTCCATGGTGGCGTAGATGTTGTCGAAGGCGGCCTGCAGCTTCTCGAGGTCGACCGTCGACGTAGACGCCTGCTCGTTAATCGCCGCCGACTGCTGGCGCAGCATGACCGACGTGCTCTCGATCAGGCTCGACGTCGTGTCGTTTAGGGCGGTGATCTGGTCCAGCACGAGCTTCTGGTCGGCCATCGCCTGGGCGACGATCACGGCCGTGCGCAGGGCGGAGACCGTGGTGGTCGTAGCGCGGTCGACGCCGCGGATCAGCTCGAGGTTGTTACGGCGGATGACGTCGATCGACAGATATCCCTGGACCCCAACGGCCAGTTGGGCGGTCAGGTCCTGCACCTTCTGGCGGACGTAGAAGAGCATGTCCTCCTTGAGGATGCGCGCCCGCTCGGGGTCGTTGGCCTCGATCTTCGTTATCCGGGCCGTCAGGCTGGCATCGAGTTTCTGGGCCAGGTATATGAACTGACGCAGGCGTTCCATGGCCTGCCAGAGGCTGGCCTTCTCCCGCTCGAGGTCCTCGTTGTCTCGGGCGAGTTCCGTTTGTCCGCGCTGGAGGCCCGCGACGATGGAGTTGATGTGGCTCTGGCTCGACTGATATCGGGCGAAGTAGGCCCTAAGTTTCTCGCCGAAGGGAATGAGGCCGAGGAACTTGCGTGGTGCAAAGAGGTCGCCCTGGTGGCCCGGATCGAGCGAGTCGATCTGGCGGCGGAGCTGCAGCAGGCTGCTGCCGACGGCAGAGGTCGTAGCGAGGCTGCCCGACTTCATCGAGCTGACTGGGCGGTCGAGGAGCCGTGACGAGACCTGGGCGGAGGCCTTGATTTCGTCGTCGCCGAGCTTCCGGATGTCCGAGATGCGCGCCTCGAACCTGGGGTCCTTGATATCCAGCTGCGCGATCGCTACGACGTAGTCGGCGACCATGGCCTCGAGCTTGGCGATGGTCGCCGCATCGAGTTTGATGGCGCCCGTCGCCTGCGACTCTCCGACAAGCGCGGCCGGCTGGGGCGGGACAAGGACGAGGGCCGAGGGCACACCACTGGTGGCCTCGGTGGGTTCATCGGAGGCCGCCGAAGCGGCATCCGTCGACGCGACGACGCCGGTGGCCCTGGCACCCGTACCGGTCGCCTTGTCGAGATTGAATGAGTCGCCCATAAACCTGACCTCCTCCGCCGTTGGTCGCGCATTCCCAACATGCAGAGGTTACAGCCGCGGCCGCCCTCCGGCATCGCATTCCGCGCCCGTCCGTGGACTTTCGTTGCGCTGGGCTGGCGTGCCGTGGCATTTCGGCGGCGCTTGTGGCGGCGTTGCCACGCTTGGGGCGCCCTTCGGTTCCGAATTCACCCCGAACCTACTAAAATGCTGCCCCGAGCGCGACTCGCTCGCGGCCGCGCGCCCGTAGCTCAGCGGATAGAGCACCTGACTTCGGATCAGGTGGTCGGGGGTTCGAATCCCTCCGGGCGCGCCAAAACCACAACATGTTGTGGTCCAGGCGCTGAGCAGCCACTACATCTTGTGCTTGGGACGGCCTCGTGGGCGACGCCCATGGAGGCAAGATTATGCGGCGAGCATCTGACACCATCGATCCGTGGGCTTCTGACACTTCCGAGTCAAAGGGCCGGGCATCTGATTCTTTGGGTCGGCGCGATGGGAATCTGATTCGTGGGGCGGTCCGCGGGCGTGCGGAGCCCACGGCGCCGGCGAGAATCGAACTCGGCCGGGCGGTCGAGCTCTTCTGCGAGGCCAAGACCGCCGAAGGTCTGTCGCCCCGAACGATCCGCTGGTATCGCGACATCCTCGATCGAGCGATTTCGCGGTTTGGCGCTGGGACCGAGCTCGAGGAGATCGAGGCTTCGGCCTGGCGCACCTGGCTCGTCGAACTTCGGGCGACACTGGCGCCGGTGAGTGTTGCCGGCTACGTCCGCTGCCTGCACGTGCTCGGCAACTGGCTAGCAACCGAGGAACTCACCGAGGCCCTGGTCATTCGCCGGCTGGCGAAGCCGCGCGTGCCAAAGAAGATCATCGAGCCGCTGAGCGACGACGAGCTGCGCAGGCTTCTGGCCCTCTGCGGAACTCGAGATCAGGCGATCCTCCTGCTCCTCCTCGACACGGGTCTGCGCGTGTCCGAAGCCGCTGGTATCCGCTTTCGCGACCTGCGGCAGGACGGCTCGATCAAGGTCATGGGCAAGGGCGCCAAGGAGCGGCTCGTGCCCGTCGGTCTCAGCTCTCGTCGGGCGATCGGCCGCTATCTCGCCGCCCGCGGCCGAGGCGAGCCCGACGAGCCGGTCTTCCTAGCGGAACTTGGCACCGGACTTACCTATCACGGCATCCAGCAGGTCCTCAAGCGCCTCAAGGTTCGTGCCGGCCTCGAACGGCGCTGCTCGCCGCACACCTTCCGCCACACCTTCGCCCGCAACTACCTCGTCAACGGTGGCGACGTGTTCAGCCTCCAGCAGATCCTGGGCCACACGACCCTTGATATGGTCCGCCGTTACGTCTCCCTCGCCGACACGGACGTCGCGAGTCGCCACGATCTAGCATCGCCGGCCGACCATCTGCTGGGGAGGGCGGTGCCTGCGACTGCGGCACGCGTGTCGGGTCACGGACGTCGCGGTTGAGTCGGGGCGAGTGCCCAAGATTTCCCTCATCCTTTGCGGCGAGAATGGTGAGAACGATGGACGGTTCTTGACGCGACGGAGGTCGCGGAGAATGCTCCGAACACGAGAGAGCGAGTAGGAGGAGCAACGGCATGGAGGCGAGCGGCGGACCGCGCCTGACCGATGGGGTCGTGACCCTGCGCCTGGCTTCCGCCGCCGATCTGCCATTTCTCGCCGAGATGACACTGCTCGCGGCGTTTCCGCCTGGTCCGCTTCCTGACGGCGCTCGCGAGATGGCGCGCGTAGTTCGATGGACGCTGGATTGGGGTCGCCCCGGCGACGCCGGCGTGGTGGCTTGGCGCGATGGAAACCGCGTAGGCGCGGCCTGGTGTCAGCGGCGTAGAACTCGTCGACGGCCATGAGGATGTGCGTGATCAGCGTTCCGAGCGGGCCTTCGGGGATGGGCTCCTTGAGACTCAGCAGGTCGATGCCGCGCTTTCGAAGTAGCGCCCTATAGACGAGGCCCTCTTCCATGTTCCGGCCGAACCGACTGAGCTTCCAGACGAGCACCCAAGAGAAGTCTGGATGGCGTGGGGGTCAAAAACCCAATCGGCGGATTCTGGCGAACGTCGCAACACCCATGAGATTGGGGAGTTGCGATGGGTCGTCGAGGACCGAAGCCGGACTATGGCAAGCGTGAGGCGTACGCGAGACTGATCGCCGAGGGCGTTCCGCCGACCCGAGCATGCCGGGTGGTC
>JANYJI010000005.1 GCA_025358525.1 Chloroflexota bacterium | reverse complement strand
GTCGGAGTCGGCGTAACTTCGGCCGAGGCCACGGCTCTCGTCGGAGCAAAAGCCGTGGCACACGACCGGAAGGGAGGGATGCCGACCTCGAGTGTGGAGCTCTCAGTCGACCTTTGGGGAGGCGGGGGGTTGCTGGACGGCCACGTTCGGCTGCTGATAGACCACTGGAGCGGGCGGCGCGGGGGCCTGCACCACGACGCCCATGACCGGCTGATACTGGTTTGGGGGCTGAGCGACGGGTGCTGGGTAGCCGGTCTGCGGCTGATAGCCGGCCGCCGGGTAGCCAGACTGAGCGGTGTAGTAGGGCGGTGTCGGCGGCTGGACCTGGTTCGGCGGAATCGGCGCCTGCGGCGCGGGCTGAGCCACCGCTCCAGACAGCGTGTCGGTAACACCACTGGTTGCCTTCTGGAACTCTCGGATGCTCTTGCCGATTGCGGCGCCAACTTCGGGCAGCTTCCCCGGCCCGATCACGATCAGAGCGATGACCAGAACGATCAACAGATGCGCGGGTGTGAGGCCACCAAATATTGGTCCCGTCTCCTTCTTCGTTGTTGCCTGCGCCGCTTGCTCCTCAACCGCCCACGTGGGCTGCTGAGGGATTTGCGGCGTTGATCGCAGAACGCAGTCGCTCCGCGGCATCTTCCGCGGTTATGTCGCGCTGCGGCTCGGAGAGAAGCTCGTAGCCCACCATGAACTTCCGAACCGTCGCCTGCAGAAGCGGCGGATAGAAGTGGGCGTGGAGCTGCCAGTGCGGTCGTTCAATGCCGTCGAACGGCGCTTGGTGCCAGCCCATCGAGTACGGGAACGGCGCCTCAAACAACCCGTCGTAGCCACGCAGCAACTGGGTCAGCCGCTCCGCAAGCGAGTCGCGCTGGCGATCATCCAGGTCTGGCAGCCGGGATACCGGACGGCGAGGGATGATCAACGTCTCGAAGGGCCAGACGGCCCAGAACGGAACGACGACCAACCACTCATCGTCGCTGCCGAGATCCCTCGGTCCACCCGTCTCCTGCTCGGCGTAGTCGAGGAGGAGACTGCGCCCGGTGACTTCAAAGTGGCGGCGCTGGGTCGCGTCCTCCCTCTCCGCCTCGAGCGGCAGGGCGCTGCCGGCCCAAATCTGCCCGTGCGGGTGAGGGTTCGATGCCCCCATCGCGGAGCCGCGATTCTCGAAGACCTGGACCCACTCGAAACGCTCTCCGAGAGACGCAGACTGGGTCGACCAGAGGTCCACGACGCTGCGGGCCTGGGCGGCGTTCATGCGAGAAATGCTCAGGTCGTGGCGCGGGGAAAAGCAGATGACCAGGCACGTGCCTCGTTCGCTTTCTGCCCGCAGGAGACCGTCCCTGAATGCCGCCGCCGGCGAGTCCGGCTGCAGAGCGGCGAAGTCGTTGGCGAACACGAAGGTGGAGTTGTACTTCGGATTCCGCTCGCCGTTAGCCCTCACATTGCCCGGGCACAGGTAGCAGGAAGAGTCGTACGTGGGCAGGTCGCCAGTGGCCGGAGCTTCCTCATCACCGAGCCACGGTCGGCTCGTCCGCTCAGCTGAGACCAGCAGCCATTCGCCGGACAGCGGGTTGTAGCGACGGTGTGGTTGTGACAGGAGGAAGGGCGGGGCGAGCTCCTTGCTCATGCACGTCCCCCCGGCTTCAGCGGACGGATGGAATGGCCATTTCCGCCCTCAATCGTGTGGATGTCGCCGGTTGCGACGTCCACCAGCATCAGCCGCCGAACCGCCGAGGCCAGCTGGCTGCGGGCCTCCGCATCGAGGCCGCCGTCGGTAATGATTGTGTCGGCCTCCTCCAGCCGCGCCACCGAACTGATGCCGATGACGCCCCATTTCGTGTGGTCGGCCAGAACGATCAGGCGTCGACCCGCCTCGATCAGGGCTCGGTTCGTCTCCGCCTCGAGGATGTTCGGCGTCGTGAAGCCGGACCGAGAATCCATGCCGTGGCTGCCCATGAAGACACTGTCGACGTGCAGTGACCGGATGACCTCGACGGCGAACGGCCCGACGAGCGCGTCGGAGGGGGTGCGGACGCCGCCGCTCAGAATGACTGTCTGGTCCGGGCGACCATCCCTGTATAGAACGTCTGCAACGGGCACCGAGTTGGTCAGCACCGTCAGGCCGGGAACGTCGGTTAGCCGTCTGGCCAGCGCGAAGGTCGTCGTTCCGGCTGAGATGGCGATGGCGGTGCCGGGTGCGACGAGGCCGGCTGCGCTTCCGGCAATGAGCATCTTCTCGCTCTGCATCAGCGTCGATTTGACGGTGAAACCTGGCTCGAAGAGGGAGCTGCCCTCGATGGCGGTGGCGCCGCCGTGCACTTTCTCGATTAAGCCGCGTTCGTGCAGAAGCTCCAGGTCGCGCCGGACGGTCATGTCCGAAACGCCGAGCTCGCGTACGAGATCGGCGACACGAACGCCACCCTGCTCGCGCACCCGCTCAAGGATCAGCGTTTGGCGCTGCCTGGCCAGGGCAGGCCTCTTGGCGCCCACATCAAGACCCGGCGTTTCCTGCATCACTGGCTCCACTGCTTCGGAATCCATCGTTCTCCAGTCGTAGGCGCCTATCGCCGACCCAGGTCCATATTCTCAATCCTGCCGCAGGAATAGTCGTAAGTCAACGTGTTCCCCCAAAATCACACGCGTTCCGTTGGTAAACCCCTTGACAGAGTGGCCAAAGGGATCGGACAATCGCCGAGTCTTGTTGTTTCCTGTTGGACCGCGGTCGTCTAGTTCGACCGCGAAGGGAGGAGTGACCGTCAATGGATGATCAAGAACAGCGCGCGGGCTTGCTCTCAGGCGGGCAGGTGTCCCGGCGAGAAGTACTCAAGAAGGGTCTGATCGGCGCAGCCGGACTAACCGTGCTGCCGGCCGTCATCGCTGCCTGCAGTACGGGGTCGGCGACAGCCTCATTGGCCGCGTCCGGTGCGCCCTCCAGTGGAGCTACCCCCGGACCCGTGACGCCGGCGCCCTCCGGCCCAGCCACCGCCCCTAGCGGCAACCTGACACTGGGTTCAAACCTCTCGGACGCAGTGCCGAAGAAGGCCCTGGCGGACGCGGTGGCGGCGTTCAACGTCGTCAATCCGAACGTCGCGGTCAAGGTCAACACCGTCGATCATTCGACCTTCCAGAACACCATTTCCAACTACCTGCAGGGCACACCGGACGACGCCCTCACGTGGTTCTCCGGCTACCGCATGCGGTCATTCGTGGACCAGGGTCTGTTCACCCCGATCGACGATGTATGGGCCTCCATCGGCTCGCTCTACACAGACGCGTTCAAGACCGCCTGCACGGGCAACGACGGCAAGCTCTACATGATCCCGTTCGCCACCTACGCCTGGACGGTCTATTACCGGCCGAGCGTTTGGACGGCCAAGGGC
>JANYJI010000250.1 GCA_025358525.1 Chloroflexota bacterium | reverse complement strand
GGCCGCGGGCGTCGTACTCGTAGGTGGTCTTGATGCCGGCGGCGCTCGTTGCCGAGGTGACGTGGCCGACCGTGTCGAACGCTGTGTGGCTAGTGTTGCCGAGGGCATCGGTCACGTCGGCCATTCGCCCGGCGGTGTCGTAGCCGTAGCGGGTGACGGCGCCAGCCGAATCGGTCAGCGCAGCAACCGCGCCCGTCGGGCCGTATTCGGTGGAACTCGAGCGCCCGGTCGGATCGGTGAGCTTGGTCTGGCGACCGAGCAGGTCATAGGTGGACTTGGTGACTGCGCCGGCTGGATCGGTTGAGGTCAGGGCCTCGCCATGAGGGCCGTAGCTCGTCTTTCTGACGCGGCCGTTTGGATCGGTTGAGGTCAGCTGATTGCCATCGGCATCGTAGGTGTACATCTCCCTACGGGCGAAAGCATTGAGACCGCTAGTTCACGACTTCCCGGAGTGAGCGACTGTGACGAACGCATCGCCCTCACCCGATCACTGCGTTCGCGCGACCAGCGGGCCGCCCCAAGACTTGTCCCCATTCGACCCAGTGGCGAGACCGAGTCGCCCTCACGCCGTCTTCCAGCCCCGAGCACCGTGGCTCGGTATGTTCGCGACCGGGATCAGCAACGAAGGCGACGGTGTGTCGGCTCTAATCCTCTCGCCCCGACCATTCGAGTAGGTAGCCGCCGAGGCGCCCTTCCCCTCGCACGATTCCGCCTCGCCAGGCGTTCCTCCGGGCTGGCCCATACTTGCCCGATCGAGGATGATCTTGAACCGCCCGACCTGAACGTCCCCGATTCGGCCCGCCGGGCACACAGCGTCTGGAACCGCAGCGCGAGCCACGGTTCCAAACGATCCAAGCATCGGTCGGGAGTCACGAGGTCGATCAAGGTCTCAACGGCCGTGCCGCTAAAGACCTGGCCGGCCGCCCGCTCCAAGGGTCAAACGGGTGAAGTGAGCCCGTACCTCGCCACGAGGTCCGGGATTTCCGTTAGGTCGAACGAGAGGCCGTAACTTCCGGCGAGCGAGCCCATTGTCGTTTGGTCCGGCATCCCGCGTGCCACCGCGACCGCCTCGGCCAGCTCGATGAAGTACTTCTCGAAACCCGCGGGGCTGATGATCTCGATCATCCGTGCCTGCGAACTGCCCGCGTTCCACATTGTGTGGAGCTCGCCTCTTGGCTTGACGATGTAACCGCCGGCCGCGAGGGTTACCTCCTTGCCATTCGAGCGGAAGCCGATCTCCCCGGAGACCACGTACGAGATCTCGTCCTCGCGAGTGTGAGTGTGCGGCGGAACGAGTGCTCCCGGCGAGAAAAGGTGCTCGACGATCGAGATCGAACCAGTCTCAGCCGACGAGAGTCGCGTCGTCGCCGTGAGGCCGGGAATCAGGGGAGCATCCGGGCGATGAGGTTCGACTACCGCAAGTTGCGCCTTGTTGAGTGTGAGCACGGCGGGTTCTCCTTTTTCTTGTGGTCCAAGAGAAGGGGCGGTACTGCCCCAAAGTGGGCCTGCCCGCGATCCCGAATGATGTCGCGGGCAGGCGTTGCGTCGGTCAGGTGCGTGGGGTGAAGACCACGATCGTGTCGGTTGCGGTACGAGTGACTGTCATCCGGCAGGGACCGGGCGGGTGGATGCTGACGATGACGAGACTGGTGAAGCTCCTGAACCCGAAACCAGGAGGGCCCGGGGGTATCGAGACGGTATCGATATTCACCGTGCCGCCGGCCGTAACCAGCGAGTTGCGGACGAAGCACGGAGGGCCCGGGGGTATCGCGACACCTCCGCCGGCCAGGCGGCATGGGGGACCGGGGGGAAACGCAAAGGGCAGCGCGGCAACGAAGGTGTGGCTGGGGTCGCTTGCGACGAAGTCGACTGTCACCACGTTCGCCGACGAGACGGCGATTGTGGCCGCACCCAGCGGAGTGGTGATCGATGGGTTCTGGCAGTCCGAGCAGACGACGTCCGCCGCGACGGTGCCCGCCCCGATGGTGAAGAGGCCGGCCAGCAAGCCGACTGCCGCAAGCAGGGTGACTCTTCGCCGAGAGAAAGTGGTGGCTCTCGAGAGCATGTGGTTCTCCTTTGCTTCGAGTGGTTTGGCGGTGTCGATCGGGTGAAGCCCGATCGAGTGTCTAGAGGTTCGGCAGCGCGGTGCGCGCCAGCGTGACCAGCGCGTCCCTCCCCGATGTGTCGGTAGAGGAACTCGCCCCAAGGTCGGGATCCAGGAATGCCATCGCGTGATCGCCCTTGCGCACGAAGATCAGTCCGCCCAACTGTGCCCAGAATGCGTCGTCGCCGAGACCGGCGATGTGCTCGCCACCCTGCTCGGCCTCGAGCATGACGGCCATGTCGGCCTGGCTGCCGTAGACCAGAACCGTCAGGTACTGGCTGGAGTCTGCGTTCTGGAAGATGCATTGGCCTGCGGCCCCAGACGACTTCGCCACGGCGAAACCAGTCGCGGTCGAGACCGCCGAGGACGTGACGATCGAGCAAGCGGCGCTCGCATCGCCACCCGAGTTCGGAGCCGCCGCATCGGTCGCTCCGGCTACCGACATGGATGCCGGAGCGCCAGCTGCTGCTGAGCCGGATGCGGGAGTGCCGGCCGCGGCTGGCGTGCCTGCTGTGGATCCGGAGCACGCCGCTAGGAGGGCTGCCAGCGAGATGGCCAGGATTGCAACCCGACCGTAACTGAGGTTGATAGACATTAGGTCCGTCCGGCGGCCGCGGCCGCCAGAGCCTGGAACTTGGCGTCGGTGATGATCGCCGGGCCATCACCGGTACCGATCGTGACCAGCGTCGAACCCTTGACGAACTCGAGGATGCCGGCGACCTCGAATGCTGCGTCGCCGACCCCGGCAACGTCGGCGTTGGCGCCGTACATGGTTTCGACCTGCTTGATGGTCGCCGCACTCGACGGGTGGGAACTGATGGAAACGGTCAGATCGAGACCGCCGACTTCATGCGTGTACGAGCAAGTGGCGTCGCCGTGGTCAAGGGCGGACACCGGCGTCTGCATGCTCTCGTTGAAGGCGGTCGCTACTTCGGCCTGGGTGAGCAGCTTGCAGGCGTCAGAAGAGGCCACGACCGCACTGGTCGGAGCCGCCGCACCGCTGACGGGCGCCTGCTGGGACGCTGCGGACGTGGCTCCCTTCACATTCGAGGCGCCGCTCGGCACGGCCGATACCGAGCATGCCCCCAGCGCCAGCGCCATCCCGAGCGCGAGTAGGGCGGCCTTGCCGTTGAGTTTGGTGATCACTTCTGGTTCTCCTTGGGTGATTGTTTGTTGGTTGGGTGGATGGATAGATGCCGGGCGTTCAACTCATTCGAGTTGCCTGCGGATGGCCGAGAGGTCGTTCCACACCGTTTGACGCACGATCCGGCCGTCTCGGACCTCGAGGAGCCAAAGCACGCGGTAGCTGATCCATCGGCCGTGGCCGTCGATGTCGAAGGCGTGGCCGGTCAACCGACCGTGCCAGGCGTGCTCGTCGAGGACGAAGTCCTGGCCATACAGCCGTCGAATGGGAACGTCCCGTTCGTGGATAGTCGCCGTCAGGAACTCCTGGTAGCGGCGCCTGACTGCGGCGAGGCCGTGCACGGGACCGTCGGCGGAGCCGACGATGTCGTGCACGATCGAGTCGGCCATCGGGGCGAGGATTGCCTCGAGATCGCCGTCATGTTCGGCACACAGCTGGCCGTCGACGATGCGATCGAGGTTCGCTCGGGCGACTTCATCGGGCTGGGGCTGGGACTTCATGCGAGGCACGATGTTCCCGGCCGCTGACCAAACGCTGATGGCCGCCCGATGACACCGGAACAGGACTGATCAGCGATGGCCGGCCGCATGACAGGCGGCTACGCTTGTCTCGGTTGTAGGTTGCCGCGAAAGGATCGGCGTGGGTCTCGACTTCCTGATCCTCGGGCCACTGGAAGTGGTCGAAGACGGTGTGCGGCTGCGCCTCGGCGGACCCCGCAGGCGCGCCCTGCTCGCCGCACTCCTCGTCGAAGCCGACCGTTTCGTGTCGCGAGACCGACTCATCGACGAGTTGTGGGGCGACGAGCCTCCGGCCACGGCCGAAAACGCCCTGCAAGCGCAGATCGCGTCTCTGCGCCGGCTGCTGCCCGGGCGGATCTTCACCTCTGGGACGACGTATCGCCTGGCGGCGCGGCCCGAGGAGATCGATGCCTGCAGGTTTGGGACAGCGGTCCGGAAGGCTCAGGGATTGCTGGACGCGGAGCCGGCGACCGCCGCCGTACATCTGGCAAGCGCGCTAGCTCTCTGGCGTGGTCCCGCGCTCGACGGCGAGGTCACCGGGCGAATGGCCGGCGCCGAGGCGACGCGCCTCGACGCGCTGCGACAGGCTGCGCTGGTGGATCGTGCCGACGCGTGTTTGGCCGCAGGACGGCCTGAGGTCGTCGTGGCGGAACTCACTGGTCTCGTCGCCGCCGATCCCACCGATGAGCGCCTCGCCGGCAGGCTCATGCTGGCTCAGTACCGAAGCAACGGGTCGAGCGATGCCCTCGCCACATTCGATCGCGTGAGTGCCGCTCTTGCAGCGGAACTCGCGGCCGCGCCAGAGGCTGCCCTGCTTGAGCTCCGCCGGGCGATCGAGCGACACGACCCGACCCTCGCCGGCCAGACCGCCGGGCTGCCCACTCCGACGACCCGGTTTGTGGGGCGCGAGCGAGAACTCCAGGACGCGCACGACCTCTTAGTCGGCTCTCGGCTGCTCACCCTCATCGGACCGGGAGGTTGCGGAAAGAGCCGCCTCGCCATCGAACTGGCTCGCACCGTTGCCGCGGAAGGTCCTATAGAGGTGCGTCTCGTTGCCCTCGCTGCTCTGCCGTCGGGGGGATCGGTCACCCGGCTCGTCGCCGACGTGCTCGATGTCCGTGAGCGGCGCGGGGAATCGCTGGCGGCCAGCCTCGTTTCGAACCTGCAGAACCGACGCAGCCTACTGCTGCTCGACAACTGCGAGCACGTCCTGCCGATGGTCGCGGGCCTGTGCTCGCAGCTCCTGGCCGGCGCGCCGGGCTTGCGGATTCTTGCCACCAGTCGGGAGCCACTTGGTGCCCCTGGCGAAGTCACCTGGACCGTTTCCGGTCTCGGGCTGCCGCTGCCGACCGCGGCGGAAGCCGAGGTTCTCGAGTCGGACTCGATGCAGCTTCTAGCAGACCGAGCCCTCGCCGCGCGACCCGGGTTCGCGTTCTCCGGAGATGCCGTAGCTAGCGGGGCGGCGTTGTGCCGCCGGCTCGACGGTCTTCCGCTGGCGATTGAGCTGGCGGCCGCTCGGCTGAGGAGCATGTCGCTGGCCGAGATCGTCGAGCGACTCGAAGGCCGAATGGACTTGCCGGCTCGAACGGGAGAACCGACCCCAGACCGTCACCGGACCATGCGCGCGGCGATCGACTGGAGTCACGATCTGCTCGCCCCGGACGAGCGGCGGATGCTGCGGCGGCTCTCGGTCTTTCGTGGCCGCCTGGATGCAGAGGCGGCCCTTGCGGTGTGGGGCGACGCTGGACCCGACGACGACCCATTCGCCTCGCTCAGCCGGCTCGTAGACCAGTCGATGGTCGTCGCAGAGCCGAGCCTCGACGGTCCGACCAAGTACCGGCTTCTGGAAACCGTCCGCCAGTACGCCGAGGAGCGGCTCGCCGAGTCGGGCGAAGGGAGCGCGACCAGGGCCCGTCACGCGAGTTGGTGCTCCAGTCTAGTCGCGGCGGCCCGCGATTGGGGCGGCAGTCAACAGGAGGCGTGGCTGATCCGCCTCGCCGGGGCCCACAACGATCTACTCGCGGCTCTGATCTGGTCTCTCGGCGATGGAGGCAATCCCGACGGCGCGCTGTCCTTGACCGCGGATCTGTGGTGGTACTGGTACATGGGGGGTCACGTGACCGAAGGGTTGGCGTGGCTGCGCAGAGCGCTTGCCGTTGCCTCGCCCGTCCCCTCGAAGACGCGAGCCGCTGCTTTCCGAGGAGCCTCTGCGCTCGCCCGAAGCAGCGGCGACTACGCGGAAGCGATCCTCTTGGGCGAACAATGTCTTGCGATGTGCCATAGCCTCGAGGACCGTAATGGCGTCGCGGGCTCGCTCAACAGCCTGTGCGCCACGGCCCTCGCGATGGGCTGCGTGGAGGATGCCGTCCGATACGGGGAGGAGGGCCTGGCTGCGGTTCGCGGCACCGACAATGTGCGCGGGCTTGGTGCTTCGCTCACGAACCTCGGCACCGCGCTTCGCAATCTCGATCGTTTCGATGAGGCAGACGCGTTTCTTTGCGAGGCGGCGCGCGTCTTTCAGAATCTGGGCGACGTGCGAGGCGAGACTTCCACGATCATCAACCGGGCCATTCTCGAGCGACGCCGCCGCCGCCTCGACGATTCACGGCGTTACTGCGCAGAAGCGCTGAGACGCTGCGTCGCCCTGGGGCATGCTGAAGGGGAGGTTGACTGTCTCGATGTGGTGGCCACCATCGATGTCTCGGAAGGGCGGATGGCAGCAGGACTGCGGTTGTTCGAGATCGTCGGCGCCGCCCGCCGCCGGCTTGGCCTGGAGGTGTCCACTCCCGATGAGCGGCTCGACCGCGACGCTGCGCTCGTGATGGCCCGCGCATCTCTTGGCAACATCGCCCTCGCAGACATCGAAGCCGAGGCCGGTCAGATCGATATCACATCGGCGGCCGTCGAAGTCCTGAGTGAGTTCGGCGGAGACCTGGCCTTTGGCCACGTCTCCGCCTTGGTTCCTGGTCAGCGGTCCTAGAAACGCCCCGCGGCGGCTGTTCCCAGAACGGTTAGTGAGGCGGCCGTGATGTTC
>JANYJI010000243.1 GCA_025358525.1 Chloroflexota bacterium | reverse complement strand
GCCTTGTAGAGGCCGTTGACCGACTCGGCAAGCTCGTTGTCGTAGCTGTCGCCATAGGTCCCGACAGAATTGACGACCCCGGCGTAGGCGAGGCGTTCGGTGTATTTGATGGCCAGATATTGCCCGGGTTCAACCGGTCGTCGCAACACCGTCTCTTTCGCTTGAGAGTAGCAGCTGGTCCAGAGCTTCCGCCGGAGTCTTCCAGCGGAGCGTCTTTAGCGGCCTGCCGTTGAGGGCAGCAGCCACAGCGGCCAGGTCGTCGAGGCTGTGCTTGCTGAGGTCGGTGCCCTTTGGGAGTATTGGCGGAGCAGCCCGTTGGTGTTCTCGTTGGTGCCGCGCTGCCAGGGACTGCGCGGGTCGCAGAAGTAGACCGCGACCCCCGAGTCGATGCGGAGCTGGGCATGCTGGGCCATCTCGGCTCCCTGGTCCCATGTCAACGACCGGCGCAGCTGCTCGGGGAGCGTGGCGATCGACGCAGCGACGGCGTCGCGAACTGCTTCCGCTCCGTGTCCTGCGAGCGCGGGGCCGTTCTTGGCCCGAGGCTCGCTGCCGTGGCCTTGCATGCGAGGCAGGTGGAGCAGCATGGTGAAACGGGTCGTACGCTCGACGAGCGTGCCGGTCGCGGAGCTGTCCAGGCCGAGGATCAGATCGCCTTCCCAGTGTCCCGGGACCGCCCGATCGGCAGCCTCCGCCGGCCGCTCGCTGATCATGACCTCGGGTGAGACGAAGTTCCTGCCTGAGCCCTGAGTCCTTGCTCTCGGCACCCGGAGCGCCCGACCGGTGCGGAGGCATGCGCTTAGCTCCCGGCGAAGAGCGCCGCGCCCCTGAACGTAGAGTGCCTGGTAGATGGCCTCATGGGAGATCCGCATGGACGCATCATCAGGGAAGTCGACCAGGAGCCGGTTGGAGATTTGCTCTGGGCTCCAAGACTTCGCCCAGCGCCGGTCCTGGCGGCGGCCGTGACGTCGCCCGATCCATCTGACCTGTGGCCCAGGCACTGCCGTCCCGTCGGGCCGGCTGATCAAGCCTGCGAGGCGGTCCTGGATGTAGCGCTGGAGAGCGTGGTTGGTCGCGAGCTTCGCCGCCTTGGGACGCCTGGCGCGCCGGTCGGCGTGCCACTGGGCGTTCGTGGCCCGGTAATCAATCTGGCCGGCTCGCGTCGCCGCATTCCGGCGCAGCTCCCGAGAGATCGTCGAGGGAGCCCGGCCGACCTGCCGCGCTATCTCCCGAACGCCACGGCCCTGGGCTCGAAGGATGGCGATCTCCTCGCGCTCGGCGAAGGAGACGAAGCGGCCTGAAGGCTCGGCGCGGCTGACGGTTCGCATGCCGCCACCTTGCCGGAACCAGCGGTTCCCGACCGCAAACGAGAGACCAGCTGCCGCCGCGGCGTCCTCACTGGACAGCCCCCGTGCGATCTCCTCCCAGAACCGCTGGACGTGCTCGCGACGCCAGCCTGGTGGGTGCCCGGGAGAGCGCAGTCGACCGCGCATGGCCCAAACATCTCGCTGGCCTTTCGTGTATCCCATCGCAACTCCTCACTGCTGAGGTGTTGCGACCACCGCTGGAATTCACCTTGGACACCGCGATCGGAATGATGGACGAGGCCTGCGAGGTCATGCCCGCGAGCGAAGATCGCCATCTCCAGGGCATCGAGAGCAAGGTCGGTCCGCAGGGAAGCGGCCGTCCGCCAGCCCACGATCCGGCGGCTGAAGGCATCGACAATGAACGCGGTGTAGGCAAAGCCGGCGGTCGTCCAGACGTAGGTGAGATCGGCGACCCAGAGCCGATTGGGGGCCGGCGCGGCGAAGGTCCGTTCGACAAGGTCGACCGGTCGAGCCGACTGATCGGCGGCTCTGGTGGTCCGAATGCTGCGCACGCGGGTCGCGCCGGCAAGGTGACAGCGGCCATGCCAATCTCCACGTAGGCGGACAGCGACCTCCACGCTGACGGACAGCTGATCTCCATGTCGGCGGCCACCAGACCGCCAATAACGATCCCCCCGACGGGTCACGCTTGCGGTGTTCCAACCCCCAAGCGACGCCCCAACCGGAGG
>JANYJI010000242.1 GCA_025358525.1 Chloroflexota bacterium | reverse complement strand
CCCGTAATTGTCGAGGTCGTGCGGGCCGACGTAGGGGAGTGCCGTGGGGTCGGCGCGAATCTGATCGTCGAGCGGCTCGGAGGGGCGGCGCTGGCTCGTATAGTGAGCAACGCGGTTCGCCGTCTGGATGTCCTCGGCGGGACGTCCGAACAGCCACGAACTGAGTCGGCGGAGTGGGTTCACGCCGTCAGTGTGCCCGCCGGGTTGCCCGGCGGGGTATATTACCGGGACAGGAGACCAGCGATGGTAGACACCCCCATGAGCGAGTGGACACGGGCCGATTTGGAGGATCGGATGTTCGCCGAGACGCACCTCGACTTGTCCCGCGCGTGCCTGGCCGAGTTACTCCGGCGGGAGCGGGAGCGATGCGCCGACCCGTGTCGCGATTGGGCGGCGGACATGCGGGCGACCTGGGATTTCTTGACGAACACCTGGGCGCATTCGGAAGCGGGCGGTGCGGCGGAAATGGAACACCGCATCCGGAAGTTGTCTTGACCGGTGCGCGAGTTGCCCGGCGGGTCACCACCGCACCCGCTCCCCATACCCCAGCGGCTCGTCGTAGAAGGTGGGATCGGTCTTCGGCCCACCGTCGAGGTGTCCGACCAGGTAGCGCATCGCGTCGCACCCGTGGTCATTCTCCTTGAGCGGCTCCTCGTTGCGGGCCAGTCGCGGGTTCCACACGTAGGAATCGATCTCGCCGGCGGTGCTGGTCGGCTTGCCCACCGCGCGGAGACCCTCGTCGGGCAGGTGGCAGAGCGCCGCCTTCGAGACCGTCAGTCGCGGCTTGCCGTCGCCGGCCCGGCGGAGTCGGTCCTTCACCTGCTGGAGGCCGCCCTTCTTGTCGGTCTTGTTCGCCGGGGTGCAGGTCACACCCAGGGTCCGCTCGATCACCGCCATCGCCTCCGGGTCGTGGTCGGTGATGACGACATCGGGCCGCGGGTCGTCGTGCGTCGTCTTTCGCACCCACTCGGCCACGTCCGCCACCAGTCGCCCCGTCTGGTAGATTTCGCGGTACAGGTGCAATCGCCCGTCCGGGTCCTCGGCCCAGAACTGCCAGCAGAGGGGGTTCGTGAAGCCGAAGTCAATCGACCAGTACCGCCGCCAGAAGGCCGGCACTTCGACGGGGTCCACGAGATGAACGGCCGCGTCCCATTTGTCGTACACCACCCCCTCGGCCTGCACCCACTTGCCGTCTCGCAGGCGGGCCTGGAGGACCCCGCTCAGGTCGTCCAGCCGCCCCAGGTAGTCGTGGCCGGCCTTCGTCCGGGTCGTGCCGTCGGCCAAGTAGAAGGCCGGATTGTCGGTATGCCGCATGGGCAGCCGCTCGCACCAGCCCCTCTCGAAGGCGCGGTGCAACCAGTGCGTCGGCGGGCCGGGGTTGCAGTCCATCAAGAACTGCTGATAGGGCATCTTCCCGTATCGCAAGCGGCCGTCCACCTTCTCGGCGGTGTCCTGGTCGATCTCGATGGCCTCGATCAGGCACGCCCCGTCGTACTCCGCCGAGAACACGCTCTGCGGGTCGTCCAGCCCGGCCACCACGACGACCGAGCCGTTCTTGAACCGGTACTCGCATCGGTTCGACGGCCGCACGCGGTCGGGGATCAAGAGTCCGGGTTCGAGGACTTTATTCTCCCAGGTGACCAGCGCCGAGTGCGTCAGCCACTTGCGGACGGAGCGGAGCAGCACCCAGCGACAGCCGGGGTACTTGAGGCAGCACGCCCGCACCTTCTCGAGGTTAATCCTGGTTTTTCCGGTCCCCAATGGCCCGTCCACCAGCACCCGCCGGGCGCGGGACTTCAAGACCGCCCGGGCGTGCGGCCGGGTCAGGTCGATCCAGCGGCCCTTCTCGGCCTCGGCCCGGGTGACCGTGGGGAGTGCGGACGTCCGCACTGGTTCGGGAGTGGGCAGGGCGTCGGCGAGCGGGTCCATCACACCAGCTCCGCCGGGTCGATCCCGGAGACGAGTTTGACGGGCACGCTGCCGGGGTCGTTCTTCGCGTCGGCGAGCAGGCCGAGGAGCCGACAGCGGAGCTCCCAGCACTTCACGAGCAGCGCGTGCAACTTCGGGTCGCCGTAGCGGGTCTTCTTCTTCACGGTGGTGGCGTCCACCGCCCCGCTGCCCGCCACCCGCCGCCCGGCCACCGTCTCGACGAACTCGCCGCGCGACCGCTCCAGGTCGCGCTCCAGCTCGCACTCGCGGTCGGTCAGTCGTTGGAGTGCGTCGGCCAGGTGGTTTTGCGCGGTGCGGGCGGCCTGACGCTTCACGTTGTCGAGGACGGCGTGGATGTCCGAGTGGACCGTGCCGGGCGAGCACTTCGCCTCGCGGGCGATGGCCGCCATGGACAGGCCGCGGCGGTACAGGCGGACGACGGCCAGCCGCCGCTCGGCGATGCGGAATGTCTCGGCGTCGAGGGTGCGGCCCTCGTCCGGGGTGATCTCGGGGAAGTAGTCGGCCGGCGACGCCGGCGAATCGGCCTCGGCATCGTCGGCGGGGGACGGGGCGGGCGGGACGGGGGCCATGCGGTCAGTTTGCGGGCCGGGTTGCCCGGCAAACGGGGACCGCACTGGGCGTCCCCACTGGTGGCGGGGGGCGACCGGGCAAGACTTGTCCCTCGCGGGCCGGGCAACCCGGCCCGCATATTATCCCAACGCGAAAGGGCCGGAGAGGGGTTACGCCCCCCTCTCCGGCCCGCGTGTGAAGGTGCCCGTCGCACGACCGGCGGCCTCCCAGGTGATTCTACCACCGGAGGCCGCCGCGTGTCTGCACGCCCAACGCGAATTCCCACCCCAGCCCGTCCTCGCCGAAAGCCCCCGTCCTCCGACCGTCGTTCCTATTACCTGTACGTTCGTTCCGTTCGCGGCAAAACCGGCACCTACGTGTGGCAAGCGCGACCGTTCTTGAATGCCACCGTCGGCCATGTGAATTTGGGCTGTTACCGGGAGGAGCGCGCCGCCTGGGAAGCCATCCGCGCATGGGTCCGGGCCGGGGCCGACCCGTGCCGGGCGTTGCCGCCGGGCGTATTGCCCAAGTGGGTCGTCCGCCGGCCCCAGGACGGCCTGTACGACGCGATCCGTCGTGCGGCGGCCGGAACCCGTGTTCCGGTGCCGGGCGGCCCCTGGACCACGCCAGCGGCCGCATTCGCGGCGGCCCTGGAGGTCGTGGAGCGGGCGCAGTCGGACCGTCGGAACCGCTGGGGGAGTTGGGGGGTGGCGTTCGTGATGCGATGAAATTCGGGCCGACGTTCAGAGCGCACGGTGTTCGGAGGCGGGCGAGTTTTCGCGGCGTGTTGGGAAGCCCCCCCCCGTGTCCCTATAAGGGATATTTCTTATTCTCTTACTTCTTCACTCTCTACTACTCTCTGACTCTCTTAGAGACACATACCCCCCTCCCTCGCCGCGCGGCGCGAAAAA
>JANYJI010000216.1 GCA_025358525.1 Chloroflexota bacterium | reverse complement strand
ATTCGTGCGGGGGGACTGCCACACTCGGGCTGCTCGTCGTTCGAAGCTGGGCGCCGTAGCGCCCTACGGTACGGCTGCTGGCTCCCAGGCGGCGACTCTCAAGGCGTTCATAATCGGCTTCTGCGCCACCGTCGGCCCGCTCGATATGCCATTGCCTCGGCCCGCTGGCGCCGACATGGAGGAATGCCACATGTGCCTCAATTGCGGATGCATGGCTGCGCACGCAGACATGGGCAAGCCCGGGGTCAACATCACTTACGAGGACATCAAGCGCGCAGCGGACGCCAACGGGATGACCGTGGATGAAACTCTGGCGATGATCGCCAAGACGGCGACCAAGGACCAGGCGTCCCACCCGAAGGAGTACGAGTCCACGCCGGCCTGACCTATCATGTCGGGCGGTCGTGATACGATCCCGGTCGCGCCGACATAGCTCAGCGGTAGAGCAGTTGTTTCGTAAACAACAGGTCCTCGGTTCGAATCCGAGTGTCGGCTCCACCCCTTCACGCCTTCCCCAACGCGCCGACGTTGGTGGAACCTACGCCGACCCGACGTCGCCTGCGAGGAGCCTGGTCGTTCGCGGCTGCGTGCCGGGCGTCTGTGGAGTAACCGCCAGGACCGCCAGTGCGGCGGCGGCGAACACGATGATGATCGGCCAGGCCGAGACGACGCCGACCATATCCGAGAGCAAGCCCAAGGCAGACGGTGCCAGGAAAACGGCCACGCCGGACGCCAGGGTCGCACGAGCCGACGCTTCGAGGTAAGCCCGGGGCGAAGTTGCCAGGGCCGCAGAAATGCCGATCGGCCAGATGGCCGCAGTGCCAAGGCCGCCTATGAAGAGGCCGAGACCGGAAAGGGCCGGCATGGTCGACGCCCAGACCAGTCCGGCGCCCAGCATGACGACCATCAGACCTGTCGACAAGATGAGCCGCGGGCTGCGGTGTGCGCCCAGGCCGCGGCCGATGGCGGCCCGACCGGCGAACATGCCGGCCACAAAGAGGCTGGCGAGCAGCGTTGCATCAGCATCGGAAACCCCGGTCCGCCGGCCCACGATCGTCGAACCCCAGCACACGAACGAGAACTCGATCGAGACACCCAGAACCAGCAGCAGCCACACGAACCAGTAGGCGGCGGGCAGGCTCGCTCGGGGCAGCCGCACGGTCGTGCCCTGACCAGATGAGCGCGGTCGGAGGGCGGTCAGGAGCAGAAATGGAACGATGGGCAGCAACAGAGCCACGCGCCAGGCGTGCAGCCCGGATGTAGCCAGGCCGATGGCCAGCGGCGCGGACGCGGCCGTGACCATGGATATTGCGTTTGCCTGGCTTATCAACCGTCGGCTGTTGTCACCTCCGACACGGACCAGCTGGACGTTGACCTGGGTGCCCAGCGCCCCTCCTCCCAGGCCCAGCAAGAACGCGCCCGCCAGCGATATCGCCAGGAACGGGGCGAGAGCGACGAGAGCGATGCCGGCGATGAGGCTGACTACGGCCAGATCGAGCAGTCCGCCCCGACGAATCCGCCTGGCGATGGCGTCGGCGCTGGCGCCCGCGACCAGCACGCCGACCGCCAGCGCGGAGGCGTGTAGCCCCGCCTCGAAGTCCGTCAGGCCCAGATCAGTGCGGAGATAAGGCGTTGCGCTGCCGATGCCATAGAGGAGGTAGGCCCAGGCCGCCAGGTACGACATCGGAATCCAGGCGGCTCGCGACCGAGGCGCGAAGGTCTCGACGGCGACGGATTTGGCTGCGGTCTGGGGCTCTGCCAATACGCGCCTAGCTTTCGACTTCGACGACGGAGGCGAGCCGAAGGTCGCCGATGCTTCGACCTATCCGAACCTCGAACCGGCCGGGCTCGACGGCCCAGTCGCCGGCGGTCTCGTCCCAGTGCCGTAGAGCCCACCGATCGATCGGAACGACGACCTCGATCTCCTGACCTGCCGCGGCCTCAACCGAGGCGAAGCCACCGAGCCACAGCAGCGGCCGCTCGATCTCACTCTCGGGACGGGCGAGGTAGGCCTGGACCACCTCCCGACCCGGTCGGCTGCCGGAGTTGCGGAGGCGGACCCTGACGGCGGGCGAGCCGTCGGTCTCAGGGCCGCCGACTGCCGATTCGGCATCGATATACGTCCACTCCGTGTAGCCCAAGCCGTGGCCGAAAGGGAAAGCAGGGGCGGTTTCTGCTCGCAGCCAGGCCCGATAGCCGATGTGCAGGCCCTCGGTGTAGTGGAGCCAGCCCTTGTCCGGCTGCGTGTCCAGGATCGGCACGTCTTCAGCCGCGGCCGGCCACGTCGTGGGCAGCCGCCCGCCCGGCTCGGTGCGGCCGAGCAGCATGTCCGCCAGGGCATTGCCCGCCTCCTGGCCCGGGAACCACGTCAGGAGGACGGCGGCCACGTCGTTGCGCCACGGCATTAGGACCGGCGACCCGGCCGAAACCACGACAACGGTCCGTGGGTTGGCTGCCGCCACTCGTCTGACCAGTTCGTCCTGGGAGGGCTGCAGAGCCAGCGACTCACGGTCGCGGCCTTCGCTCTCTTCCTTATCGGTGGTGCCGACCAGGACGATGACCGCGTCTGCCTGGCGGGCGAGCCGTTCAGACTCGGCCAGCGCTACGGCTGGTGCCACGTTGGGCTTCTCCAGCACGAGTTGCAGGAATGCGGCCGGCTGGTCATAGAACTTGCGCCAGCGCGCCCGAAACTCGATCGGCTGGCCGGCTGTCATCTCGACTTCGGCCACGTGATATTCCGGCTCGCCCCATATGGCGTCTATACCCACCGCGATGGGCGGCTCGCCCTCCTCGACGACGAGTTGGCCGTTGACCCAGACCGCAGTGTGGCCCCGCGCATCGAGCCCGATCATGTGCTTGCCACTGACCGACGATACGATCCGGGTCGATATCTCGAGCACGTGTCGGCCGGCAATTGCCGGGTCGCCGCCCCAGCCCAGGCGGCCGTCGGGCCGCGTCTGTCGGGAGGTCTCGCGTGCGGTGTCGCCGATGAGCGTAGCCGTCGGTGCGCCACCGCCTGCCCCGCCCTCGTCGAGGACACGGACCAGGATGCCGGGCTTGCCGGCCGCGGCGCCTGCCTCTGCGGGGAGCTGCACCTCGGCGTCTACCACGAACTGCCAGCCCGGTCGCACCCGATCCGCGGGGTTGACGAGAAACTCAATGCCCGGCAGGGCCGCACGCAGGCCAGCCAGTGGGGTGACCGCGTAGTCGGGCCGCAGGTTCGAACTGCCGCCGCCCTGGCCGGGTGGCACGTCCGCGTTCGGGCCGAGTACCGCCAGTCGCCGTAGCTTTCCCGCTTCGAGCGGCAGCAGCCCGTCATTACTGAGCAGTACTGACCCCGCTGACGACGCTCGCCGGACCAGCGCCGATACCTCGGCCTGGGGCGGCCGGATGGCCATGGGTGTGGCCGCTGGCACTCCCTGCATAGCCCCCACTCGTGCGGCAAGGCGCAGTAGGCGACGAACCTTGTCGTCGATCGCTGCCTCGCTTACGTCGCCGGCCCGGACGGCAGCCAGGAGCTTGGCGCCCCACGGCCCGTTGGGCCCGGGCATCACCAGATCCATCGCCGCCCGGCCCGCCGGCACCGTGGACTTGGTGGCGTACCAATCGCTGACGACGACCCCGTCGAAGCCCCATGTCGTCTTCAGTGGATTGGTCTGCAGATCGCTCTCCGTCATGCGCATCCCGCGCACGCCGTTGTAGGCCGCCATGACTGACCAGGCCTCGGCTTCGCGAACGGTCCTCTCAAACGGGGCCATGTACAGCTCGCGCAGCGGCCGCTCGGCTACGTCGACATTGAGGTTCTGGCGATCCGTCTCAGAGTCGTTGCAAACGTAGTGCTTTGGACAACCCGCCACGCCCAGCGACTGCAGGCCGCGGACGTAGGCACAGGCGATCCGTCCGGTCAGTAGCGGGTCCTCAGAGAACTGCTCGAAATGGCGCCCGCCGACCGGCGATCGCTGCAGGTTTATCGTCGGGCCGAGCACCACGTCGACGCCCTTGCGCCGCGCCTCGACGGCAAGCAACTCGCCGATCTCACGGACGAGTTGCTCGTCCCAGCTGGCCGCCAGGGCCGTGGGGGATGGCAGGCTGGTCGTGGTTTCGTCATGCCCCACCGAGCCGCCCTTCACGCCGGCGGGGCCGTCCGAGACGACCACCTGGCGTAGCCCGATCTCGGGAACGGCGTATGTCGACCAGAAGTCGGCGCCGGTCAGGAGCCGCACTTTGGTCTCCAGGTCGAGCTTGGGTAGAGCTGCCTCGACGGCCGCCTCGACCGCGGCTTCGTAGTCGGTTCCGGGTGCGCCCGTACTCACCGTTCGACCTCCTG
>JANYJI010000184.1 GCA_025358525.1 Chloroflexota bacterium | reverse complement strand
AAGCGCAGCCGTTCGACGTCGGTCGCGTCATAGAGGCGATAGTCGCCCTCGGATCGGGCAGCTGGCTTGAGAAGCCCCAGCTCCTCGTAGTAGCGCACCGATCTGGGCGTCAGGCCAACCTCGGCGGCCGCCTCCTGAATGCGCAGCAGCCGGACACTCGGTGCCGGCCGTTCCTTCGTCTCAGTCATAGTTGCATCTTAACGCAACCTTACCGTTTACGTGAAAGTAAGAGAACGGGCCTCCGCAAGACGGCGACGGATGCCAAGTTCCCTTCGGCGAAGGACCCGAGTGGGCCCGGAGGGCGATGGCCGAGCCAATCTGCCCCATCGCCCTCCCTACGGCGCCATCCCCTTGAGGAACCAGGCGGTCACGTTCTCTGCGGCACACCATGCGGCGGAACCATGGGGACAGCCCCGACCGTCCCGAATTGCAACCTTCTCGCGTGGGCGCACAAGCCGTTCTTGTGCGAAACAACGATTCTGACGTATGCCACGCCAGTAGTATCTGGCTTGGGTTGCAGGGGAGGGGTCTCCATTGCAGCCCGGCGCCTGGTCGAGGACGAGAACCGCGAGGCGTCGCAGATCGCAGAGGCCAGGCTGGGGCATCTGCGGGCCGCGATATTCCATCCGTGACTGCGCGGATGGCAATGCGCCGGATTGGAGCCGCAGCTCCCGCGTCACTTGCTCCCGTTCCGGAGCAAAGAGCACCCGCCCCCGCCGTCATGTGCGACTGTGTCGGGCGGATCGAGACCCGCACGTCACCATTCCCGTTTCGCGATGCGATTCCAAGCGCCACCACTGGAAAGGGACTAACCGGTGAACCTGCGACAGCCAAACGCGAATGAGGTAACAGGCTCGGTAAACCGCTCGCGCAGCGTGGTTCCGATGTCAGGCCTCTGCACTGCCTGCCACGACGGCTGCACCGGCGGTTGCGAAATCTTCCTGGCCACGATGCGCGGCCGCGAGCTTCTTTATCCCCAGAACTTCGGCGAGGTCACGGCCGGAGCCGACAAAAACTACCCGGTCGACTATTCGCACCTGAACATCCAGGGCTACGCCGTCGGCGCGGACGGCCTGCCCGAAGGCGTCGAGCCGGGCCCAGATACCGCCCTGTTCCCACGGGTCAGTACCGAGACCGAATACGGCTGGGACAAGAAGGTGAAGATGAAGATGCCCGTCTTCACCGGCGCCCTAGGGTCCACCGAGATCGCCCGCCGCAACTGGGAGCATTTCTCGGTGGGCGCGGCGATTGCAGGCGTGACCCTGGTCTGTGGCGAGAACGTGTGCGGCATAGACCCCGCCCTGGAGCTGACGCCTAACGGCAGGGTTGCGAAGTCGCCGGAGATGGACCGCCGCATCGAGACCTACAGGCGCTATCACACGGGCTTCGGCGAGATCCTCGTCCAGATGAACGTCGAGGACACCCGCTTGGGCGTCGCCGAGTATGTCCTCGACAAGCACGGCCTCCAGACGATCGAGCTCAAGTGGGGTCAGGGCGCCAAGTGCATCGGTGGCGAGATCAAGGTTAAGACCCTCGATCGAGCCCTCGAACTGTCGCGCCGTGGCTACATCGTCCTGCCCGATCCCAACATTCCGGATGTGCAGCTCTCGTATCAGGACGGCGCAATTCGGGAGTTCGAGCGCCATTCACGCCTCGGCTTCGTCACCCGCGAAGGCTTTCTGGGTGAGGTCGAGCGACTGCGCAAAGTCGGCTTCGAGCGCATCACCCTCAAGACCGGCGCCTACTCCCCGGTCGAGCTGGCCATGGCAATCCGCTACGGCGCCGAGGCCAAGATCGACCTGCTGACGATCGACGGCGCCCCGGGCGGCACCGGCATGAGCCCGTGGCCGATGATGAACGAGTGGGGCGTCCCCTCGATCTACCTCCACTCACTCGCCTACAAGTACTGCAAGCAGCTCGAAGAGCGCGGCATCCGCCCGCCCGATCTCGCCTTCGCCGGCGGTTTTTCGACCGAAGACGGCGTCTTCAAGGCACTCGCCATGGGCAGCCCATACGTCAAGGCGGTCTGCATGGGCCGGGCTTTGATGATCCCCGGCATGGTCGGCAAGAACATCGGCAAGTGGTTCGAAGACGAGAAAGTGCCGCGGCTTGTCCAGAAGTACGGCACCCGCGTCGAGGAAGTCTTCATCTGCTGGGAAGAACTGAAGGCCACCTACGGCGACGCCATCTCCGAGATCCCGCTCGGCGCCATCGGCATCTTCACCTTCGTTCAGAAGATGCAGATCGGCCTGCAGCAGATGATGGCCGGAAGCCGCAACTTCAACCTCGGCACGATAGGCCGCACGGACCTCATGTCACTCACCCAGGAATGTGCCCAGGTGACCGGCATCCCGTACGTCATGGACGCCTACGCGAAGGAAGCGGCGGCCATCCTGGAGTCGTAGCCAATTCGGGTGTGGGCCGGGGGCGGTTCGCCCGTCCCCGGCCTCTCGATTCCTACCCATCGATGCTTAGGTCGACGAGCAACAAGCCGTGCATGGCGCGAATGGCAACTGAATCGTTTTGGGTGTCGAATCCTTGGTCAGGTACCTGAAAGGAGGCCCAACGCGTCGTCCAACGACTTGCCGTTCAGTTGCTGAGCCGCTCCCGTGTCGCCGTGACTCAGAATCCTCTGGTCACGCGTAATGTCGTTCACGCCAACACCGAGGACCGTTCGGTAGGATTTCGCGGTTGGGTCCCAGTTCAGCAGAACCAGCACGTGATCCCCAGGAAGAAGCAATTCGTCCGCGTCAAGCACAGTCAGAGCGGCGCCAGTCGGAGACGCTACCGGTCCGCCAGTCTGCTGCACGGTTACCCTATCGCCGGCTGCCGGCACGAAACTACCCCGGATGGTTCGCTCGATCCTGACGGTCGAAGTGGCCCTTGGAAGACCTCCGTTGGGTCCATCCGCGAAGGTCGTGTTGAGAACGACACCTACCGCCGCGAGGTCGGTCGGAGCGTCCGCAAGGGTTTGGGGACCTGCGGACCAAGCAGCAATCACAACCCTTGGGAGTCCCTGGGGATCTTGGTGACTAGCATTGAACTCCCGAAGGACATCGGCGTTGCGCTCGTGCCCTGCCGAATGTAATGCCTCGCGCTGCGCGTCGCTCAGGCTGGCTTCAGGGTCGCCGACAGCGCCCTTAGCCAAGGGACCGGCCGAGGCCGATGTGGCGACAGCCACCAACAACCCCAGGCCTACGAGCACTGCCGCGAGGGCGCCTGCCCGGAAACGTCTCATAGTCAGGC
This sequence comes from Chloroflexota bacterium, assembly GCA_025358525.1. Taxonomy (GTDB): domain Bacteria; phylum Chloroflexota; class Limnocylindria; order Limnocylindrales; family CSP1-4; genus Fen-1039. The sequence continues at coordinate 19,458 of JANYJI010000184.1, read as the reverse complement.
CCTCACATCGTCGCGTTGCAGATGCACCGGAGTGCGCGCCCGCCAGCAATCGCCTCCGGCACCTGTGCACGTACCGCCCGAGCAGTTGTTTGTCTTCTGGTGGCCAGCGAACGCCGCCGAAGGCAGCGCCACCGTCAAAACAGATGCCAGCATCAGGATGCCCAGTACGCCTGACCCCGCTCTCGGAAACGATGACCGACCCATGTCACCCCCTATCTTGCGAGGACCCACAAGGAGGTTACGCCCGGAGGGCGCTAGTCAATACGCATTTGGACGCGTCAACAGGTCTCCGCGCGGTCGTGACTGCGCGCCGGTCCGAGTACACCACGCATAGGGGCGACACCTGCGGGGTACTCACTTCCGCTCGCTGCCGTGGTTGTATCGTCCGGGGACAGTGGAGCAAAGCTCGACGCCTCTGACCGAGCAAACGCAATCCCTGGCCGTCCGTGAGCTCGCGCTCGTGACGTCCGTCGCCGCGGTCAAGCGACTGGAGCGCCGCCCGGACGTTGCGCAGATGGAGGCGCTTGCGGCGCCCTGGCGGCCCTGGCGATCGGTTGCGGCCCGCCTCTTCTGGCACGACTATCTGAGCCGGCGTGGGAAATCCGGGCCCGGGCCGGCGTCCTCACGCTAGACGACAGCCATTTGCGTCGTGCCATGCAGCTGTCACACGCCGGCCATACGGTGATGCCATGGAAACCGCCAAGCTGGTCCAGCTCCCGTCCCATAACGGCCGACTGCCCACCATTCGGGTCGAGGCCAACCGGGTGGTCGTCGATCATCTCGTCCTGGACGACCACGCCCTGGCGGCGTTCGTCGCAGACAGGCCCGTCGAGGAACGCGTGCTCCTTGTCGAAAGGGCCCTGCGCGTCGGCCTGACCGCCATCGCCAGCGTTGGCGTCACGGTCAACGTGGACGCAGTCCGAGCCGAATTCCAGGGGCTGCTGCGTCAGACTGAGGCCGCCAATGAGAAGGCTGCCACGGCGCTGGACCAGATGCTCCGCCAGAATTTTGCCGACGGAGAGGGTCGTTTGCCTCGGACCTTGGAGAAGTTTCTGGGCGACAAAGGCGAGCTGCGCGGCTTTGTCGGTGACCTTTTCGATGAGGGCAAGCGAGACAGCGCCATCGGCCGGATGAAGGTTCTGCTTGGCGCTTACTTCGACGGTGACGCGTCCAAGCTGGCTCAGCTGCTGGATCCTACGCGCCTCGGCTCGCCTCTCCACCAATTCCGAGTGGAGATGGCCGAGGGGTTCAACCGCATAGGCGAGCGGCTGGCCGCACTGGAGGCGGCTGGGGCGGCGCGAGCCGGCGAGCGAGCCAAGGGGTCGGCGAAGGGCGTGGACTTCGAGGAAATCGTGGACGAGGTGCTCGGAGCCATCGCCCGCGGCTCGGGCGACCTGCTGGAGCGGACCGGAACGGGGACCGGAGCCACGATCGCGTCCAAGAAGGGCGATTTCGTGCTGACGCTCAACGCCGAGGCCACGGCAGGCCACGAGCTTCGCATAGTGGTCGAGTGCAAAGACCGGTACGTGTCGGGCCGGGCCATGCGTGACGAGCTGCGCGAGGCCAAGTCCAACCGCGACGCGGCCGTGGCCCTGGTTGTCTTCACTCCAGCGCATGCCCCGACGGGAATTGCCCCGTTCGATGTGCGGGCGGGTGACGTCTACTGTGTCCTGGATCCCGCAGCCCCGGACTGCGCCACCCTGGAGGCGGCGGTCAGACTGGCGCGGCTGCTGGCCCTTCAAACATTGCGCGACCGAGACGTGGAGGTGGACGCGGCGGCCGTGTCAGAGGCGTTGAAGGGCGTCCGCGAGCAACTCGAAACGCTCCGGGCTCTGAAGATGACCCTAACGTCGATCGGTACGAGCGCAAAGGAGGTCTACGCCGGGCTGGATAGGCTTCGCGACGGCATCCTCGCCCGCATCACGGAGGCCGAGACGGAGCTGCGCCGCCGGTAGGCCTCGCCGGCCAGCCTGCCCTAAGCCAGGCTCGCCTGACTCGCCATGGGCCACCGATAGTTGGCACGTTGCCGCAAGCCTGGCCCGCCTGGCTCGACGTCGGACCGGCAAGACGGAGGTCGGCCGGTCTGGCCAGTTCCCGCTGCCGGAACAATCACGATCGACTCTGGAAAGCACGGCATCCGGCGCTATGCTCGCGTTTGGCGAGCTGGACGGGCTCGCACCCTTGAGGTACTGCCCGATGGCGCGATCGATGTGGAAGGGGGCTATCCAGTTCGGCCTGGTGACGATTCCGGTGAAGCTGTATCTGGCCACGGAATCGAAGGGCGTGGGCTTCAACATGCTCCATAGCCAGTGCCACGGCCGAATCCAGATGAAGACCTACTGCCCCACGGACGATGCGTTCATCGAACGTGGAGACACCGTCCGAGGCTACGAAGTGTCGCCCGGCCAGTACGTGGTCGTGACGGACGACGACCTCGCCTCGGTGCCGCTCAAGACTGTCCGCTCCATAGAGATCGAGCAGTTTGTGCCGATCGCGGCGGACGGCGAAGCCACCCGCTTCGTGAAGCAGGCCTACTACCTGGAGCCTGAACCGATCGCGCGCCGGGCGTTCTACCTCCTCAAGCAGGTGCTCGCCGAGCGTGGCCTGAGGGCAATCGCCAAGATCGTCCTGAAGGACCGTGAGCATCTGGCATCGCTCGACCCGCTCGCTTCCACGATGCTGCTCTCAACGCTGTACTGGCCCGACGAGATCCGGTCCACGGCCGAACTGTCATTGCCCGAACCGGAAGTCCAGATCAAGCCGGCCGAGCGTGCGATAGCCGAGCAGCTCATCGACGCAATGACGGGCGAGTTCAACCGGTCTGCCTACCACGACGAATACCGAGAGGCTCTGCTGGCAATCGTGGAGGCCAAGGCCGCCGGCGCCGAGATTGCCGAACCGACCGCGGCACCAGCGGCTGGCGTCACGGACTTGCTGGCTGCGCTGGAGGCAAGCGTTGCCGCCGCCAAGGCCGCTCGTGGAAGCGTGGCACCCGTGACTCTCGCCGCAGCCGCGGCGAGACGGCCACGCAAGGCCGCCACGGCGCCTGTCCGGGCTCCTGCCCTGGCCGTCGGGGTCGGGCACAGAGGCGAAGTCGCGCCGATACGCCGGCGCAAGTCAGCCTAGACAGACTTCGCGCCCCACCCGCAAGGCCACGGAGCTGGCTCGTCGCATCTTGCAGGTGGCGTGGTGATCGTTCGTGTCGCCCTTGCGCTAGGCTTTCAGCCATGTCCGGACACCCTTGGCCGATCTTCGATCTGCGAGTTCGAACGCCGAACCTCGAGCTGCGCCTGCCGACCGATGACGACCTGCTGGAACTGGCCCGCGTCGCCCGCGCCGGCATCGTCGACGCGGACCGGACGGTCTTCCTGGTCCCCTGGCACAAGCTCCCCTCCCCTGCCTTCGAGCGCCAGTTTCTACTTCATTGGTGGGGCGATCGGAGCCGTTGGAGCCCGACCGCATGGTCTCTTGGACTCGCTGTGCTGAAGGACGGCCGACCGATCGGAGTCCAGGAACTCATGGCCCGCAACTTCGCCATCAAGCGCGTCATCAACTCGGGAAGCTGGTTGGGCCGCGAGTTCCAGGGCCGGGGCCTAGGAACCGAGGCGCGGGCCGCAATACTCGGCCTGGCGTTTGACGGCCTGGGCGCGGATGCCGCCGAATCCGGCTACATAGAAGGCAACGCCGCCTCGGCGCGCGTCTCGGAGAAGCTCGGCTACCGCGTCACGGGCGACGAGTTCTTCGCGATCGAGGGCAAGCGCAAATTGGAGATCAAGGTCCGCTGCACGCCAGAAACCTGGCGACGCGACCTTGTCCCGGTCACGATCGAGGGCCTGGAGGCGTGCCTGAAGCTGTTCGGGGTCGGCGACCTGGGCCCCGACGACTGGGCGACTTTCTGAGGCCCGGAGCCGAGCGGCTTAGCGGTCGCCGGCTGGGCGGCCGACCACAGCTACCTGCTCGGAGCCCGGCTTAGCGGTCGCCGGCTCGGTGGCCGACCACAGCTACCTCCTCGGCGCCCCACCAGCCTCAAAGCCAACTGCGGGTGGGTCGTCGCGCCACGTCGTTTTGGTGCATCCCATGCACGAAACCAGCGACAGGTGGATCCGGAACCCATCGGTATGCGGCAGATGCACATAAGCGACGAGCCGGGCCAGGCCGAGCCGCCGGTTCGTCGTTTCAATGCGTCCGATGCAAGGTTCTGACCTCCAGACCCGCTGACGTCGAAATCGTGCGCCTCATGCACCAGACAGACACGGTGCGGTGCCTAGCGGCGGCCTGATGGTCCGTTGTGTGCCTCTGGTGCAAGTCGGAGCAGCCGGGCAGCCCAAAACCAAGGCTTTGTGCGTTGAGCGCACAGAAACGACGCCCTGCCGCCCGGAGGCAGCCCGAGCGACGCCCCGTGCCGCCCGGAGCGTTCAGGCCGAGGCGGCAGCGAGTAGCGGCCAGGCAAGCCTGACGTGGCGAGAAGCGAAGGCCAGGCGCAGCCTGGTTCGGGACAACATAGGAGAAAGCCAGGCAGGCCTGGCGTGCCGCCCGGAGCCGAGCGGCTTAGCGGTCGCCGGCTCGGCGGCCCACAAGCCACCACGCGAAGGGGAAGCTCCCAGCCGCGATGGCCAGCTTGAGGGTGTCGCCGATCACGAATGGCAGGAAGCCCTTCTCGATCGCCACTTGCGGCGATAGGTGGAGGGCCAGGGCCAGCCATGGAACGCCGATGCCGTAGATCACGACCTCGCCCAGGATCATCGCTGCAATCGCGCCGCGGATGTGGCGGTCCCAGCCCATCTCGGCCAGCCACCCGACCAGGGCCCCGGCGAACAGGAAGCTGACGAGATACCCGCCCCGGGCACCCAGGACGACACCAGCGGAGTTGAGGCCCAGGATCGTGTTCAGGCCGTGGGCCTGGCCCGCGTACACGGGCAAGAAGAGGCCGAGAAGCAGGTAAAGAGCTACCGATAGGGCTCCGCGACGAAGCCCGAGAGCACCGCCGACGAGCAGGACAGACAAAGTCTGGCCGGTGATCGGCACTGGATTACTTGGCAGCCAAACGGTGACGTTCGCGGTCAGGGCGATTAAGGCGGCCCCAACGCAGATGAGGGCGATGTGGCGAATCCGTGCACTCAACCGCTCGCCGAGACGGATGGGCACGAGAAAGTCACCGATGGTGATCCCGCGCTCAGCCGCGGGAAGGCGATTCAGATGCTGGGTCGCGAGCATGCGTCGGGTTTCCCTTTGGGCGCGGCTGTGACACAGACCCTTCTCCTGGTCCGTTGGCCGGAGTTTAGCAGGCGCGGCAACCTCGCTGGGCGCGGCCCACCGAGCGGATCGGGCTTGACCTGCCGAGCGGACCGAGCGCAGCTCACCGAGCGGACCAGGCGCAGCTCACCGAGCGAACCGGGCGCGGCCCACCGAGCGGATCGGGCACCGCGGCGTCGGTCGCGTTTGCTACTCGTGCTGGAGCGCTTGCACGATCGACTGTCGGCTCGCAAGACCCGCTGGGTAGATGGCCGCGGTGATGCTGACCAGGATGCCGAAGCAGACGGCCAGACCGATCGACGGCCAGGGCGGATCGAAGGCGAGCCCGAAGCCCCCGCTCGACCAGAGGACGAGAAGCGCGCCCACTGCCAACCCCACAAGCGCGCCGATGATTGCCCCGACGACACCCAGGATGCCGGCCTCGATGACGACCATGCCCCAGACCTGGCGGCTGGTCATGCCGGTTGCCCTGAGCACACCGATTTCGCGACCGCGCTCGAGAACTGTCATGGACAACGTATTGACCATGCCAAGACCGGCCACCAGGACCGCGATCAGGGCCAGGGCGTCAAGCAGGCGGAAGATTCGATCCAGCGCATCGCCGACCGTGCCTGTCACTCGATCCAGATCGTTCGGCTGGAGGGCGTAGGAAGTAGCCGCTGAGTCGAGCGCAGCTCGCCCCAAGGCCTCCTGGCCAGGTACGAATCGGACCGCGTAGAAGTCGGCGCCGCTGACGCCAAACTGGTTGAGCGCGTCCGACCAACCAATGAGAATAGCCTCTTGAGCCCCGGCCGGAATCGAATGGGCCACGATCCCAACCACGTGTAGCCGGGACGGAGCGGTGCTCGTCGCAAATTCGACGCTATCGCCCACACGGATGTTCGCGGCGTCGGCCAGGGACTCGGGCACGATGACAGAGCCACTCGCGTCGAGGGCGCCAAGCGCGGACGCGCGGTCGCCCGCCACGAAGGTCAAGCGGCCATCGCCGAGGTAGTCGCGCCCGACGATTGCGGCCGCCTCCTGCCGAACGACCGACTTGTGGCTTCGTCCGCCGCTCTGCGTCGTGTAGACATACGGAGCGCCAAAGATACCGATCGGCGAGATCGACTTGATGCCGGGGACGGCGGCCAGCTGGCCGATGATGGGATCAGTCGTTGAGATTGGCCGGATAGAGGTCAGCAACTCGCTGCCCGGGATAGTCTCGGCCAGCCAGTTGGCGCCGATCTTGCGAACGTTCTGCGCGGCTGTGCCCAGGGCGACGACCATCGCCAGACTAACGACCAGGGCCCCGGCCGTCAGGGCGGTCCGGCTGCGGTCACGAGCTAGTGAGCTGCGGGCCAGACGCTCTTCGTTGCGGAAGATCCGGAATGGAAGGCCGGCCACTCGCAGCAGTGGCCCAAGGATCAGCGGCAGCAGCAGGACCGTGCTGAGCAGCAGGCCGTAGACGACGAGCGGGCCCCACATACTGGAGCCGCTGCCCGTGGCCAGCGATCCGGTTGAGGAGCCGGCGCTGGCTCGCGGCCACATAGCGAGAGCGGCCAGCGCCAGAACGCCAAAGACGAGAACGAGCCAGCGCAGCCGGGCCGCTCCCGCAACCGCTCCGTTGGGACCGCGCCGCAAGGCCTCGACTGGTGGGATGCGACCGGCGCGCCAGGCCGGCTCGAGCGAAGCCGCCAGCGTGATGCCCACGCCGATGAGGAGAGCCATCGCGATCGAGCCGGCCGATAGAACCGGAGCCGCAAGGTCGAGCGCGCCAGACGACCGCACCCAGGAGAGGGTCAGTACGGCCAAGCCTATGCCACAGACCACCCCCAAGACGGAACCAAGGACTCCGAGAACGAGGGCCTGCAGCAGAACGAAACTCATGACCTGAGACCGGGTCGTGCCGGCGGCGCGCAACAGGCCAACCTCGCGCCCACGTTCGGCGACGGTCATGGAGAGCGTGTTGAAGATAAGGAAGGCACCCGCAAACAGAACGACTGCAGCCACCAGTAGAAGGGCGCCGCGGAAATCGGCCATCTCGGCGCGGAGAGAGTCGGCCAGGTCCTGGGTTCGCGACAGAAGGTACGGCTGAGTCTGGATGGTGGCGTCGAGCTGCCCGACCAGCTCATCGACAGACACTCCGGGCCCAGCGCGAAGGTCGACCCGCGTGATGCTTGTGGTACCGAAGAGCGTCTGGGCCGAGTCGAGCGGCAGGAAGACGAGCCGGCCCTCGGCGCGGGGGAGCGGCCCATCGCCTCTCACGATGCCAACGATCTTGTAGTCCTGGGGACCGGCCGCCACCGTCCCGTTGAGCGAAATCGTATCCCCGAGTCCCAGGCGCTCCCCTGAGGCGAGGGTCTGCGTGATCAGCGCCGATTGCCCATCGGTGGCCGCCAGCAGCCGCCCCGACACGAGAGGCAGGTCATGGAGCATGGGCTCGCGAACTGGGTCGATGCCGAGTACGGTCACGGGCGGTGGCAGCGTGGCCGTTGGCGTCTGGGTCAGGCTGGCCGAGAGGTACGACCTGCGCTCGAGGGCAGGCGCCACAACCGAGACCCCGGCTATGCGGTCGATCACATCGACCGTGGCCTTGCTCAAGCCGCGCTCTTCGAGGGCGAGGACCCGGACGTCCGCCTTGCCGATCTCGTCGGCGGCAGCCTTGTCCACTGCCGCATCCATGGCTGCCCCAGCCGAGAGAGAGACATAGAGCACGGCCACGCCCAAGCCGATACCGACCATGGTCAGGAAGCTGCGCAGCTTTCGCGCACCCAAGCTTCGCCAGGCCAGCGATGAGAGGCGCCGCACGAGCTAGAGGCCCAGTTGTGCGAGCCGGGCGATCAGCGGTCCGGCGTCGCGGTTGGTGGACCGTCGGCCGAGTTCGATCTCGTCGCGGATCTTGCCATCGCCGACGACTAGAACTCGATCGGCGTGGGCTGCGGCCCGGGCATCGTGGGTGACGAGGACGATCGTCTGGCCGAGTGCGTCGCAGGAGTGCCACAGCTCGTCGAGGATCTCGCCGCCGGTCGCGTAGTCCAGGTTGCCAGTGGGCTCGTCTGCAAGCAGGATCGCCGGCTTGGCGACGAGTGCTCGCGCCAGAGCCACCCGCTGTTGCTCGCCCGCAGATAGCTGGTCGGGACGATTGCGCTCGCGGCCCTGCAGGTCCACCAGTTCCAGGACTTCGCGGATCCTGTCTGCGGCATCGCCATGGCGCGGATCCACGCCGGCGATCGTGTACGGCAGCGCCACGTTCTCATAGACGTCGAGGAGAGGGATTAGGTTGAAGAACTGAAAGACGAAGCCGGTCTTCTCCCGCCGCAACCGCGTTGCCTCGGCGTCGCTGAGGTGGCTGACCACCTCCCCGTCCAGGACGACCTCACCGCTCGTCGGTCGATCCAGGCCGCCAAGCAGCTGCAACAGTGTGCTCTTGCCGGAGCCGGACGGCCCCATCAGGGCCACGAACTCGCCGCGGCGGACCTGCAGGGAGACTCCCCGCAGCGCGTCGACGTCGCGGGTTCCAAGCCTGTAGCGCTTGGTCAGGTTCCGAGCCTCAAGGATGACGGCGTCGCGCACCCGCCCATAAGCAGGCTCGCGTGACGGGGTCTCGGCTGGCTGTGAGACAGGCGGTTGGATGGGCACGCCCGCAGTGTAGTCAATCGACCGCCAAAGGGAGGGCCCCTGGTAGTGCGGGCCTCCTCCGAGTGACCCAATTCGACGATCGGGAATAGCAAGGCTCGCCGCGGCCAAATCCGCGCCGATGAGAGCTACCAGCCGAAGAGCCCGCCGAAGAGCGACTGGAACAACGAGTCGATCGGGCCCTGCGTCACTCGTTTCTCGCGCACCCGGAGGCTTGATATCGCGTCGGACGCAGGTGGCGAGCCCGAGGGCGTCACGCTCGGCGGCGGCCCAGGCGTCGTGGCGGCTGGCGAGGGTGTCGATGTTGCGCTCGGGGCGGCGCTCGCAGTCGGAGCCGGCGTGTCGCTCGCGCCGGGCGTTTCGGAAGGAATCGCGCTCGGACTTTCCGTCAACGACGGCGGCGGCGGCGAGACCGGCCGAACGGTCGGCTTTGGCGTCGGCCGCCGGGTGGGGGTGGCGACGCTTACCGGCGGAGGAGGCGCCACCGGCGTGGCAACCGGCGTCCTGACAGGCGTGGCAACCGGCGCCGGAGTCGGCACCGTCACACCGCAGGGTACCGAGAAGAGGACCGCGTACAACTTCCGTCCGTCGGCCGCCTGGTACGCCCCGATGCCCATGCGCGCCCACGCCCCCAGGATGTTGTCCCGGTGGCTGGTCGAGCGCATGAAGGCGGCCTCGATCCTATTCGTGGCCACGTCGTCGCCCCAGGTGCTCAACCCGATGTTCTCGCCGGCCACTTTGAAGCAGTAGCCGTCACTCTGCATGTACGAGAAGACCATCCTGTTGTCGGGCGGGATCTCGTGCGAGAAGTAGTTGCGATCGCCCATGTCCTGGGCCCGCCATTCGGCCTTCTGGTGTAGGTATGAGTCGTTCACGAGGGCGTTTAGCCCGGCCGAGGCGCGGTCCTGGTTGGTCAGGGTGAAGAGGAGCTGTTCGTCGCTGGCGCTGAACGAGGAGACGCTCCAGGCGAACGCGGGGCTCGCCGCGATGGCTAGGACCGCGCAGGCGACAGCGAGCGAGGCGCCGACGATTCGCATTCTACGTAGCGAAAGGCGCGGCAGAGAGGCAGGGAGGCTGACTAGACCCAGCATTTTCGGCGATCTTTCCCAATAGCCTTTGGTGCTTCAAAGGTACGTCGAGATGGGCTGCTGAGACCCCGTCCGCAGGTCCCGCCGAACGCCGTCAGGTGGTACCAAGCCCCACTGCGAATGATTGATGGCACGTCCTTGCCAGTAGCCTGCAGGCGCCCTCTCCCCAGACGACGGTCAGCCCACAACGACTCAGTCGAATGCGCCCCGGGCGGCCTGATTTTCTGCCAACAGAACCAGAGCCCGCTCCAACTCCGTGCGCACCTGCGGCCAACCGTGGGGTTCTGCGGCGTCAACGAAGTCGTAGCCGTACCCGGCGTGATGCAGGATCCGGGCGAACTTTGTCGCCTCACTGCCGTAGAAGGCCTGGCTGGTCTGGGCGACGAGAATGAAGTAGAGGCTGGAGCGTTTGGCGGTCGACATGTTGGGGGCCAGCCAGGAGGGCGAACCTTTGGCAATGAGATTCGCGTTGCCCCCAAAAGGAAGCTTGGCCGTGGAACTGCCTGATCCGGCCGTGAAGTAGCCCGAAAACGACACGCTTACCCCGAAGATATCCGGGTGACGCATGGCCAGGACGGCCGCGCAGTAGCCGCCCTGCGACATCCCCATAGTTGCCCGCGCCGAGGCCTTGGCGATCGTGCGGTAGTGGCGGTCTATGTAGGTCGGCACAGTCACTCCCAGGAACGTGTCCATCAGTTCCTTGCGGTCGAATGAGTCGGCGCACTCGCTATCCGGGTAGGGACCGTTTCCCGCATTCATGAAGATGAACAGCATCGGCGGGATGGAGCCGCCGGTCATGAGACCATCAAGCGCAGCCTTGATATGGGCGCCGCCATTCCACAGACTGAAGGTGAACGGCGCCTCATACGACCGGGTATCGTTTAGTCGGATTGGCGTCGTAGCCGGGCGGCAGATAAACGGCGACCTCCTCCGTTGCCACGCCCTCCCATGGTGCTTGAAGCTTCCAGTAGACGACCCTGCCTTGGCCGGTTGGCAGCGTTGCCGTCCATGGCGCCGGGGTTGGCGTGGTCGTAGGAGTTGGTAAAGCCGATGGGGTCGCCGATGGTGGGGCGGAGGGCGATAGCTGCCAGGATGCCGACGCAGAGGGCTCGATTGCCGGACGCCGATCAAGCGGCAGCCCGCCGTCGCTCGGAACGCCCATCGCTTCGGGCACGAGCCCCTGGCGCGCTGGCCCGCCGGAGATCATCTCGTTGTCCGCACCCTTGTTGAACATGTCGCCGGCCACTGGCAAAGCTACCGCCAGCAGGCAGAAGATGAGGGCCGCCGCCACAGGTCGAGCCCATGACCGGCGATCTCGGGTTCTCAGCCTCGTGGCAATGTGCAGAGCCGACCCAACCACGATCAGCTCACGCCGAATTGGCATGGCACACGTGGTGCAGGCCCATACGGTCAACAGACCTACGACCACGAAGGCCACGAGCGTCTCCGCCCACCCGATCGGAGAGAAGGCACCGATGGCTCCGTTCGCGGCCATGGCGTTTTGCGTCTCACGCACGAATGTCGTGCCAAAGAGCGCCGCGGACGCCCCCAGGCCAAGCACGACGGCTGCGGATCGGATGCCGCCAGCTAGATAAACCCCGACGGCGGTCGAGCCGCCAATGATGAGGGCTGTGATGAGGTCTGCTCGGTCCGGATCGAAGCCAAGGCCGATCAGCACGTCAGTGGACAACTTCACGGGACCTAGGGCGGTGGCTGCCACGAAAACGAGCACTGCGGCCACGACGGAGGCGACCGGCCCTACAAAACGGCCGGCGTCGACCTCGGACGCGCTCACAGGCGCGCCGTCGCCGGGGTAGGCAGCCGCTCCGTCGCCGGGGGACACAGGCGCGCCGTCGCCGGGGGAGGCAGCCGCCTCATCAGTATCGAGTTGTCGCCGAGCACTCGGCATCCAGGGCCCTCACTCCAGCGGAAATGCCGCGCCCGAATCTAGCGGGACTGCCGCGTCGGCGTCGGCAGCCCTATCTCGCCGCTGGCGAGCCGCAGGGCCGGCGGCAGAAGCTCGGGGGCGATACCCCTCGCGCGATCCAGCCGCTATACTCCCCGTCGCCCCATCGAGCAGGCGCGGCCAGAATGGACGCTCCTCTGGGGCTGCGGTGGTGGCCTTAGCTCAACCGGCAGAGCATCGGAATGTGGATCCGAAGGTTATGGGTTCGAAACCCATAGGCCACCCCAACCTTACTCACTGGCCCGCCTGCAGGCCCGCGCCCCAGTTGCCCACCTCAGAGGAGCGGTGGTAACCTGCCGGCGCCGCACTTGCAGCCACGCGCCCCCGCGACACGTGGCTGCAAAGCGCCGGGACACCGATCCCCGTCAGAGGAGAGACCACTTCATGCGGACGAAGACTGCTGCCGCGCTGGCTCTCCCCGCGGGCGCTCTCGTTCGCGCCACGGCCTGGCTGCGCCGCTCCGCCCGAGTACAGGGGATCATGGTGTCGGCAGCCATAACCCTGGTGGTAGGAACCCTCCTCGTCGGCCTGCCCGCCAAGCAAGTTGCCGGCCAGCCTCGGCCGACCTTCGCAGCCCTGGCGCCTCAGGCCGACGCTCACCGCTCGGAGAGCAACCTCGCGCTCGACGTGCCCTTGCAGATTCAGTTCACCAAACCCATGAACGAAGGTTCGGTCGAGGGCGCCCTGAGCCTCGACCCCAAGATCGATGTCACATTCAAATGGGACGCCACCGCCCAGGTCCTCTCTCTGGCACCGAAGCCACACTGGGTGCCTCAGACCATCTACCACGTGGACATCTTGACCTCGGCCGCCGACCAGGAAGGGCTGGGCCTCTCGACTCCCGTCCATACTTCGTTCCTATCCGGCGCACCCACGGCAGGCCAGGTCACGGCAACGCAGATGGTCGGAAACCTTGCCTCTCCCACAACTGTCTTCCAGCTGACCTTCACGCGGCCGGTCAGGCTCGGCACTGTCCTGACTCGGCTTGGTATCAGCCCTCAGGTCGACGTCTCGATCATCGGCGACGATCCAACGGACGCGGCATCTCAGGTCTTCACGCTGACACCCAAGAAGGCGCTCCAGTCCGACACGACCTACCTCCTGAGCGTGGCCGACGGAGGCATCGACGCGTCCGGATCGACCCTCCAGCCTGTGCTGCCGCTCCAGGTGCGCACCCTTGCCACGCCCGCCGTCCTGGCGTTTGGGCCACAGGACGGCGCCATTGTTTACGACACCAACCAACCGATCTCGATTCGTTTCACCGTGGCGATGGACCAGCAGTCGACTCAGTCGGCGCTGACGGTCCTTGCCAACGGCAGGGCTGTTGCCGGCAGCACCAACTGGTCCGAGGATGACACGGTCCTGACCTTCACCCCGAGGCGATCCTTTGCGGTCGGCGTACGCGTTGCCGTCAACCTCTCGACCGCGGCCCGATCGGCCGGCGGCCTCCATACAGCGTCTGGCACGAGCCCTACGTTCCTGGTCTCAGCGCCACGGTCGCGCTCGATCAGCTCCCCACAGGCCAAGATCGCGTACACACAGACCAAGATCCCGCAGACTGGAGGCCAGGCGACCTCGAGCGCTCCTTACAAGGGCATGGAGCGCTACTACCTCAGCCTGATGAACTGCACGCGGACAGGCGGCTGGGTCACCTCGAGCGGCACCTGCAGCACACAAACTCGTCACACTCTGCCGGCCCAGGCCGCTCTCGCGCTCGATGATGGCATCAGCAACGCGGTGTCACGTCCCTATGCCGCCCAGCTGGCGAACCTGAACGTTCTTACCCATTACCTAAACGGGACGACCACCCACGGCAGGCTGGCCGCGGCAGGCTACGGTTCCGGCTCGTGGGCAGAGAACATCGCCTCGCCCGGCAACGCTTCTGCGGGCGGCATGATCTTGATCGAGACCTTCTTCCAGAGCGAATCCGGCTACCGCGGCGGCCACTACAAGAACATCATGAACCGCTACTTCCACAGAGCCGGCATCGGCATATGGGTTTCTAGTAGCGTCCGGGTGGTAATCGACTTCTACGGCTGACGCTGCCCCAGTCGGATTCGCGCCCGAGTCGATGGGGGCGCGGTCGGCTACGATCGGCAGGTGAGAAGCACCGCCCGGTCAGCCAGATGAGCCCCTTTGAAGCGGTCGCTATTCTGGGCGCGGGTCTCGCGGCGGGGACGATCAACACCATCGTCGGGTCCGGATCCCTGATCACCTTCCCCATCCTGCTCGCCTTCGGGTACGCCCCACTCGATGCCAACGTTTCGAACACGGTCGGTCTGGTGCCGGGCTCGCTTAGTGGGGCTGTTGGCTATCGGCGCGAGCTGGTTGGCCAGCGACCTCGGGCGATACGACTGGGCGTCGCCTCGGGCGCAGGCGGGCTCACAGGCGCTGTACTCCTGCTCGTCTTCCCTGGAGCGTTTGCGGCCATCGTGCCGGTCCTGATCGCGGTCGCCCTGGCGCTCGTCGCGGCCGGACCGCGCCTGTCGACTGCCCTCGCCGAGCACCGCCACGCCGACTCGCATCGATCGTGGCCCCTGGCGGTGCTGTTCTACGCCACGGCCATCTATGGCGGCTACTTCGGCGCGGGCATGGGGATCATCATGATCGCCCTGCTGACCATCTTCGTGGCAGACGATTTGCAGCGCCTAAACGGCCTGAAGAACGTGCTCGCGGCACTGATCAACGGAGTTGCCGCCATCCTGTTCGTCACCGTCGCTCCGGTTCACTGGGATGTGGCCTTGCTGATCGCTGCCGGCTCGATCGTCGGCGGTCAGATCGGGGCACGGGTCGGGCGCAGGCTGCCCGCTCCGGCATTGCGCCTGATCATCATCGGTGTCGGCCTCGTGGCGGAGGCGCGGTTGCTACTCGGCTAAGACGCTGGGGTGCCGCCCGACGGATCCGTCTCCGTCGACGCGGCGGGAACCGCCTCGGCCCTTGCGAGCCCGTGCACCGTGGACACGGGGCGGTTGGGCAGCCGTACCCAGAAGCCGGCTCCGCCCTCTGGCCGGTTCACCGCACCGATTGATCCGCCATGCTGATCCACGATCCAGCTGGCAATTGCGAGGCCCAAGCCGGTCCCACCCGCGGGAGCGTCGTCCGCCCGCCAGAACCGCTCGAAGATACGTGGCAGATCCTCAGGCTTGATGCCGCGCCCCTGATCGTCCACCCGCAGGAACGCGCCCCCGGCGTCCGGCCGCACCGTGGCCGTGACCGTGGACCCGGCAGGGCTGTATCGGATGGCGTTGTCAACGAGGATCGTGACGAGCTGGCGCAGCCGCATCGGATCGCCTGCGACTGGCGAGGGAAGCGGATCGAGGACGACCCCGACGCCGCGTTCCTGACCAACGGCGGAGAGCATCCCGGCAGCCTCCGCAGCAATGTCAGCCAGATCCAGCGGCAGCCGCTCGATCTGGATCACGCCGGAGTCCGTCCGGGCCAACAAGAGCATGTCCTCGACCAGGGCGGTCATGTGCCGCACCTCGGCCTCAATGTCGCCCAAAGCCTCGCCCACGTCCTGGACCTGACTGCGGCGGTTCCGCTTCAGGTCCTCGACACTCGCCCCGATCACGGTGAGCGGCGTTCGCAGCTCGTGGCTGGCGTTCGCGGCGAACTCGCGCTGGCGCTGGAGAGCCGCCTGCCTACGCTCGATCGACCCCCTGATCGGGACGAGTGCGCGACCGGCGTACAGGTAGCCGGCTAGCAGCGAGGCGAGCAGGGCAGCCGCCCCGGCACCGGCGAGCACGACTCGTAACAGGTTGAGGAGGTTTGCTTCTTCGGTTCGATCAGCTGCCGTCTGAATTACGTAGACCGCGCCGTTCGGCAACGTGACCGACTCTGTGTAGACCCGCAGCGGAACGCCCCTACCGGTGGTGACCTCCCGAACGTCCGAGCCTCCGTGGGCGACGGCAGCGATGCCAGCCGCGACCGGCATACCTGGGGGCAGGAATCCTGTGCGCAACAGGACATCACCGTCAGCGTCGACACCGACAACGAAGATTCCGGCATAGCGTGTCCCAAACTCGGGGTCCAGGTTGCGCGGTGCTTGCGTGCCGGCTCGACTTACGAGTCTCTCGTACACATTGACGTTCATGTTGGCAAAGCTCTGGAGGCGACTGACACTGTCGTCACTGAAGACGCGCGACACCGTGGTGTATGCGGTCACTCCCAGGGCGACCAGGATGATGAGCGTCACGAGGCCGCTCACAGCCATGAGCCGGAGGCGCGTTCGGCGAAGAAGACGCAGGTCCTCCTCGGTTCCTGTTCGAACCAGCGAGGTGGCTGCGGTATCGTCCCGGCTTGGGCGGCGGGGTCGCCATCGCCACGGCCGTGGCAGAGCGGGTCGTCTCATCGATCAGGCCTCACGAAGGCGGTAGCCGACGCCACGGACCGTCTCCACATGAGCGGCGGCCTCAGCGCCCAGCTTCTCGCGCAGGAGATGGATATAGGCCTCGACCGTGTTCGGCGTGAGGGCCACGCCATAGGGCCACGCATAATCGAGCAGCTGGTCACGCGACAAAACCTGGCCGGGCCGGCGCAGCAAGCACTCGAGGATCGAGAACTCGCGCTGGCTGAGTTCGACGGGCTTGCCCAAGACGGTAACCCGTCGGGTCGTCTCGTCAAGCTCGATCGGCCCAGCCTTGAGCGCGGTCGACTTCCGGGCAGGAGGACGTCGACCGAGAGCCCGCAGTCGAGCCAGCAGCTCCTCGTAGGCGAACGGCTTCACCAGGTAGTCGTCCGCGCCGGCATCTAGGCCCTCGACGCGATCGTTGACCGAGTCGCGGGCCGTGAGCATGAGGATCGGCACCGCCGAACCCTGTTTGCGAAGCGTGCGCGCAACCTCGAACCCGGACCTGTCCGGCAGGCCCACATCGAGTATCACGGCGTCCAGCTCCAGGCCCGAGGTGGCGATCTCGAGGCCCTCCTCGGCCGTCATTGCCGTTTCGACGACATGCCGATCCTGCCCAAGAAGCCTCTTGAGTAGACGGCTGAGGCGGGCGTCGTCCTCGACGACGAGCAGATGCACGAGCGACTCCTACGGCTGTGTGATAAGGACGTCCTTGGCTGTCAGCGTACGTCCGCCCAGGGCCCCGGAGGCGCTCGGGTTGGGGGATTGGCTGGCCAGGGCCGTGGTGTCTATCTGGACGAGCACGCTGGTACCGATCTTAATGTCGGTGGAGTTGGCTGATGTTTCGCTGTGATAGGTAGTGCGGCCGGAAAGGTCGATCGTCTCGGTGGTCCCATTTGCCAGCTGGACCGTGATCTTGGACCCGCTGACCGACTGGACCGTACCAGCTACGCCGCCGCTCAGTCCGGCCAGGCCAGCGCGCCCGCCGAAACCGCCGTTTCCGCCGCCGAACTGGCTGGGGTTGAAGGTCTGGCCCGGAGCCAGCGACGGGAGGGTGCGTCCGCTAAAGCCGCCGCGTCCGCCCGACGGGTTCGCGGCCGCCGAGCTGCCCGGAGCCGTGAGATGGCCCAGGGCAAAGCCGATCCCGCCGACCGCCACAAAGGCTGCGATCAGAAGCAGGATTACGGTCGTCCGATCCTGCTTCTTCGGCCGGGAGGATGGGGTCGATTGCGGCGACGCCGCCGTACCGGCTACTTCGGATTCCGCCATTTGCTGTCCCCTTTCTTTCAGTGGATTGTTCATTCGTACCGAAGCGCTACCACGGGATCGAGACGGGCGGCCTGGCTGGCGGGCCAGACTCCGAAGACGATCCCGACCATGAGACTGAATACGACAGCCACCACCACCGTGAGCGGATTGAAGAGGAAGCCCCAGCCGGCGTACGTGCCAATGGCAAACGAGGCCACGACACCTACGCCGATGCCAATCGCCCCACCGGCTAGCGAGAGGACCAGGGCCTCAACCAAAAACTGGGCCAGGATGTCCCGGCCGCGGGCGCCGATGGCCTTGCGGATGCCGATCTCACGCGTCCTTTCGCGGACCGAGACGAGCATGATGTTCATGATCCCGATCCCGCCGACAAACAGCGAGATCGAGGCGATGCCGGCCAGAAGCAGGGTCAGCACGTCGCTGACTGAGCTGACGGTGCCGAGCAGCTGGGCCTGGGTAACGATCGAGAAGTCGTCCACGCCGGTGGTGATGCCATGGCGTTGCTCGAGCGTGGTCGTGATCTCGGCCGAGACGGCCGGGATCGCCTCCTGGTTCGTGGCACTCAGGCCGATCGTCGAGACGCTGTTGCTGCCGACGAAAAGCTCGTGAGCAGTTGATAGCGGGATCACGACCTGATCGTCCGCGTTAGAAGTTCCGCCCTTGGGCTGGGTAATCCCGATCAGCTCGAACGGCAGGCCGCCGATGGAGATGGTCGAGCCGACTGCCGACTCCGCAAGGCCCAAATTGTCGGCCGTAGTCGACCCGATCACCGCCACTCGAAGGTTGTGATCGATCGAAGCCTGGTTCAGGAAGGACCCGCTCCACATCTGATATGCGAAGACCTCCAGGTAGCCGGGCGTGGTGCCGATGATCCGCGCCGTCTCGTTCTGGGTTCCGGCGATGACAAGCTTGCTGGCCGTCAGTTGCGGAGCGATCGCCCGGACGCCGTCAAGGCCGGCCAGGGCATTGGCATCGTCAAGGGTTAGGGTCGTCGCCGACCCGAAGGAACCGCGCGTTGCCCCGGTCCTGGTGAATCCTGGGTTGACCGTCACGAGGTTCGTGCCCAGCGACTGGAGTCGATCGCTGATGCCCTTCGTAGCGCCCTGGGCGACGCTCACGAGGGCCACGACCGAGGCCACACCGATAATGATGCCCAGCATCGTCAGGGCTGTCCGCATCTTGCCGGTCCCGAGGCGGGAGAGGGCAAGGCCGAAGAGATCGGTGGCCTTCATCCGCGCATCGCTTCCTGAAGCTGCCCGTCTCGGAGGTGAACGGCCCGATCCGCGGCAGCAGCGACATCCGTGTCGTGCGTGATGAGGACGATCGTGCGACCGATGGCATGCAGATCCCGGAACAGTTCGAGCACCTCTGCTCCGGAGTGGCTGTCCAAGTTGCCCGTTGGTTCGTCGGCCAGGATCAGGGCCGGTTCGGTCACCAGAGCGCGGGCAATACCCACGCGCTGTTGCTGGCCTCCGGATAGCTCGGACGGTTCGTGGTCCATACGGTCACCGAGACCCAGTCGCTCAAGTGCTACCGCTGCTCGCGCCAGGCGCTCCTTTCTGCCCACGCCCTGGTACATGAGCGGAGTGGCCACGTTCTCGAGGGCGGAGGTGCGAGGAAGGAGGTTGTAGCTCTGGAATACGAAGCCGATGGAGCGGCTGCGGATGAGGGCCAGGCCGTCGTCGTCGAGCTCCTCGACCAGCTGTCCGTCCAGGACATAACGCCCGGTGGTCGGCCGATCCAGGCAACCCAGGATGTTCATCATCGTCGACTTGCCCGATCCGGACGGTCCGATGATCGCCAGGAACTCGCCCTTCGCTACCTGGAGGTTCACCTGCTGGAGAGCCGGGACCTGGACCTTGCCGAGGTCGTAAACGCGACTGACGTCCGCCAGTTCGATGATGCGCTCAGAGGAGGCT
>JANYJI010000027.1 GCA_025358525.1 Chloroflexota bacterium | reverse complement strand
ATTGGCGGCCGACCAGTCGGCAGATGTCGAATCGGTTCGCGAATGGGCTGGCTCCCAGGCCAGGCCGTCGACGGCGGAGGAGTCGGCCTCGGCTGGTGCCGCGGATGCCGTCGATCCGCTGCTCGTGATCATCTCGGGGCCGTCCGGCGTCGGCAAGGACACCGTGATCGAGGCGCTTCAGAAGCGGGACCACCGGCCGGCGTACCACTACGTGGTGACTTACACAACGCGGGCCCGACGACCCAACGAGATAGACAACGTCAGCTACAAGTTCGTCAGCGTGCCCGACTTCCTGGCCCTCCGCGACGCTTGCGCCCTGCTGGAAGCCAACGAAGTCCACGGCAACTGGTACGGAACGCCGCGGGCTGGCGTTCGCGAGGCCCTCGGGCGAGGCCAACACGCCATCCTCAAGATCGACGTCCAGGGTGCGCAGGTGGTCAAGAGCTGCGTGCCTGAAGCTCTTCTGATTTTCGTGGTCCCGCCCTCGCTCGAAACCTTGGTGCAGCACTTGAAGGCCCGGCGAACCGAGTCGGCCGAACAGCTCGAAATCCGTCAGGGCAACGCAGCCCTGGAACTGGCCCGAAAGGATGACTACGACTACGTTGTCGTCAATGAAGAGGGCCGCGTCGACATAACGGCCGAGCGGATCGAGCAGATAATCACCCTGGAGGAGCATCGCGGATCGCCGCGCAGCGTGACCGTCTGAGGAGAGCCATGTCCGGCTGCCAGGGCGCTGGTGCGCGAGGCGACGACTAATGGTGCAGGACGTCAGTGGCATCCTCATGGAGGATCTGACCGGCCTGAATTCACAGGGCCCCGTCGAGGTGGCGGTCGATGCGCCCGGTGCGTCACGCACATACGACTACTCGGTGCCCGATCGGCTTGCTCCCGTAGAACCCGGTGAGGCCGTGCTGGTCGAGTTTGGGCGGAACCGGCAGGCGCTCGGCGTGGTTCTTGGGCCGTCGCCCGATGTCGTCGGGCTGGAGCTCAAGCCGCTGCTGGCACGGGTCCATGCCGATGGTCCGCTTGTGCCGCTGCTGACCCTCAAGTTCGCGCGGTGGATCTCGGACGAGTACCTTGCCCCGCCGGCGGCCACGCTGCGCTCGATGCTGCCGCCGGGAATGCTGGAGCGGCTGGAGCTGGTAGCCGAGTGGCTACCGCCGGGCTGGGATGAGGCGATGAGCGCCGGCAGTGGCGCCGGCAGTGGCTCCGGCAGTGGCTCCGGAAGTGGCTCCGGAAGTGGCGCCGGCAGTGGCCACGCGGAGTTCGAAGAGCCAGCCGCTCTAGACGTGGCTGGGGCCGCGATCCGCGACAAGCTCGCTTCCGGACCGCGTCCCGTCCGGGACCTCGAGGGGGACGAGGGACGGGCTGCCCTGCTGCGGCGGCTGCGGGATATGGCGGCGCGCGGTCTGATCCGATTGGAGTGGACTCTGACGGCGGCCTCGGCCGGTCCTCGGTTCGAGCGCTGGCTTACTCTCACTGAAGATGGCCGGCGAGTGGCCGCCGGGAGTGGTGCCGGGAGTGGTTTGGCCGCCGGGAGTGGTGCCGGGAGTGGCACCGGGCGTGGTGCTGGGAGTGGTTCGGCCGCCGGTGGCGGCACCGTGCCCGCGATTCGTCTGGGGCCGAGGCAGCGGGCGCTGCTTGCGGACCTGGCGGCGGCCGAGGCCGACGGCACCCCGGCCGACGACGCGGCCGGCGCCACTGGCCTTGCGGGTGTCGAGGCCGCTCATCGCCATGGCGCAGGGACCGCTACGGGCCTCGTCCGGCGCGGCCTGGTAGTGGTCGAGGTCCGAGAGCGGCCGCGCCGTCCGCTGGCGCGGCGCAAGGCCGGTCGGCGTGGCACGCGCCCCGTGGGCTCGGCCCTGACCCCGCCGCAGGCCGACGCGCTGGCCACGATCCTGGCCGCCGCCAAAGCGCGCGATTCGAAGCCCCTACTGCTCGAAGGCGTCACCGGGTCGGGCAAGACCGCGGTCTACGCCGAGGCCATCGCCGAGACGATATCGGCCGGTCGCCCAGCTCTCGTTCTGGTCCCGGAGATCGCCCTTGCGATGCCCCTTGTGGACCGGCTCCGGGTGGAGCTGGAGGCGGAGATCGCCATCCTGCACTCAGGCATCGGCGAGGGCGAACGGGCCGACGAGTGGCGTCGGATCAGGGCCGGCGAGGTGGATGTTGTCGTGGGCACGCGGATGGCCCTGACCGCGCCGCTCGCCGACATCGGGCTGATCGTCGTTGATGAGGAGCACGACGCCGCGTACAAGAGTGACCGCACGCCTAGACTGCAGGCTCGCGACGCCGCGGTTGCCCTCGGCCGGCTGGCCGGGGCGGCGGTGGTTCTCGGCAGCGCGACCCCGTCGGTGGAGAGCGTCGGCCGGGTCCGTGAGGGCCGCTATCGCCACTCGGTCCTACCGGATCGACCAAGTGGCGCACCGCCCCGCATCCAGGTCGTGGATCTTCGTGCCGAGCTGGCCTCAGGGAATCGCGGCCTGCTCTCGGGACCTCTGCGGGCGGCCTTGCAGTCGCTGCCGGAGGGCGAGCGGGCCATCCTGGTCATCAACCGAAGGGGAACCGCATCGGTCGTGTTGTGCCGCGACTGCGGCCACGTCCAGCGCTGCCCGGAGTGCGAACTCAGCCTGGTCTATCACCAGGCTGGCGTCACGCTGCGCTGCCACCACTGCGGTACGGCCTCGCCACTGGCGACGCGCTGTCCGGTCTGCAAGTCGCCGCGAATCCGATACCTGGGCGGCGGCACCCAGCGAGTGGAGGAGGAAGTCAAGGCCAGCTTCCCCCACCTTCGTGTCGGCCGGCTGGATCGCGATGTCGCCCAGCACAAGGGTGCAGTCGAGCGCGTTCTTGACGCCTTCGCCGAGGGTCGGCTCGATGTCCTCGTCGGCACCAGCCTCGTAGCCAAGGGCCTGGACATTCCAGAGGTCACCCTCGTGGGCGTGGTCTCGGCAGACGTCGCCCTCAACCTGCCTGACGAACGCGCAGCAGAGCGGACTTACCAGCTACTCACCCAGGCCATCGGTCGAGCGGGGCGTGGCGAGCGGCCCGGCCTGGCCATAATCCAGACCTACCAACCCGACCACCCCGCGATTCAAGCAGTAGCCCGGGGCGATGCAGCCGCCTTTTACGACGCCGAATTGGAGACCCGCCGCCGGTTTGGCTCGCCGCCATTCGGCCGCCTGATCAAGCTCACCGTGGCATTGCCGGACCCACTCGCCGCCGAACATGCGGCTGCGGCGATGGCCGACCGACTCGTCGCCGAATGCTTGGGCCCGGCGGCCACTGCGGCCGGAATGAAGGTGGCCGTGCTGGGACCCGCGCCCGCATACATCGCCCGTCGCGCCGGCCGGTGGCGCTGGAACGTCGTGTTGCGGGGCGACCGTCCGGTGGAGATCCTCGGTTCCCCACCCGGACCGCCATGGAGCGTCGACGTGGACCCCGACTCGCTGCTGTAAATGAACCGGTGAAAGCCGTTCACCCGCCTGCATATCGGCGACCGGCCGGCCTCCAGGCGGCTGAGGTCCGCCGTTCGAGCCACCCGAATTCGACGGAGACGCCCACCCGGTTGGTCTCGGTATACTCCGGGAATGAGCGTCCGACCAATCGTTCTTCTCGGTGATCCCAGGCTCCGACTCAAAGGCCGGACCGTGGACAGCTTCGGTAAGTACCTGCACGAGCTCCTCGACGACCTGGCGGATACGATGCGCAAGGCCCCGGGCGTTGGGCTGGCCGCGCCGCAACTCGGCGAGGCTGTGCGCGTTTGCACGATTGAGGTCGAGGGCCAGCTGCACGAGCTTGTCAACCCGCGCATAGTCCGGTCCGAAGGCGACGATCGCGACCTGGAGGGCTGCCTCTCCATTCCGGGCTTCGTGGCCTACGTGACGCGGCGCGAGAAGGTCTGGGTCGTGGCCCAGAACCGTGTCGGCAAGAAAGTCAAGGTGGCCGGATCGGGTCTGCTCGGCCGCGCGCTTCAGCATGAACTGGACCATCTGGACGGCAAGCTTTACGTCGACTATCTGGACTCGCTCGATGACCTGATTTCCGTGATCCCGGGCGAAGAGGACAGTGAGTCTCCAACGCTCACGGGCGCGTCTCTCGGATGACCGAGACGGCGGCCGAGCCCTCGACCGTGACTGCGGCCGACGGTTCGACCGCAGTGCGCGCGGTCTTCTTCGGCAGCGGCTCGTTCGCCGTCCCGATTCTCGACGCACTCGCCGAAATGTCGGGCGTCCGAGTCGAAGCCGTCGTGTCTGCTCCGGATCGAGCGGTAGGCCGCATGGCCATCATCAGGCCGACTCCGGTGACCGCCCGAGCCCGACAGCTCGGCCTGCCAGTTCTGCAGCCGGCTAGAGTGCGGTCGCCTGAGTCCGTTGAGGCCCTGCGGGCACTTGCGCCCGAACTGATCGTGCTTGCCGACTATGGCCAGCTCATCCCGTGTGCCCTGCTCGACCTGCCTTCTCGCGGGTTCCTCAACCTGCATCCGTCGGCCCTGCCGCGGCATCGCGGCGCGGCGCCGATCCCGGCCACGATCCTCGCCGGCGACACGGAGTCCGCGGTGACTCTCATGGTGGTGACCGACAAGATGGACGCGGGCCCGATCGTGGCTAGTGAGCCGCTCGAGGTGCGGCCCGACGACACGGCAGTGACGTTGGAGGAGCGCGCGGCCTCAGTGGCGGCTGGGCTGCTGCGCCGGGCGCTGCCCGAGTGGTTGGCGGGCCGGTTGGTCGCGCGGCCGCAGTCCGCGGATGGCGTGACGATGACGCGGCCCCTGCGCCGGGAGGACGGGCGGCTGGATCCCGCGCATTCGGCAGTGAAACTGGAACGTCAGATTCGGGCCTATCAACCGTGGCCGGGTGGTTACCTGGAGATTGAGGAGGGGCGGCTTATCGTGTGGAAGGCGTGCGCAGCTCCCGCCGAGGCTGGAGATGTGGCTGGCCGTTTCGTCACCACTTCCGACGGGGGCCTGGCGCTGGCAACCAGCGACGGACGGCTCGCGCTGGAAAGGCTCCAGCGGGCCGGCGGCCGGCAGATGTCTTCCGTTGAACTTCAACGAGGCCACAACCTGACTCGATAGCCTCGTAACTCCGGCCTTCCTGGTCGGCGATGGGCGAGCCGCCGGGCCGGCATGCGATAATCGTGAGCCTGTGAGTCACTCAAACAAGCCCGGCGATTCGGCCGGCGCCATTTCCGACGTCGCCGCGCCGAAGACTATCCCGGCCCGGGCCTCCACACGCGATTCACGTCGCACCACGGACGCACAACCCGGCCTTAGTGGCCTGGCCGATGGCGTACTGGAGAAGTGGCTGGGAGAGACAGGCCAGCCGGCCTTCCGGGCCCAGCAGATCCGAGACTCCATCTGGCGGCACAACGCCGGGACTCCCGGCGAGCTGCGGGGGCTCCCTGGAGACATCCGGGCGGCGGTGGCGGCGGCTTTTCGGGTCGACACGATAGATGAAGATGAGGTCACCGTATCCGACGGCGGCCTGACCGAGAAGACACTCCACCGCCTCTCGGACGGGGCGCTCGTGGAGTCCGTCTTGATGCACTACCCAGCGCGTGGTTTCGGCGGGCCGGGCCGGCCGCTGCATCGCGAGCGGCACACTCTATGTATCTCGAGTCAGGCCGGCTGCGCCGTCGGCTGCCCGTTTTGCGCCACGGGTGAGCTTGGCTTTGGCCGGGACCTGGAGACAGCGGAGATCGTCGATCAGGTGCGCCATGCCGCGCGGCGTCTGGCCACGGCCGGGCACGTTCTGACGAACGTCGTCTTCATGGGCATGGGCGAGCCGCTGCTCAATCTGGACCGCGTCCTCGATGCCGTGGCCATCCTGTCCGACCCACGCCTCTTCGCGCTGGGCGCCCGGCACGTGGTGGTGTCCACGTCGGGTGTGGTGCCGGGCATTCGCCGACTCACTGCCCTGGGGGCGCAGTTCACATTGGCGATCAGCCTCCACGCAGCCCGAGACCCGCTCCGTGACGTCCTGGTTCCGCTGAACCGGCGCTGGCCCGTGGCGGAAGTCGTGGCGGCTGCGCGCGACCACGCCTACGCAACCGGCCGACGTGTCAGCTACGAGTACGTGATGATTTCTGGCGTGAACGACACCGAAGCGGACGCCGACGCGCTCGCTCGACTCCTGCATGGCGACCTAGCCCATGTGAACCTCATCCCGATGAACCCGGTCGCCCACACCCCGTGGCAGGCGAGTAGTCCCGAGCGCGTCGCGCAGTTCGCAGCGCGAGTGCGCCATGGCGGGATCGGAGTGACCGTCAGGGCCAACCGCGGCCAGGACGCAGGCGCGGCCTGCGGCCAGCTGGCCGCCGACAGGGCAGGGGAGCCGTCGGCCCCCGCCGTGGCCCATCGTCGCGAAGTCATCGTCCGGGCCAGCGAGGCGGCCTTGCGCGGTGAGCGCAGTATCGAGCGCCTCCCGGGACCCCTCGAGGCGGCCGTCAAGGAGCGCGCCGCGCACGCTGGGGGGCCGGACCGCCGATGAAACATCGGACGCTCATTAGCGCCAGCATTCTCGACAGCGACCTCGCCAGCCTGAGTCGCGAGTGCCGCAGGGCCCTGAAGGCCGGCTCCGACCGAATCCATCTCGACGTCATGGATGGCCACTTCGTCCCGAACATAACCTTTGGGCCGGGCATCATCAAGCGCCTCCGCAAGATCGGCAAGCAGCCGTTCGATGCCCACCTGATGATCTCCGAGCCGGGGCGATACGTGGATGAGTTCATCGACGCCGGGTGCAACTCGATCACCTTCCACGTCGAGGTCGAGGAACCGATCGAGCCGACTCTCCTGAAGATCCGGAATGCCGGCCGAATGGCCGGTCTGGCGATCAAGCCATCAACTCCGCTTTCTGCCCTGGATCCATATCGGGACCTAATCGACATCGTCATGGTCATGACAGTGGAGCCTGGTTTTGGTGGCCAGAAGTTCATAACCGACGCTGCGGCCAAGATCGGGCCTGCCCATGACGTCTTCTGTGACCGCCCCGGTGAGAAGCCATCTCGGCGTGAGGTCCACGTGGACGGCGGCGTCAGCCGCGACTCGGCCGCCCAATGCGGCGCGTTGGGAGCCGATATCCTCGTCGTGGGCTCCACGCTGTGGAAGAGGGGACATGACATCTCCGAGGAAATCCTCGCGATCAAGGCCCTAGCCGACCAGGCATGGTTGGCCGCCGACCAGGCATGGTTGGCCGCCGACGGCGGCCACAGGAAGAACGGCGCCACAACCATCGACACAGGAATGACTTCGTGACCCGAGAAGCGGCACCGGGCCACGCCGTCCCCGCTTCCGATGCCGCAGGAACCGCCGCATCGGGCGACGCCAATGTGGTCACCGTCGAAGCAGTCGCCGCTGACCCGCCGCACCACCATCTGGGGCGGCGGAACGATCGCCTGCTCCTGCTGGCGGTGGCCGCCTACGCGATCCTTCTCTCATTTCTGATGATCGCCCGGGGCATCGCGGTTACGCCCGATGTAGTGGCCGTGGGTTTTGGTCTGGCGGCACTGCTCCTGGGCCGCGGCAAGCTCTTCCTCCGCGACTGGATCCCGTTCGTGGCGCTCTTCTTCGCCTACGAGCTAATGCGCGGCTACGCCAACAAATTCGGCCTGCCTATCCACGTGACCGATATCATGTCTCTGGAGCGGATCGTTGGCCTGGGCGGACTGCCGACGCATTTCTTGCAGGGACTCTTCCACAGCGGCCCGGCCACCAGCCCGGACAATCTGGCCACGATCTCGGTCATCTTCTACTTCCTGCACTTCCCGCTGCCTCTGGCCATTGGCTTCCTGCTCTGGCTCCATCAGCGACGGGTGTATTACGACTTCGTTGCGGCTCTGATAGTGCTGTCGATGGCAGCCTTCGTGACGTACCTGCTCCTGCCCGTGGCTCCGCCCTGGTGGGCGGACAAATACGGCTTCGCCAGCGGGATCCTGCACCTGCAAGATAATGGCTTTCAGGGACTGATCCATCTCTTTGGGTTCGCGCGGGACAACTACTTCTACTCGAACGACGCCTACGGCATCAGCCCCAACCCCGTGGCGGCATTTCCCTCGCTTCACGCCGCTTATCCGTTCCTGGCTTTCCTGTTTGCGAAGCGCGCTTTCGGTCGGATCGGCTGGTTGATGATGGCCTACACCGTCTGCGTCTGGTTCGCGATCGTCTACCTGGGAGAGCACTGGGTCGTCGACATCATCGGCGGGGTGATGTACGCAGCCGTGGCCTACTTCGTCGTCATGCACGGGCCGCGTTGGGCCAGACGGTTCATGGAGCAGATCGTCGACGAGGAGATCGAGGCGGGCGTCGAAGCCGAAGATGAAGGCGATGTCGGAGCCCTCAGGCGGCTGGGCCGTCAGGTTCGATGGACTCTGGTGGCTCAGGGCGTAGTCGCGGCCGGTGTCGGGATTGTGCTGGCCTACGGCATGAGCCGGTTCGGCTGGATGGGAGGCACGACCACCGGTCTATACCTGCTGCCCTGGCTTGCGATCCTGGGCGGCCTCTGGCGAGGCGCCGCCGGCCTTCTGAGTCGGTGAGAGACTGGTTTGCGCGCTCTGGTGCAGCGAGTTTCGAGAGCCGAGGTCCGGGTCGACGGCGAGCCGGTCGGTGCAATAGGCCGCGGCCTGCTCATCCTCCTGGGCGTCGCTCCGGGCGATGACGAAGCCGTGGCCGCGACACTGGCCGCAAAGGTTGGCGCGTTAAGGGTTTTCGCCGACCCAGCCGGGTTGACCAACCTCTCGATCGCCGAGGTCGGTGGCGCGGCGCTGGTGATCAGTCAGTTCACGCTGTATGCGGAGACGCGCAAGGGACGACGACCGTCGTTTCTTGGGGCCGCCGGCGCGGAGCTCGGCGAGCGTCTCTACGATTCGTTCTGCGAGAGGCTGGCGGCAGCTGGAGTGCCGGTCGGGCGTGGCCGCTTCGGGGCGCACATGGACGTGGAGTTGGTCAACGACGGACCCTTCACGCTGTGGCTCGATTCGGACGAGTTGGGGATCGTGGGGCGCGAGTTCGGTTAGCGGTCAATCCCCGCGACGAACCTCGAAGCTGCCCTCAATATACGAAATCGGCGCCGAGACTGAGCTCGACGCCGAGTGAGGTCATAACAAACCGGCCGGGGGCCGGTAGCGACTACCGGTCTGCTCGCGACAGAGTGCGCTGGCAGCGGGTGCAGGCGAGCGTCTTGACCGCCTTACCGGCGACCTGAACGGTTGTCTTCTGGAGGTTCGGACGGAATCGGCGATGAGCGCGGACCCGGTTCATTCCGGACGACTGCGCGTTGAAGCCGTCCATGGAAATCTTCCCGCAGATAGCGCAGGAGCGAGGCATAAGATCCTCTCGAATACATGCTCGGGATGGACGGCCCCGACCGGGACCCACCGGGGCGGTATGATAGCACACCGTTTCCACCGCTCCGGCTGGAGGTCGTTTTAGCAACATGCCCGAGCGTTCGGTGGCCGGCAGATCGATCGTAACGCGCCGCGCCATCATCGACATCGTCCGAACCGCAGTTCAGAGCAGCTACGGCGTTACGGGGTTCGCAGACCCGTCGCTGGCCCGTAGGTTGCTGGGCTGGGTAGGCCTCGACAGGTCGGGTATCGGGCTTGCTACCGACGAGGGCCTGTATTTGGACCTGTACATCACGGTCGCCTTCGGCGTGCCGGTGGCGGAGGTAGCGCGCCAGGTCGACTCTGCCGTTCGGTATTCCCTGCGCCACTATGTCGGGGCCGAGGTTGCCGGCATGACCGTCCACGTCGATGGCCTGCGCTACCAGCCGACGGCGATTGAGCGAGCCGAGGCGATCGAGCGGACCGACACGGTCGACCGGGGGGACCAAGCCCACGAGCATTCCAACGAGCCCGGCGTCCTGGCCGCGACTGCTTGGTCGGAAGCCGAAGGGGAGACGACATCGAGGAAGCGCAAGCCTAGATGACCACGCGAGCCAATCGATGACGCGCCGCGCCGGCGACGGGCCTGGGCTTTTGGCTGCCTTCCGGGCCGCCGTCGACAACCTTGCCGTCCACGTCGACGAGATCGACGCGCTTAACGTCTTTCCTGTCCCCGACGGCGACACCGGTAGCAACATGCTGGCCACAGTCCGGGCGGCGCTGGCCGAGGCCGAGGCTCTATCCGAGCCATCGGCCGATCGGGTAGCTCAGGCCATCAGCTTCGGGGCCCTGATGGGAGCGCGCGGCAACTCGGGCGTCATCGCCTCGCAGATCTTCCGCGGCATGGCCGAGGGGCTGGGCGGCAAGCAGCGTTTCAACGGCGCCGACCTGGCGCACGCTCTCACACAGGGAACGGCGACGGCCTACAAGGCGGTCGTCAAACCTGTGGAAGGCACCATTCTCACGGTCGTACGCGAGGCGTCAGCAGCGGCCGTCAGTGCCGCCGACGCAGGTGGGGATCTCAAGGACGTGCTTACGGCGGCGGTCGACGGAGCCTATCTGGCGGTAGCGAAGACGCCGTCGCTTCTGCCGGTTCTGCGCGATGCGGGCGTTGTCGATGCAGGCGGCGAGGGTCTGTACCGTTTGCTTCAGGGCACGCTGCAGTTCCTCGTGGCGCATGCTCCGACCCAGGTCTCAGGCATTGTCCCGGCGGCGGTGGCTGGGGGAGTGGAGGTGGCTGGGGGAGTGGAGGTGGCAGCCGTGGCTCTCGGACATATCGACGAGCCGTTCGGGTATGAAACGATGTTCCTGCTGCAGTCTCGAGGGGCGCCGCTCGACGTGGCCAGCCTGCGCGACCAGTTTACAAGGACGGGGGAGTCGGTCCTGGTGGCTGGTGACTCCCGGGCGGTCAAGGTCCACGTCCACAACGGTCGGCCCGATCAGGTGATCGCGCTGGGGCTGTCGATGGGCTTGCTAACGGGGATCACGGTCGAGAACCTGGACGCACAATCACGCGAGGTTCGGGAGAAGCGAACGGTCGAGGCTGTGGGGGCGCCGATCGAAGTCCACCACAGAGGTGGACGCCCCGGAGGCCGGCCGCATGTCGATCTGGAGACCTATGGGGCCGACATCGAACTCGCGGTCGTCCCCGAGGGTACGAGCCAAACTGGCCGGTCGATCGGCCCAACTGGTTCGAACAGGTCGAACGAGTCGGCTCCGGAGGCAGGGCTGCCACTGGCGGTGGTCGTGGTGGCAGCTGGTGACGGCCTGGTTCGAATCTTCGAGTCCTATGGCGTGGCCGCGATCGTCCGCGGTGGCCAGAGCAACAACCCATCGACGGGTGAGTTGCTCGACGCGATCGAGGGGATTGTCGCGGACGAAGTGCTGCTCCTGCCCAACAACTCAAACGTGGTTCTCGCGGCGCGTCAGGCAGCGGAGATGACGTCGCGGCGCGTCCGGATAGTGCCGACTCGGAATGCCGCCGAGGGCTTTGCGGCGCTGCTGGCACTCGATCCGGTGCGGGACGCCACGGCCAACGCCGAGGTGATGACTCTGGCCGCCCGCGCGATCCAGACGCTCCAGGCCACGGAAGCCGTGCGGGACGCCACGATCGGCGGCCGCAAGGTGAAGAAGGGACAGACGATCGTTCTAGATCCTGACGACGGGCTACTGGCCGTCGGCAACGACCGCACGAAGGCCGTCCTGGCGGCCCTAGCTGCCCTTGAGCCTGGTTTCGAGCTGGTCACGATCTACTTCGGCGAGGGCGCTGATCTGGCCGAGGCCGAAGCCCTGGCCAGTCGAGTGGGGGAATGGCGCGGCGACGTGGAGGTCGAGGTAGTCCACGGCGGGCAGCCCCACTACCGATACCTCATCTCGGCCGAGTAGATGATGGCTGGCTCGGTGTCAGGCCGGTTGCCGGGTCGGGGAAGTGTCTCTGCCGGTGGCCGTGGCGGTTCCGCGGGAAGTGGGCGCCCGACTGGCCACGTGGCCGGGCCTGTCGGGCTCGACAGCCCGATCGGAGCAAGCGGCTTCGCGGGTGCGACCGTGCTGCGCCGCGTTGGCCCGAAGCTCGGGATCAGGACCGTCCGCGACCTGCTATTCCATCTCCCTCGACGCTACGACGACCTGCGCGCGCTGAGCACCGCCCGCGACTTGGGCCGGATCCCCGACGGCGAGTCCGCGAGTGCGCGTCTCCAGGTACGTGGGATTCGCGTGGCGCCGACGTTCCGGCGTCAGGTCGAGCGAACCACGGCCCATCTCGGCGACGACACGGGCGAGGTGGAGGCAACGTGGTTCGGGCGGCGCTATATCAAGAACCGCCTCCACGAGGGCGATTGGGTTGTCATTAGCGGCAAGGTCCGGCGCCGCGGCTTTACTACCAGCTTCGACAATCCTGAGTTCCAGCCCGACGACGGCTCCGCGCTGCTTCACGCCGGCCGGATCGTGCCGGTGTACAGGCTCACAGCCGGGCTGACCGCGTCCACTCTCCGGCGGGCCATCCGCGAGGCGCTCGACAAGGTCGGGACGACGTACCCGGAGTACCTGCCCACCGAGGCTCGAGCGGCGATCGAGGCTGGCGCAGTTTTCTCTGCCGAGGCGCCTCCAAACGGCGACTCGGTCTCACGCGAGGCTCCGATGTCCATCGGGGCGGCCCTGGAGAACGCCCACTACCCGGCGACGTTCCCTGCCCGCGACGCAGCCTTGCGCCGGCTCGGCTTCGACGAACTCCTGGCCCTGGAAGTCGGGATGGTGGCCCGTGACCGCCAGCGGCGGGTCGCCGTCGGAGAGGCCGTGGCAGTGACTGCGGTCCAGCTCCGGCATGGGATCGGCGCAGTGGAGACGGCCCTCACGGCGCAGATTCGGGCCCGGACCGGCATCGACGAGCCAGCTCGTCTGACCGCGGATCAGGCCGCGGCCGTTCAGGCAATCGCCGCCGACCTTGGTGCGTCACGGCCGATGATGCGGCTTCTCCAGGGCGACGTAGGTTCGGGCAAGACGGCCGTGGCGGCGCTGGCGCTGGCATTCGTGGCCGACGCGGGCCGGCAGGGAGCGCTGTTGGCCCCCACGGACCTGCTGGCCCGTCAGCACGCGGCGGCCCTGCGGCGGCTTCTGGAGCCGCTCGGTCACGGCGTGACGTTGCTAACCGGCTCTCTGCCGGCGGTTGAGCGCCGCGCCGCGCTGGGTCGTCTGGCAAAGCCGTCCGCCACCGACGGCCTGCTCGGTCTGTCTGCCGGCCTGATCGTGGTCGGCACCCACGCTATCGTGCAGGAGTCGGTCCAGTTCGAGAATCTTGCCCTGGCAGTCATCGACGAGCAGCACCGTTTCGGAGTGGCCCAGCGGGAGGCACTGGCCACGAAGGGCCGCTCTCCGCACGTCCTCCTCATGACCGCCACGCCGATACCCCGGACGCTCGGCCAGATTCTTCTGGCCGACCTCGACGTGAGCGACCTGCGATCAATGCCGGCCGGACGGCTCACCGTCAAGACGGGCATCCGTCGTTCCGAGGACCTGGCAGGGACCTCCGACGAACCAGCCCGCGGCGCCTATCCGCTCATCGTGCGCGAGGTCCGGACCGGGCATAGGGCCTTCGTCTTGGTCCCGCTCGTGGAGGAGGACGAGGACTCGGCTGCTCGTTCTGCGGACGAAGTGGCCGCCGCCCTTCCTCTGCAGCTTACTCAGGCCGCGGCTGGCCTCGGACTGCCGGCCGATCCCGCGCCCCGCGTGGGTGTCGTTCACGGCCAAATGAAGGCGGCCGACCGCGACGCCACCATGGATCGCTTCCGGGGCGGAGATTTGGGGGTACTCGTTGGCACTACCGTCCTTGAGGTGGGTGTGGACGTGCCCGAGGCCACCGTCATGCTGATCCTCGACGCCGATCGCTTCGGTCTCGCTCAACTCCACCAGCTGCGCGGCCGCGTCGGTCGGGGGGAGGCGCAGTCGTATTGCATTCTGGTCTCGGACTCGAACGATCCCACTGCCAAAGCCCGGCTCGAGGCCCTTGCCACCCACACCGATGGCTTCGAGCTGGCCGAACTTGACCTCGAGCTGCGCCGCGAAGGCGAGTTGCTGGGCCTGAACCAGAGCGGCCTGCCGACCCTGCGCATCGCCTCTCTGCGCGACAAGGGCGATCGGGAGCGCGCCGCCCTGGCCAGGTCCATCGCTGAGCGGCTCCTCGACGAACATGGCGCGCTACTGCCCGGTCATGAGGCCCTTGCGACCGAGCTTCGTGGCGGATGGCTGACCAGGGTAGGCGCAGGCGAGGTCCTAGCCGACACCGCGCCGGACCCCGACGACCAAGCTGAGGAGCAGCCACGCATTAACCGCCAACGACGAGTCGGCATCGATGAGTGATGCAGGTCGCGTGATTGCCGGCAGCGCTCGAGGGACGCGGCTCTTCGCTCCGGGCGAGGGCACGCGTCCGATGGGCGATCGAGTCAAGCAGACTCTCTTCGCGATCCTGGAGCCGCATCTGTCGGAGGCCAACGTCCTCGACCTGTTCGCGGGCTCGGGTGCTGGCGGAATTGAAGCGCTCTCGCGCGGCGCCGGCCGGGCCGTCTTCGTGGAACGTGACCCAACTGCAGCTCGCGTCATCGGTGAGAATCTCGCCCGGGCCCGAGTCGCCGAGCGCGGCCTGGTTCATCAATCCGACGCCATCGCCTTCCTCAGGGACCGAGCCGCGGCCGCGGGCCCTTTTGATCTGGTGCTGGTGGACCCGCCCTACGCGGATACCCCTCTCATGAATGCCACCCTGGCCCGATTGGGCGACGCTTCAACCTCTCCCGCACTTTTGGCTCCAGAGGCGACGGTCGTCGCCAAACACTTTTGGCGGACTCCGCCGCCCGACTCCGTGGGGCTGTTAGCATCCGTGCGAAGCCGGCGTTTCGGAGAGACAGCCCTGACGTTCTACCGCCGAGTGGAAGAGGCGATCTAGGACAACCCGTCGGTTAGGCGACGCGACGCCGACCCTAGAAGATCACGCGAGGAGGAAGCCAGGTGAAGATAGCCGTCTATCCGGGCTCGTTCGACCCAATCACCTTCGGCCATCTCGACGTCGTGGCACGGGCGGCCGCCGTCTTCGATCTGGTCTACTTCGCTGTCCTCATCAATCCTCACAAGGCGGCGCCGATCTTCGCGACCGACGAGCGCCTGGCGTCGATCCGCGAAGCTGTAGACGAGTCCTGTCCGCCTGACATGGCGGCGCGCATTGCCGTTGAAGCGTTCGACGGCCTGACCGTGGACTTCTGTCGCAGCCGAAATGCCACCTTCCTCGTGCGTGGCCTGCGGGCCTTCTCCGACTTTGAGTCTGAGCTGCAGATGGCTCATACGAATCGCAAGCTTGCGCCGGAGGTCGACACCGTCTTCTTCATGACCGCCCTCGAGCACAGCTACCTCAGCTCAACTCTGGTCAAGGAGATTTCAGCCTTCGCCGGCGACCTGAGCCAGATGGTGCCTGGGGCTGTTATTCGCCGTCTGGCCTCTCGCGGCCGAAGTCTATAATCGAGCCACCCGGCAGCCCCGCTACCTGCCCAAGGAGGGCCCGACCGATCGATATCATCGTCCTGATCGAGCGTCTTGAGGCGCTCGTGGCCAACGGCAGGAAACTGCCCTTCAGCAATAGCGTGATCGTCGATCAGGCCGAGGCGTTGGAATGGATCGACCAGCTCAGGGTGACGATCCCTGAGGAGATCAGGTCGGCCCGGCGCGTTACCAACGAGGTCGAGCGTCTCCTCGAGCAGGCTCGCGAGGAAGCGGAGAAGATCCTGGCTCGAGCCCAGGAACAGGCGACGTACCTGATCGAGGAACGGGAGCTGACTCGTCAGGCCCAAGAGTTGGGCCACGAAATCCTCCGTCAGGCTCAGCTCGAAGCCGACGAGATAAGGCGAGGCGCAGACGACTACGCGACCGACGTCCTGGTGGGCCTCGAGACTGAGGTAATGCGGACGCTCAAGACCATCAAGCGCGGCTTGGAGCTGCTCGACGACCGGCGCTCTTCTGCGTCGGCTGCGACTGCTGCGGCCGCCGTAGCGGCCACGCAGAACGACGGCCAGGGAGATCCCGACGAGTACGACGAATCGGACGCCGAGCAGCCAGTTTGAGGCTAAGGAACTCATCATCAACGTCGCCGGACTCCTAACCGAGCCCGGGGGTACGTCTCGTGACATTGTCGTTGCCTGTCCGCCTCTCGATCCTGGGTCCGGCCCCGTCCAGACACGTGGAATCACGGGTGAGCTACGACTGACTCGGACTAACCGAGGGTTGGTCGTTCGCGGGCGGCTGAGCACGGCCATAGCGCTGACCTGCAGCCGCTGCCTGCGCGACATCGAATGCCCGGTCGAGATAAAGGTGGATGAGGAGGCACTGCCGAGTATCGATCTCCAGAACGGCCTGCCGGTCGAATCGAAGGGGCAACCGGAAGATTTGCGACTAACAGACCACCACGAGCTCGATCTCGAGGGAGTAGTTCGCGACTTCATCGCCCTGGCTGAACCCATCGCTCCGGTGTGTCGCGAGGATTGCCCGGGGTTGTGTCTCGTGTGCGGCCAGGAGCTCGCCAGCGGTCCGCACGATCACCCGGATGAAGATATCGACCCTCGGCTGGAGGGTCTGCGCCAGTTCCTCGACTCGCCCGAAGCACACTAGCCCCCTGGCGGCGGGAGCTCGCCCTGTCGTTGATTGCCGCTACGCTCCGGGCAACCGGTCGGTGGCCCCCTGACGCTGTCGGCGTATGAACTCAAGCCACCGGCGCTCCACCAGGGCAAGGGATGCCTGGGCGTGTCGTTCGCAGCCACGCTGACAGGGAAGGCTCGAAACCGCTAAACTCCCGCCTCGGCCCCATGCGCAGGGTATGATTCGTCGTGCCCAGTCACAGATCGGTTCAACGCGCCCCGGCGCCTACCGGCCAAGCCATCTGGCCCCGGCAAACTGGGCGCGGCGCCGGAGAGAAAGGAGTAGTCACTTCAATGGGTGTTCCCAAGAGGAAGGTCTCGCACGCTCGCCAAGGTGACCGTCGCGCTCACCACGCGCTGACTGTGCCCCACCTGGAGGCGTGTCCACACTGCCATCAGCCCAAGCAGCCTCACCACGCCTGCCCGGTTTGCGGCTACTACGCCGGTCGGCCCACGGTCGAGATCAAGCAGGAAAAGCCCCAGCAGACGGCCTGAACCGGTGGACCTGAAGACGGTTCGCACGGTTCGCGATGGCCCCGTTCGCGTCGCTGTCGATGCCATGGGCGGCGATCATGCGCCCCTCGAGGTAGTTGCCGGAACGCTGGCGTGGGCGCGCGCTCACCCAACCGATCAGGTGCTGCTCGTCGGGATCCCAGAGCGAATTCAGGCAGTTGCCGGCGGACCGATGCCGGCCAATGTGGAGATCGTCCCGGCCAGCCAGGTCGTGGAGATGGACGAGTCGCCTGCCCTGGCCCTCAAGGCCAAGAAGGACTCGTCGATAATGGTTGCCATGGACTTGCTCAAGCAGGGTCGGGCTGACGCTCTCGTTACCGCAGGACACAGCGGCGCAGGCATGGCTGCCGCGGTCTTGAAACTGGGCAGGCTGCCGGGCGTGGATCGTCCTGCCCTGGCCATCCAGATGATCACTGAGACGGGTCCGTTCGTACTTCTCGACATTGGCGCGAACATGGACTCGAGTGGCCACAACCTCTACCAGTTCGCCCACATGGGCTCGCTCTACGCCGAGCGTGTTCTGGGTGTCAAGAAACCGCGGGTAGCCCTTCTCTCCATCGGCGAGGAGAAGGGCAAGGGCGACCACGCGATCCAACAGGCGACCCAGCTACTCGACGAAGACGGCAGTCTCAACTTCGTCGGCAACGTTGAGGGCCGCGATCTGGTCAAGCACATAGCAGACGTTGCGGTCTGCGACGCGGTCGTAGGCAACGTTACGATGAAGTTCTTCGAGGGGCTCGCGCGTTTCATCTTCGACCTCTGGACCAAGGAGTTCAGACGTTTCCCGCTCGGCTGGCTCGGCTACCTCTTCATGATCCCAGCCGTCAGGCGGATCCAAATGCTGTTCGACTACGAGAGGCTGGGGGCATCGCCGCTCCTGGGCGTGAAGGGTATGGTCCTGATCACGCACGGCAGCGCCAAGCGGCGCATGATGGAGTTCGCAGTCGAGGCCGGGGCCACGGCGGCTCGCGCCCGGATTCCGGAGTTGATCGCCGAAGCTTTCCGCGGCCAGCCTCGTCGCCCAGCACAGTAGGCGGAGTGGCCCGATGCACCCTGACGCAGCCCCCCACCAGGCGCCCGAGGCCAGACCGGGCCCTCTGACCGTAAGCCACTCCGTGATCGTGGAGATGGTGCGTGTGGCCGCGCTCGAGGCGCCGGGCGTTCTCAAGGTAAGCCGAGGCGGACCTCTGCCGTGGCTGGCTGGCTCCCCGGTTCGGGCCCGTGTAAGCGACGGCCGCGTCTCGGTTCGTGTCTGGGTTGTGGCCCGACCGGGTTACAAGCTGCAGCCGCTTGCCGCGCAGGTTCGCCAGGCCATCGGTGCCACGGTGGAACGGCTGCTTGGCCTTGAGCTGGGAGAGGTCACCGTCGTCGTCGACGGTGTAGGGGGCTGGCACAAATGAGCCCGGCAGCAGGGGGCGCGGGCGAGGACTCATCTTCGGACGAAAACCTTCTGTCCGGCGGCCGCCAGAGTCACACCTTGGACATGGTGAGCTCCCACCGCCTGGGACGCCGTCTCGTTCTGGCCGCGCTATTCGAAGCGGAGTTCGGACAACGGACCGCAGGTTCGGTTCTGGAGCGCCACGTGGCCGAGGGAGCAGCCGATGAAGCCACTGCCGAATTCGCGCGACGGCTTGTCTCCAGCGTCGTTGAGGAGCGCGTCCACATCGACGAACTGATCGAGCGGCTCGCGCCCCAATATCCCGTAATGCAGCTCGCACGCATGGACCGGACTCTGCTGCGTAGCGGCATCGGCGAGGTGCTACACTCCGGCACGCCGTCCCGGGTGGCGATTGCCGAATGGGTCGAGTTGGCTCGCACCTACAGTGGCGAACCAGCGCGGCGCCTCGTCAACGGAGTGCTCGGGAGGATTGTTCGCGACTCCGTCGCCGGTGCGCACAGCGCCCCGGAGCCGGGGCCGCAGTAATGTCAACGTAAGAACAGGAACCCGAGGAGGGCATCAGTGGCCACCACGTACGAGCGCCTCAAGAAGATCGTCGTCGAGCAGCTCGGCGTCGACGAAGAAGAGGCCAAGCCGGAAGCTTCGTTCGTTGACGATCTGAACGCCGATTCGCTAGACCTCGTCGAGCTGATCATGAGTCTCGAGGAAGAGTTCGGCACCGAGATCTCCGACGAAGATGCCGAGAAGATCCGGACCGTGCAGGACGCCGTCGACTACATCGACGAGCACGCCGCTTAGCCCGATATACGACTGATGCGCCCCGCTGCCGCTCTTGCCGAGCGGCTGGGGCTCCCGGTCCGTGACCTCGACCTGCTACAGCAGGCGCTGACACACAGCAGCTATCTGCACGAGCATCGGGACTTGGCCGCCGGACACAACGAACGCCTTGAGTTTTTGGGCGACTCCGTCGTGAATCTGGCCATTTCGGACGCCCTCTACCGTCGCCATCCTGACGACGACGAGGGCGTTCTCTCCGCTCGGCGTGCTTCGATCGTCAGCACGGCCGGTCTGGCCAGATTGGCCAGCCGGCTGGAGTTGGGCGAATATCTGCTACTCGGCGAGGGCGAATCGCAGCGCGGCGGTCGGCGCAGGCCGGCCCTGTTGGCAGCCGCCCTCGAGGCTCTCGTCGGCGCCCTCTACCTCGATCTGGGGTATGGCGCCGCCAGCGGGTTCGTGGCTGCCCTGGCCGGTCCCGAGCTGACGAGCGATCGTCCGCTCGGCGCCCTCAAGAGCCCAAAAAGCCGACTTCAGGAGTACAGCCAGCGCCTCTCCGGCGAGAGGCCGCAATACCGCCTGCTCGACGCCGAGGGGCCGGACCACAACAAGCTGTTCCGAATCGAAGTAGCCATCGGAGCGCGGGTCCTTGGTGTTGGCCACGGCCACTCTCGCCGTCTCGCCGAAACCGAGGCCGCAGCTCACGCCATCGACTCGCTGCGCCGCCGTGTTGGCGGACTGGCGAACCCGCTCGAGGACCCAGAGCTGGCCGAGTTCGACACCGATGCAGGTCGCCACGACGATCTGTCCGAGGCCCGGGATTCAGTCGACCCCGAGGCTCGCGCCGACCGCGCGCCCTGGGTCGCATTCGACCTCACCAAGCTGGGCATGGGCGCCGCTCTGGCTGTTGAGGAGGCCGCCCGCTCTCTTCGAGATGCCGTGGCAGCGACCGAAGCGGCGGCCGGTCGGGAGGATATAGCGAGGACCACAAAAGCGGGCGATGAAGCGGCCGCTGAGACTGCCGGGGAAGCCGTCGAGGACATCGCCCCAAGGTTAGCCCCAGCCAAGAAGTGGTCTGGCGGTGACGGCCGGTGACCCTTGTCGAGATGGGCGGTCGGTCGCTCCGAGCCGGTTACCGAGCGGAAGTTAGCCTCCGATGACAGCGCCTGCGCGCCTGCTGGCCCTGCGTCTTCAGGGCTTCAAGTCATTCGGCGAACGAACGATGGTCGAGTTCGGCCCCGGCATAAGCGCCGTCGTTGGACCGAATGGTTCGGGCAAAAGCAACCTCGCGGACGCCCTCCGTTGGGCCCTCGGCGAGCAGGGTCGAGCCCTTCGGCTGCGCAAGTCGGAAGACGTCATCTTCGCCGGCTCCGACAAGCGGTCTGCCCTGGGCATGGCCGACGTGACCCTGGTGTTCGGCAACTCAGACCGGTTGCTGCCGATCGAATTCGATACGGTCGAGCTGGGCCGACGCCTCTTCCGCTCCGGCGAGAACGACTACCTCCTCAATAAGCAGCGCGTCAGGCTGAAAGACCTCGTTGATCTGCTAGACGCGGCGCACCTTGCCGACAACGCCTTCTTGTTTATCGGCCAGGGCATGGTCGATCAGGCACTGGCGCTGCGGCCGGAGGAGCGACGCCCGCTGTTCGAGGAAGTGGCCGGGGTCCGGCGGCACGAACGGCGCAAGGCAAAGGCCGAGGAGCAGCTGACCGAGGCCGAGACCAACCTGGCCAGGGTTGAAGACGTTCTGGCCGAGCTGCGGCCCCAGGCCCGCCGTTTGGGGGCTCAGGCCGAGCAGCAGGCCTCGCGACAGACCGCAGGCCGCGAATACGGTCGCGCGATAATCGCCCTGGCCAGATGGCGTTGGCGCGAGGCCGCCGGCCGGGCCGGAGAGGCCGACGCCCAGTTGACAAGGGGCCGTGCCCAAATCGATGCCGCGTTGGGGGCGTTGCGGGACGCTGAGGAAGCTGCCGCCTCAATCGCCCGCAAACTTGCCTCCGGGTCGGAGGTCGAAGCCGAGCGCCGGGCCACCCATGAAGCCACCCGATCCCGCCTCACCGAGTTGCAGCTGCGCGACGCTCGGGCATTGGCCGACGCAGCCGCCGGCGAGCGCGATCGTCAGCGCCTGGAGCAGGAACTGGCCGTGGCCGAGGCGGATCTCGCGGTTCAGCGGCGGGAGCAGGCCGCGCCCGTGCCGTCGCGCGACCTGGCGCTCTCCGCGGCGGTAGCTGAGTCGGAGCGATCGCTGACCGACGCGCTCGAGGAGCTGAGCGCGATCCGGGCCGCGCAGCAAGCGCAGGGTGAGGCCCTAGCCGCTCTGCGACGGGTCGAGGCGGCCAGGTCGGCCGAAGTTGAGACGGCTCGTCGGCGTCTGGCCGACGCCGAGCGTCAGGCCGCCGACGAACGTGCCCAGGCTGATGAATCAGCCCGGCAGTTGGCGGACGCGGAGAAAGCGTGCGCTGGGCCGAAGGCCAGCCTGGCCAAGAGCATCGAGGACGAAAAGGCGGCCGTGGTGGCTCGCGAATCGGCGCGGGCCGAGCTGGATCGCCGGGAGGGCGCGCGCCAGACGGCCAATGAGCGCGCCGCAGCCGTAGCCAGCCGCGCTGCCGGCTTGCGGGGTCGGCTGGAGGCCCTCCGAGGCCGCCTCTCCGAGGATGAGACCCGTGGCATCGCCAAGGCTGCCCGTCGCGTGGGCGGCAAGCCTCTCTCGGATGGCCTCGAGGTGGAGGCCGGCTTCCGTGTCGCTGTTGAGGCGGCTCTCGGCGAGACGATGCGTGGCTATGTAGTGGGACGTGAGGCCGCGCTCGGACTAGACGGCCAGCGCGGAGTGCTCGTGCTGGAAACGGCTGAGGCTGAGGGGCCACACAAGCCGGCGGGCCGGGAGTCCGCTCGCGACCGCACGGCCGAGGCGGGCGAGGCGGCCGCCGCCGTCGCCGTGGGCCAGGGTGGCGGGCGCCTCGC
Source organism: Chloroflexota bacterium (assembly GCA_025358525.1). GTDB lineage: Bacteria > Chloroflexota > Limnocylindria > Limnocylindrales > CSP1-4 > Fen-1039. The sequence continues at coordinate 6,596 of JANYJI010000027.1, read as the reverse complement.
CGAAGCCATCCGAGTCGATCCGGGCGGCGCCGCGAGCCGGCTTCTGGCACGTGCGGTTTGGGTTCCCGACCTCAACGCGGCCCTGGCGGTGCATTCGAAGCTGCCAGTCGGCTGGGTCGCGGTAACACGCGAAGGCGCCGTCGTAACTGCCCTGGGCGTGGTCAGCATGGGCAGACCTGATTCGCTCCTGGAGCGCAGGGCAGAGGTTGAGCGGCTGGCCGATGAAGTGTCGCGCCTCGAAACCGACACGGCCGCGGCTTCGGCCGAGGCCGCTGCGACGGCCAGGGAGGCGGCCGCGGCGCGGGCGGCCCTGGAGTCAGTTCGCGAGGTGGATCGTAGGGCGTCGGCCGCTCATCGCGAGGCCGAGGAAGCGGAGAGAAGGGCCACGCGCGCCCTCGAGACGATTGCCCGCGAAGCCGCGTGGCGGTCGTCCCAGGCGGCCCGTCTGGAGGCCGACCGCGACAGACTCCGCGAATCCGTCAAACAAGCCACCGCCGCGGCCGAAGTCGCGGACGCCGTGGCGTTACAGGGCGTGGCCGCCGGCGCTCCGAACGACGACCGTGCCAGCGCTGTCCGCGAATGGGAGGCTCGGGCGGCATCGCTGCGAGCCCGCCGCGACCAGCTGGCCGCGGAAGAGGCGGCCCTGGAGATAACTCGTCGCGAGGCCGAGGCGCGCCGCGCCCGAGCCGCGGCCGCGGCGAATCTGGATCAGGAGCGAATCGGCAGCCTGGAGCGCCAGACGGCCGATCTCGTCAAGCGCGAGCAGGAGATCGAGTCGGAGCGCGAGCGTCTTGGCGAGGAGTTGGCCGCAGCCAATATGCGCGAGGCGGCCGTCCGCTCCGAGCTTGAAGCGCTGCGCGCGGCGGCGGCCGTGGCCCGCACCCGCCTGGCCGATGCCGAGATCGCCGCGGCTCAATCGCGTGAGCGGCTCCGTGCCTGCCAGGAGCGTGTCCGTGCCACCGAGGTTGCCGAGCTGGAGGCGCGCCTCGCCCTGGATGCCATTCGCGAGCAGGTGCTCGTGGAACTGGCCGGCTTGGGCGATCTGGGAATCCGGCTGCTGATGAGAGAGGCGTCGCAGGCCGGGACTGAATCTCCGGACGAGGACGACGACGCGCCTGTCCCAACTCTGCCGGCAGCGCTCGCTGTCAGGTTGGCGCTGGGCGACGCCGCCTCCGCCACGCCGCGAGCGGAATACGAGGAAGACACAGAAGCCGCTCCCGACATCACCCTGGAGTTGATGCTCAGCGAGGCCACGGTGCGATGGGCCGAAGCGCCGGCCGTTGATCCGCCCGGTATCTCCAGGCTGGCGGCATTGCGGCGGCGATTCCACGAACTCGGCGCCCCGAACCCATTCGCGGCAGAGGAATTTGAGCAGATTGAGACTCGCCTGGACGGCCTGGAGGCCCAGCGCTCCGACTTGAACACGGCAATCTCCAAGACGCGCGCCCTGATCGAACAGCTCAACGCGATGATCGCGACGCAGTTCCGATCGACATTCACGGCCCTCGAGATGGCCTTCGAATCCCGCTTCCGCCAGCTCTTCGGTGGCGGTTTCGCGCGGCTCAGTCTGACCGAGCCGGAGGATCTAGCGTCCACTGGTATCGAGATCGTGGCCAGGCCGCCCGGCAAGAAGGCACAACCGTTGAGCATGCTTTCGGGCGGCGAGCGCGCTCTCACGGCCGTGGCCCTGCTCTTCGCTATGCTCGAGGTCCACCCCGTGCCTTTCTGCGTGCTCGACGAGGTTGATGCGGCGCTGGATGAGGCCAACGTGGGCCGCTTCGCCGAAGCCCTTCGTGGCCTCGCGGACCAGACGCAGTTCATCGTGATCACACACAATCGCGGCACCATCGAGAGCGCCGACGCGTTGTATGGCGTGACCGTGGGCGATGACGCCGTCAGCCGCGTGATCAGCCTCCGCCTCGAGGAAGCGCGCGATCTGGCGGACCAGGTCACCAAGAAGAGCCCAGCCGTAACCACCGGCTGATCGGGAGGTTTCCCTGTTCCTGCGACGCAGACCGAAGGACGAACCCAAGCCAGCCACCGGGTTGGTTGGTGCGATGTCGACAGAGCCCACCGAGGTCGTCGAGGCGGGCAAGCATGCCGGGGAGCCGGGCGCCACCAAAGAGGTCGAGCCGCTCTGGCACTCGGAGGCCGATGAACTGCTAGTGCCTCCCGCGGCGCCTGTTCGGTCGAGCGAATCCGAGGACTTCACCCCCGGCGACCTCTCGGCCGGTCTCGAGCGTAGCCGCGGCGGGTTTATGTCGCGCCTTCGCGGCATCCTGCGTAGCGGGCCGTCCGACGCCGACTGGGAATCGGTCGAAGAGTTACTCATCTCGGGCGACGTGGGAGGCGTCCTGGCCATCGAAATAGTGGAGGGGGCTCGGGCGCGGAAGGATGCCCCTTCGGCCGAAGCGGCAGTTCGGGCTGAGTTGGCAGGGCGGCTGCTGCCCGGCGAACATGGCTGGCGGCCTAGGCCGGCCGCGCCCGGCCAGCCGGCGGTGGTCCTGATGGTCGGCGTCAATGGCACTGGCAAGACCACGACCATTGGCAAGCTGGCTCACGTATATCGAGCGGAGGGCAGGTCCGTGCTCCTCGCCGCCGCCGACACATTCCGGGCCGCGGCCATCGATCAGCTCCGTATCTGGTCAGACCGGACAGGCTGCCAATTTGTGGCCCACGCTCCCGGTGCCGATCCCGCGGCCGTGATCTACGACGCCCTTGACGCCGCCATTGCCCGCAACGTGGACGTCGTGATCGCGGACACCGCCGGTCGTCTCCACACCAAGTCGAATCTCATGGACGAGCTAGCAAAGATGCGTCGGGTGATCGAGCGGCGGCTGCCCGGGTCGGCGCCGGAAGTGCTCTTCGTCCTGGACGCCACGACCGGCCAGAACGGGCTATCGCAGGCGAAGGTCTTTCACGAAACCATTGGCCTGACTGGCATCGTGCTAACCAAACTCGACTCGACGGCCAAGGGCGGGATCGTCTTCGCCATCGAGGACGCCCTGCACATCCCTGTCCGCCTCGTGGGTGTGGGGGAGAAGCTCGGCGACTTGCTGCCGTTCGATCCCGACGCCTTCATCGACGCGCTCTTCGAGTAGGCCGGCCTTCCTTCCGGTCCAGTCTTCGCTGCCAGCATGCCTTGCAGCCTGCTACCAGCAGGGGTGCCGCCGGCAGCATGTTGGATGCCAGTTGCCGAATCGGCACTGGCTGTCCCTGGAGGTCTTGATGCGGTACACTCCGCGAGCCTTTGGTGCCGCCAGAACCCGCGGCCCAACGCCGAACCATCTTTCGGGACGGCGGGACGGATCAGGAGCCCAAACCACCCATGTTCGACGCTCTGAGCGAGCGGCTGCGCAAGACACTCGGCGCCCTGACGGGGCACGGGCGTGTCAGCGCCGATGACGTCGACGCCGCGATGCGAGAGATCCGGCTGGCCCTCCTCGAGGCGGACGTCAACTTCAAGGTCGTCAAGGACTTCGTCGGCCGTGTCCGCGAACGCGCCACCGGCGTCGAGATTCTGGAGAGCCTGACCGCCGGCCAGCAGGTCGTCAAGATCGTCAATGAAGAGCTGGTAGCCCTTCTCTCGGCCGGGGATCGCGCCTTTAAGCTGACTGGCAACCCCGCCATCATTCTGCTGGTCGGCTTGCAGGGTTCGGGCAAGACCACCAGCGCTGCGAAGCTGTCTCGCCATCTGGTGAAGATGGGCCGCCGCCCGATCCTAGTGGCCGCCGACCCGTATCGACCCGCCGCCGCGGACCAGCTGGAGACGCTGGGTAGGTCGCTCGACGTGCCGGTCTACCGCGCCCCGGCTGGGACGAGCGTCCTCGACATCGCCAAGGGCGGAATGGAAGCCGCCCGGAAGCTCGTGCGCGACACGGTGATCCTCGATACCGCCGGCCGCCTCACCGTTGACGAGCCGCTTATGAAGGAGATCGCGGATCTCTCGGCGGCTTATACCGCCTCCGAGACGCTCCTCGTGGTTGACGCCATGACAGGCCAGGAGGCCGTGAACGTGGCCGCGGCTTTCCATGCGGCCGTGCCGGTTACTGGCCTAATACTGACAAAGATCGACGGTGACGCCCGCGGCGGTGCCGCTCTCTCGATCAGCGCCGTGACCGGTCTGCCTGTCAAGTTCCTGGGCACCGGCGAGAAGACCGATGCCCTCGAGATCTTCCACCCTGACCGGCTGGCGAGCCGGATCCTGGGCATGGGCGACGTCCTGACGCTCATCGAACGGGCTCAGGAAACCTACGACGAGAAGCAAGCGGTCAAAATGGCCGAGAAGCTGCGCAAGAACAGCTTTACCCTGGAGGACATGCTCGATCAGATGGAGCAGGTCAGGAAGATGGGCCCAATGGGCCAAATCCTCGAGTTGATTCCGGGTATGGGTGGCATGGCCAAGCAGGCTCAGGAGTCGGTGGATCGAGGAGATCTCAAGCGAGTCGAGGCGATCATTCGATCGATGACGCCCGCCGAGCGTCGCGATCCGAATATCCTCAACGCAGCCAGAAGGCGTCGTATCGCACAGGGATCCGGTACCCGCCTGCAGGACGTAAACCAACTGGTCAAGCAATTCGGCGGACTTCAGAAGATGATGAAGCAGATGACAGGTGGCCGACTGGGACGGCGCATGCCGGGTCTATTCGGCTAGAGGAGGAGTGAGAAATGGATCAGCAGAACCTTCAACCAGGTGATAGCCGCGGGCCAGATGCGACTCCGGTCCCGGAGGGCACGCTCGTACCGATGGGTGAGTCGTGGGCTGCGGGAGTCAACCCCGTGGCGGTGTCGCCGCGTTCGCGGCGGCTGCGCTGGGGCATCGTGGGCGCCGTCCTGCTAGCCGTGGCCGTCGTAACCGCCGCGGGCGCCTTCGCCCTGTCCGGGGCCGCCGGATCCAAGTCGCTGACAGCAAGCATGGCGCCCAAGAACTCAGTTGCCTTCCTGGAGGTGCGGACGGACCTGCCGGGCGACCAGCACGCCCGGTTAGCCGATTTCATGAGCCACTTCCCGGGGTTCAAGGATCGCGCGCTGTTCGATAACGCCCTCGATGAGGTGCTGAACAAGCTCACCAGCGCGGTGTCGCCGGACCTGCGCTATTCGTCCGCCTTTAAGCCGTGGATGGAGGGCGAGGTATCGGTCGCGGTGACGGACATGGGCTCGGCTGCGTCGCCTGTCATGTCACCCGATGTTTCCAACAAGCGCCCCGGCGCGGTGGCCATCGTCGCCCTAAAGGACCGGGCCGCGGCCGAGACCTGGGTCACTTCGGAGCTAAGCCGCAACGGCATCAAGACGACGTCGCAGGACTATGCCGGGTCGAAGCTATACGCCACTGGATCGGGCGTCGACCAGGGCGCGTACGCGTTCACGGATCGGGCCCTGCTGCTCGGCACGGTCGATGGCGTCAAGGCCGCTCTCGATACCAAGACGAAGGGGTCCCTCGCGGATAACGGTAACTACCAGGCGGCCATGAAGTCGCTCTCCGGCGACAGCCTGGCCCGCTTCTATGTCAACGGTGGTTCGTACCTCGGGTCGATGCTTGGGCCTAACGCGCTGACCTCATCCGCCATCGGCCTGGCCACGAAGGGCATGCCGGGCTGGATCGCCGGCTCGGTCCGCGCCGAGTCGGATCGTATGGTCGTGGACGTGGCGATGCCACGGACGGACAATTCCGGGATAACCAATCACACCAGCCGGCTGGCCACGGTTCTGCCGGGCAGCACGGTCGGCGTCTTTGAGATTCATTCGATCGGCTCGCAGGTCAACAAGCAGCTCGACGCCCTCGCGACCGGCCAGTCCGGTGCTGCGGCCGACTCGGTCAAGCAGATCAAGGACGCGTTGGCCAAGATTGGCGGAATCGATTGGCTCAGCGACGGCGTGGCCGTCGTGACAAAGGATGGCTCAAGCTATGGCGGCGGAATCGTCGTTGAAGCGGGCGACGCGGCGACGGCCAGCGCCAAAGCGGCGACGATCACCAATCTCGCTGCGCTCGCGGGCGGCTCTCTCAAACTGACCAGCCGCGACGAGACGTACAAGGGCACCGACATTACGGTCATCAGCATTCCGAACGGTTCCAGCGCGAAGCCAGTCGAGGTGGCCGTGGCTGCCAAGGACCAGCTAGTCATTGCCGGCTACACCGACACCTTCGTCAAGGCTGTCATCGACACGACGCCCGAGTCCTCGCTGGCGTCGCGCTCGGATTACGTCGCTGTCATGTCGGCAGCGGGGGCCAGCAACATGGGGTCGGCATATGTCAACATCCCGGCCCTGGAGGACCAGATAGGCCAGGCCCTCCTGGCGTCCAATTCATCGCGCTGGACGCTCGATTACAAGCCCTATTTCGATCATCTCGGTGGCGTCGGCTACACAGTGGTCGATGGCAATACGGTTATCCTGCGGCTCGTCGTCACGGTCAAATAGCTAACCTGGCAACACGCCGCCCCAACATCTGGAGGACCTAGCTCGCACATGTCAGTTCGCATTCGTCTCAGCCGCATTGGCGCGACCAAACAGCCGTCTTATCGGGTCGTGGTCATGGATGCCCGCAGCGCTCGCGATGGTCGCGCCATCGAGACGCTCGGCCACTACAACCCCCGAAC
>JANYJI010000149.1 GCA_025358525.1 Chloroflexota bacterium | reverse complement strand
TGTCGCCGACGCGGTTGTTCGAGGCTGTCGGCCGTGACGGACCGGATCGCCCTTATCAACATCAGGTTCCAGGGCCGACATGGCGTGCTGGAAGTGGAGCGAGCCCAGCCTCAGCCGTTCGAGGTCGACGTGGAGTTGTCGCTGGACCTGGCGCCCGCCGGCATATCGGACGAACTGCGCCGTACAGTCGACTACCGCGCCGCCTTCGCCATCGTGCGAGAGACGATCGAAGGGCCAAGCCGACAGTTGATTGAGTCGCTGGCGGAGACGATCGCTACCAGACTGCTCTCCGATTTCTCGGCTGCGGGGGTGGCCGAGGTCGTGGTCCGCGTTCGCAAGCCGAATGTGGACCTGCCGGGCCCGCTGGACGCCGCCTCGGTCGAGATCAGGAGGCGGCCCGAGCCGCGAGCCTAGCTTTCAGACTCCCAAGCGACGAGCCCTAGCTCGTGACTGAGCCTCGAGTCTGGCGGCCCCGCCATGGCGGACCAGACTCGCAAGCGGCGACGAGCCCTAGCTCGTCACTCCGGGCCTGGTTCCGAGCGTAATCCGGATCGTGCTGTAGGAGCCGTTTCGATATACCTGCAGGCTCACCGTCCGGCCGGGGGCGTACTTGACCAGCAGATCCTCGAGCCGGTGGGCAGGATCGATCGTCTCCCCCTCCATCCCAGTGATGATGTCGCCGGTCTTGATGCCCGCCTTGTCGCCTGGGCTGCCGGTTGCGACAGCCTCGATCGGGTTGCCGTTGGCGTCCTCCTTGTGAACCCAGGCGCCGCGGTCGAGTGACAGGTTGTAGTGCTCCTTGAGGCCTCGATCGATGGTGTTGTAGGTGACGCCGATGAACGGGCGCGACAGCTTTTCGCCGGCGAGGGCCTGCTGCATGATCGGCTTAGCGATGTCGATTGGGATGGCGAAGCCAATGCCCTGGGCCGTCGAGGCCTCCGCCGTGGTGATTCCGATGACGTGCCCGGAGCCATCGACGAGCGGTCCGCCGCTGTTGCCTGGGTTGATCGCCGCGTCGGTCTGGATCAGGCCGTGCAGGCTCGTCGCCGGTGATGTCCCGTCGGCGGGGACATCGATGTCACGGCCAAGGGCCGAGACTATTCCCTGGGTGGCGCTGTTGGGATAGGCGAGTCCGAGGGGGCTGCCGATGGCGATGGCGAGCTGGCCAACCAGGAGTGAGGACGAGTCGCCGAGTGTGGCCATTGGCAGGTCCGGGATGCCGTTCATCTTGACGATGGCGAGGTCCGTCAGGGTATCGAAGCCATAGGTCGTGCCGGCCAGCCGTCGGTCGTCTTTGAGTCGAATAGTGATCGTCGTGGCCCCTGTGACCACGTGCTTGTTGGTCAGAATCCAGCCGCGGGGGTCGTAGACGATGCCCGACCCAACAACTGTGTTGCCGGCGCCGTCGTTGGCGACGATCTGGACCACCGTGGGGCTCGCCTTGTCGATGGCAGCGATCACGGTCGAGGCATCGGACTCGATTCGCACCTGAGGGCCGGCGGACGTCGACCGCGCGGCATAGTCGAGCGCGCCCGATTCTTTGAGGGCTGCGTACGTTCCGCCCGCGCCAAGGACGGCGCCAAACATGGAGGTCGCGAGCAGGACGGCGACCAGGCCCGGACTGGTCGAGCGGCGAGGAGCCCTGTGCGTGGACGGGCCACTGCCGAATGGATCGGGCTCGAACCACCGCTCCGGCGTTAGCGACTCCTCGCCGAATCTGCGCGCCTGGAATGCCGCGATCCAGTAGGCGCGTGGCTCTGACCGTGGCTCGAACCGCCCCGGCTCGCTGGGCGCCGGGTTCGGCGGGTTGGTCTCTGGGCTGATGTCTGACATAGGGCAGGCTGCGACCGGTGCGATGAGGTGGCAGGCGCGAATATTACGAACAATGGCCGTTTCGCGCCGTGAGGCACGGCCGTGAGGCAGTCGCCGCTACAGCTTGAAGCCTGAGGTGCGGCCAGTCCATGGTCCAGGGCGCAGGCGATGAAGATTTCGCCACCGATCACCTGATCTCGTCATCGGCGCGAACGCGGGCCTGTTCCTTGGCGTCACCCGCAGCCTTGGCCGCGCCCGCGGAGGTGGTTGGGTGGGCGGCCTTTCCCGCGCCCGTAACTGCCGCTCCAGCCGCCGCTGGGGCCGTGACGGCCGTCACGGTAGTGGCTACGCCAGCCGCCGGCTCCGGGGCCGTCCGGGGGTCGGCCGGGAGCGTCACCGCGAAAGTGGAGCCGGCGCCCACGCGGCTCTCGACGAGAATCCGGCCGCGGTGCATCTCCACGATCGACCGGACGATGGCCAGACCCAGCCCGCTGCCGCTGCCTCGGGCCTCGTGAGCCCTAGACCCGCGATAGAAGCGCTCGAAGATGTGCGGTAGTTCCTTGGCGTCGATACCGACCCCGGTGTCCACAACCGCAATTCGGGCGCCGGGATTGTGCGGCGTCAGTGTCACCTGGACCGAGCCTCCTCGAGGTGTGAACTTCAGGGCGTTTCCGATCAGGTTTACCAGTACCTGGCCGAGACGCTGCGGGTCGTGGCGGGTGATTAGGGGGGAGTCGGGAAGCTCGTCCGTAAGGACGATGCCCCGCCGTTGGGCGGATACCTGCGCTTGTTCGACTGCCGATAGAACCGTCGCCCTCAGGTCGTCGGGCCGAAGGTCCAGCCGAATCAGCCCTGAGTCCAACTTCGAAAGCTCCAGCAGATTCTGGGCAAGCCAGTCGAGTCGCTCGATCTGCTGGGCGCTCGCCTCCAGGAATTCCGTGCGGGCCGCTACGTCGTCGCCGGCCTTCTCCCGCAGCAACTCGTTGAAGGTCCGCAGGGCTGCCAGCGGCGTCCGCAACTCGTGCGATACGTCGGCCAGGAACTCCCGACTGACATCGCGATCGCGGCGCATGACCTCCATGGTCTCCTCCACCTGTTCCGCCATGGCGTTGAACTGACGCGACAGCTCGGTGATCTCGGCGGCGCCCGTTCTAGCCCTCTCGGCCGGCACGCGGCGGGCCAGGTCGCCCTCGGCCACGGCCCGGGCTGCCTCCGTCAGTCTTCGCAGGGGCAGCGTGAATCGCCGGGCCAGGATCGTGGCTACGATGGTCGCCATGAGCAGCGCGCCCGTGGCCACGATCAGAAGGAAACCGACGACGGCCGCAATGGTGGTGCTGCGGGTGGTATAGGGCGCGGAGAGGCTGACTTCGAGGTACCAGGTCGGCTTGATCCCCTGCGGATCGTCGAACCTGAACATCTGGGTGTAGCTGATGGCATCTCGCGCCTGCCCGCGGCCGGGCTCGACCGTGAGCGGCGCACTGAAGACCGAGACGGGAGTGGCGGGGCTCAACTCCGTCCCATTCGACGTCTCAGACCCGAGGCCAAAGCGCAGTCGCAGATCCGCTCGGGCTACGTTATTGGCCCAGTCGGTTCGGGTAGTTGGATCGACGGCCACGCGGACGTAATCGTTGAGCACGCCGCTGGCGGAGACCACCGTAGCGTTGACCGGGGAGTGCTGAGCTGAGGTCTCGGCCTTGACCCGGACGACCGCAGCCACCGCATTGGCTCGGGCCTCGAGGTTGGTCTCCTCCTGGGCCCGCAGGTCGGTGTCCAGGACGACGACGGTCAGGATTGAAACAAGCCCGACGGCCAGAGCGCAGACCATGATGAAGGCCAGCGAGAGACGGCCTTGCAAAGTGCGTGGCAAGAGCCGCGATAGCCTCCAGAGAGTGCCACGGCTGGTTTTCGCCGCCGGCGTCGCCGACTCCGCGTTCATGACGATCGTCGGCTTGGAGGAGGCGGACTGGATTCCGCGATTCTTCTTCTTCCGATTACGACCTGTCGCCACGTTAGCGCTCCGCGAAGGCGTACCCCGCGCCACGGACCGTCAAGACGAACCGCGGACTGGATGGGTCGTCCTCCAGCTTCTCGCGCAGGTGGCTGACATGGACGTTGATCGTCTTCTCGTCCTGGTCAAGGGCCTCGTAGTCGCGGATCAGCTCGAGCAGCTCGCGCCGCGAGTAGACCCGTCCCGGGCGACTGGCCAGATGACGCAGTATCTCGAACTCGGTCGCGGTCAGAGGGATGCGGCGTTCGCCGCGCTGAACGCGCCGCCGCTCCAGGTCTATGAGCAGGTCGCCGTGGCGGAGCAGCCGTCCGCCCTGGGCATCCGACAGGTCACCATAGGCCCTGCGCAAGAGGGCCTTGATGCGGCTCATCAGCTCGCGCAGCCCGAACGGCTTGGTGACGTAGTCGTCTGCCCCAAGCTCCAGCCCGATCACCTTGTCCATCTCTTCATCTCGGGCGGTCAGAATTAGGACGGGAGCCTTGTAGTCGCTCGTGCGGAGGCGACGTAGCACCTCGAAGCCGTCGATTCCAGGTAGGCGAACGTCCAGAATGACGAGATCCGGTGCCTCGCGCAGGGCGAACTCGAGCCCGTCCTCGCCAGAGCGAGAAACCGCGACCTGGTAGCCCTCCTGCTGCAGGGCGTACTGGATCCCTCGGGCGACGGCGTATTCATCCTCAACGATCAAAATCGTGGCAGCCACAGGGCGATGCTACACCTGTGCTGCGGCCTTGGACCGCGCTCGCGCGCTGCGGTGGAGGTGCCGCCACGTTCGCTCGGTCTGGTACGGGGCCATGGGGCCGCCGGCCAGTTGGCCGCCCGTCTGGGCGCTCGGAGTGCGCTGGTGCCTCCCAACATCCAGGCCTCTCCTTCCCGTGGTACGCTCGTAGATCAGCGCCTCCGCGTCAACAAGTGCGCTCGATGGCCCGCGCAGAGAGGTTCCAGCCAGTGTCAGCCCCATCAGTACTCACCGCGACCCGCCGGACCGAGATCGGTAAGTCGGTTTCGCGCCTGCGCAAGACCGGCCGCGTACCGGCCGTCATCTTTGGCCACGGCATCGCCTCGATCCCTGTTTCGCTCGACGCGCACGAGTTCGATCACATCCGCAGGACGATCCACTCGAACACGATCATCGAGCTCAAGATCGACGGCAAAGAAAAGCAGCGCGTCCTGGTCAATGGCATTCAGATTCATCCACGAACCAGGCAGCTCCTGCACGTCGACCTGTTCGCCCTCATTTCCGGTGAAGAGGTCACGGTCGAGATCCCGCTTCACGCCACGGGAGAGTCATTCGCCGTCTTCCGGCTGGGTGGCACGCTCTTGCACACGGTGGACCACGTCAAGGTCCGCGCCCTGCCCGAGAATCTGCCCGCGTCGCTCGACTTCTCGATCGAGTCACTCAACGACTTCGACATGGCCATCCATCTGCGAGACCTGCCGTTGCCCGCCGGAGTGACCCTCCTGTCCGACCCGGACGAGGTCGTGGCCAAGGTCGCCGCGCCGCACGCCGCTGAGGTCGAGGCGCCGGTCGTCGCTGAAGAGGTTCCGGTTGAGGCGCCGGACGCTGCTGCCGAGGTCAAGACCGAGGGCTGAACCCCGACGGAGCCGGCGGGCGCATCGTCGTCCGCCGCGCACCCGGCCGGGCAGGCATAGGGGAGGCACATGGCAGCCGTCGGGGATCCGAATGGCGGGGCGGGCATGCCCAAATCCGCTCGTGGTGCCCCGCCCGACGCCGCCCCGCCCGACGCCGTTCGGGAGGGCGCCCCGTCCAGGGTCCTCTCGGCCGACGAACGCAAGGCGCTGCTCAAGCGAGCCGTCCGCAACCTGACCCGTGAAGCCAGGGCCCGTGTGCAAAGCCAGGGCGAGTTCGAGGCCGTTCTCATCCGTGGCCACAGGGTCAACCAGCGTCTCCATTTCGTCGCGACGCTTCTGATCATCGGGCTGGCTCTGATCCCCAGCCGCTGGTTTGGATCCGGGACCACCGGCATCGCCGCGGCTATCGCCGCCGCCGGTGCCTATGCGCTTTTCTGGGTCTTCCTCGCCCTAACCGGCGGCGAGGAGTTGAACCGCCTCTCAATCGACGAGCACGGCAGAATCTCGAGCGTCAAGTCCGGTCGAGACCCTGAGACGCGGGCCGACGTCGCCCGAGTCGCGATCCCGGTGATCGCCATTGCGATCAGTGGCTGGCTGGTCATTGGCCTGAGCCGGGATATTGCGTTTCCGCCACCACCCGCGTGCAACGTGCCGACGCGAGCCGGCTCGGACGCTTGCTTCGAGCTCCCCAACATCGATGTGCTGGCGCACCCGACGATCGAGCTCGGCACGGATTCCGCGCCACCCGGCGGTGCCACGACGAGCGCTTCTCCCGTCGCGAGCCCAGTGGCGTCCTCGACGCCCTCGGCCGCGTCGAGTGCGGTGGCCGCGCCGAGTGCGTCCGTTGGTGCGAGCGCCCAGCCCGGCGCGCCCTACCCGGCCTTCACGGTATCGCAGACCAGGTCGATCGAGCGCGCCATCCGCAGCCTGCAGCTGATATTGGCCCTGGCGGTCCTGCTGGCCGCGACATGGTTCGTGCGGCGCATGCTCATGGGCCGATGGGTGGCCTTCATTCGGCCGTTCGGATACCGCTCGGGGGAGTAGCGCGCATCGCCCGGGCGACCGAGCTTCTACGATGGTCTTGTGCCGAGCCCCCGCATCTCCCGCGCCCACGCAGCCAGGACCGTGCCGGTCCTCGGGGCCTTTGTCGTGGGCGCGATTGCCTACGCGCCGTTGTACTGCTTCCCGCTGCTCGCCCCCGAGTTCGAGAGGTCGTTCCATGCCTCGCGCGAGCTGGGCCAGATGCCGTGGACCATGTTCTTGCTGGTCTCCGCGCTCTCCTCGCCGCTCCTCGGGCGAGCCTACGACGTGGTCGCCGATCGCTACCTGCTCCTCCTCGGGACAGTTCTGACCGCCGTCGGCTGGGCCGTGGCTTCCGCCGCCACCGACGTCGCCTTCCTCGTGGTCGCGTACGGCGTGTTTTTGGCTCTGGGCCTGCAGCTCGTCTTCGTAGGCGTTACGACCGCGATAGCGCGCAGATACGCGGGTGTCACGGGCCTGGCCTTGGGCGTGGCCTACGCCGGGCCCGGAATCGGCGTGGCCCTGGCCCTGCCGATTGCCGCAGTCGCGATTCCCGACCTGGGCTGGCGGACAACGGCCCTGCTCTTCGCCGGCCTATCTTTGGTGGCGTTGCCGTTCGTGTGGCTCATGACGACCGGTCCGGCAGTCGTGATTCCGGTTCCCGCCGCCGGCCCACTCAGAGGAACGGCGGGAGGCACCGGCACCGGCCTGCGCGAGACCTCCGCGCCGGGGGCAATCGCCGCATCGCACGAGCCGCTGCCGCCGGGCAGCCGGACCCGCCCCGACGCTTTGCGCCGCATTCTTCGGACCCGGCGCTTCTGGATTCTGCTGATCGGGGCGGTGGGCATCGGCGCCATCGATGAGGGCATCTTCCAGACTTCGTCGCGCCACGCCGTCAATCAAGGCCTCGATGCCGGCTTCGCGGCCTCGATGCTGGCCCTCCAGTCCTACGCCTACGTCGCCGGGCAGGTGGTTGGCGGCGGCCTCTCCGATCGATTCGGGCGACGTTACATCGGCCTGCTGTGCGCTGCCTTCATCGCCATCGGCGCGACCGGCATCTTCGCCGCCACGGGTTCGGTGTTGGCGCTGGCGGTCGCCGGCAACGCGGTATACGGCTTCGGCATCGGCGCGACTATCGCCATCCGCTCGGCTGCCTTCTCGGACGTATTCGGCGGCCACAACTTCGGGGCGATTTTCGGCATCATCGCCGTGGCCTATCCAGCCGGCGGGATCATCGTCATGAACGCCGGAGGCATCTCTTACGACCGGCTGGGCAACTACTGGCCGGTTTACGCGATCGTGATGGTCTCGACTCTGGCGTGGTCGACGGCCCTGGTTGTGGCGGGGCCGCGTCGCCACGGCCTCCGCAATCGACTAAGCAGCGTCCGCGCCCGAATGCCGGTCTAGCGCGGCGGCACGAAGCCACTGGATTCGGCGAGGTGGGCGACGGCGGGCCTACGCTACCTCGCGCCGGATCGTGGCCGCGGCGAGCACCACGAACACTGCGGCGATCCCGACGAGGACACCCAGGTCCAGCAGAACTTGCGGTGACGTGAGGTCCGCGCCGGCGATCATCACCTGACGGAGGCCGTCGATGGCGTAGGTGACCGGCAGAATTCGGGCGACCGGTTGCAGCAGATTCGGCAGCTGCTCGATCGGCCAGAAGAAGCCGCCGAGAAGACCCTGCGGCACGATCACGATCGGGATGAACTGCAGGATCTGTAGCTCCGTTCGGGCGAAGGTCGAGAGGAAGATGCCGAGCGACACCGCGCCCAATCCCAGGACCAGGACCAATAGATACGAGATCAGTGGGTTGCCGGCGGTGTGGACGCCGAGGCCAATCGCGAACGCCGGGACGGGCCCGAGCGCCTGAATGTCCAGGCGGCCCAAAACGAAGGCGAGGACCAGGGCCACCTGCAGCGTCGCGAAGAAGCCGAAGCCGAGGCTGTAGCCGAGCACGATTTCGCCTCGACTGACCGGCGTGGCCAGCAGCCTCTCGAGGGTGCCGCCGATTCGTTCGCGCAGGAAGCTGATGCCGGTCAGGATGAAGACGAAGAAGTAGGCGAAGAAACCGACCACGACCGGAGCGAGCGAGTCCAGCTGGGTTGCGTTCGGCGAGCCATAGACGGTCGCCCGTTCGATCGTGGGCAGGGCGGCGCCAACCGTGCTGTCGGTCAGGGCCGATATCAGCACTTTCTGGACGGCCGGCAGGGAGGCGTACTCTGCGGTTGGATTCAGGCCGAGGGTGAGCAAGTCGATCTTGCGATTCTGGGTGCTGAAGTCGACCGGGAGGACCAGGACAAGATCGAGCTTCTTATCCTTGAGCATCTGCCGTGCGGTCGAGTCGTCCGCCACCGATCGATCGATGGTGATGCCGGTCTGACCCTCGAGCTCCGACTCAAGGCGGGTGACGACGACTTCCGCGCCCGGAGCCGTCGAGTGGTTGATGACGGCCACTCGCGCGGCCATGGCCCCCTGGCTGCCAAGGACCCAGCCGAGCAGGGCGATGATGGCCAGCGGAGCCACGAAGAGGAGGGCCACCGAGCGCGGGTCGCGGCGGAATTGGGCGACGATGCGGCGGAAGACGGCGGCTACGCGAAGCGGGCTCATCGTTCGGCCCCTGTGGGCTGCGCTTTGGGGGCGGGAGTGGCGGCGGCGCCGGTCGCGGCCGCCGGGTCGGTGGCGAACCTGAGGAACGCGGCTTCGATGTTGTCGGTGCCCGCGCGCCTCCGCAATTCGGCCGACGTTCCCTGGGCCAGCACGTGGCCATCCCGCATGAAGACCAGTTCGTCGCAGCGGTCGGCCTCGTCCATGACGTGGCTAGAAACGAGGAGCGTGGCTCCGTCCGCGGCGAGTCTGTGGAAGTGGTCCCAGAACTGGACTCGCAGGGCCGGATCCACTCCAACCGTGGGTTCGTCGAGGAAGATGACTACCGGGTGGTGGGCCAGGGCGCAGGCCATCGACAGACGGCGCCGCATCCCGCCCGATAGGTTCTGGGCCGGCGTGTTGGCCCGCGTGTCGAGTTCGACGAGCTCAAGCGCCGCGTGTAACTGCGCCTTGTCAGTCTGGCCGTAGAGCGCGGCGAAAAACGTGAGGTTTTCCCAGGCGGAAAGCTCAGGGTAAATGCCGTCGGCCTGGGTCATGTAGCCGATGCGGGCCAAGTTGGCGCGCGATGGCATCTCGACGCCGAGGACCTTGGCCGTGCCGCTGGTCGCCAACGCGAGGCCCATCAGGAGCCGGATCAGCGTCGTCTTGCCGGAGCCGTTGGGGCCCAGGAGGCCGTAGATTCGGCCGGGTGGGAGGCTCATATCGATGCCATCCACGGCATGGATCGCCCCGAAATCCTTCCGCAGGGCCGTGGCTTCGACGGCCGGCTGGAGAGCGGCGGGCCGAAGCGTGGCGTGCGCGGGCGCTGTCACGGGCGCGGGGGGAGTAGGAGCCATGGTCATCGGATGCCTCCTCGGTGGGCGTCTGGCTGGGCGGCGCCGTGGAGCAGCAGATCCACGTACGCCTCGACGTTGTCGATGGCGGGACGGATTCCGATCTGGGCCAACTCATCGAAGACTGTTGGGCCGAGAACGATCATCAAGAAGACGGGCCCGAACAGGCCCTGGACAAGAAGCGCCGGATCGATCGGCCGGAGGTTGCCCTTCTGGATCTGAAGTGCGAACCAGGCGACCATCATCGGAGCACCCTGGCCGATGGTCTCGGACATAACAATGCGGGCCAGCTCCGGATCCTGCGATGAGTTGACGGCGAGGTTTCGTACGAGATCCGCTCGTTTGCGCATCGCCGCGTAGTAGGCCGTGGCGATCGCGATCAACCCTTCGCGGGCGCTGAGCCCGATTGACGGCTGGATCTGAGCGCGCATCTCCTCAACCGGGCTGACGCGGCGGGCGACGAGGCGGAGCAACTCCGCGCGATCGGCGAAGTGGTGGTAGAACGCGCCCTTGGTCAACCCTGCTTCGGCGGAGATGGCCTCGATGGAGATGAGGCCACTGGCGGGTCGCGAGAAGAGACGCTCGGCCGCGTCGATCAGCCGATCGCGCGTTGGTTCGTCACTTGCGTTGGCCGTGTCCAAGCCTTCGGCGGCGAGGGCCGCCCGCAGTCCCTTGAGCCCGCCGAAGTAGCGATGGACGGTTTGGCGCGAGACGCCCGCTTCGGCGGCAACGGCCTGGATGGTGATCGTGGCGGCGTCCGTGGTGAACTGGCGGCGCGCGGCGACGAGGATCGATTTGCGAGTGCTTGGGTCCGGCGAGGAACGTACCCCGTCGGTTCGTTCGGTGGACTTATCAGACATACGTACGAGTATGTATGTCGTGTCAATAGGCCGAAACGTGGAGGCGCCCACAGGCCGAAACGTGGAGGCGCCCACAGACCGGAACCTGGAGGCGCCCACAGGCCGGAACCTGGAGGCGCCCACAGGCCGGAACCTGGAGGCGCCCACAGGTCGGAGCGTGGAGGCGCCACGGCTGTTGCTCAACTTCAGCCCGGGTGTTGCTAAGTAGGTTCGGGCGGCGTGGCGGGGCTTGGCGAGTCAGATTCCCGCGCAGCTCGGCTCAAGCCACGCTCGTCGAAGCTCACAACCGGGGGCGACGGTCCGCGCCACGAACGCGGACTCATTTTGTATCACCCGGGGTGAAGTTGAGCAGGTCCGAGGCGACACTCAGCCCGCCGCGAGCCGCCGGATCTCATCGGCGAGAGCGGCCGCGTACACCGGCAGCCCCGCCTCGACGGCCGGTGACAGGATTTCTCCGAAGGCGAACTCGGACCCGCCGATGCCCACGAAACTGCCGCGGACCGGCAAGCCACGCATCTCCTCGGCCAGGGCCAGGACCTGGTCGGGCGGCAACGAGTGCGAGGTGGCTGGCGCCGCCCCGGCCCCGTGGTGAGCGATTTTCGCGAGCGGAAGAGCAATCACATGCCCGGCTGGGATGCCGACCGCAGCGTCCGCAACTATCACAGCCACGCCCGCGGGTACCTCGATAAGTGCCTCCACGGAGAGTTGTCCGACCTCGATCACCTCAGCCAGCGACCGCACGTCCTCGGGCAGTGTCGCGGCCGCCCGGATCGCCGCTCCGTCGTCGCCCCGCAGCCTCTCGCCGCATACAAGGACCCAAACCGAGCGCTGGAGGGGCAAGCGCCACTTCGTCTTCCAGCCAGCGACGTCGCGAACGATCAACTCAACGTAGCGCGCTTTGAGCGGCACGGGCGGGCCGGCCCAGGCGGGGTCGTTGGCGATCTCGGGCAAGGTCGCAGATTCGCCCTCGGCGATCGTCACGTGAGGAACGAACTCGAAGGCCCCGCCGTAGAGCGGGTAGCCCCGGAAGGCGGCCGCAAGATCCGCCTGGAGGGTGCGGAACGGCGCCTCCGGCTCGACCGCGGCGTAGAGCGTCTCTGGCCAGTGGGCCGGCCCGGTGAGCCGGAACGAGAACGTGACGTGGGCCGCGACGACCTGGGCGATCCTGGCCCGCAGCCGGCTATCCAGCGCGCCGGGCGGCACGAACGGGTAGAGCAGCGTGACGTGACCCCGGAGCCCCGCGCCGGCGTCTTGGACCGCTCTCTGGCGAACCGCCTCGAGCGCCCTCGGTAGCCGAACAGTGACGATGAGCGCGGTCTCCGAAGCTCGTCCCAACGCCGAATCTCCGCCACCGGCCATGGCTACTCCGCGACGTCCGGCAGGGCCAGGTCAGCCGCCACGTCGGCCCGAACATCGGCCGCGGGGCGCCGCGCCCTGAAGGCTGAACGTAATTCCACGAACTGGACGGCGACAACGGCGCACGCGGCCAACGCGAAGGCTCGCACCACGCCCAGCGGCTCGAGGGTAGCCGCCAGAACCGTGAGGAACGAGGCGAAGCCGAGCAGCCCGTGCGTCATGCCACGCATGACGCCGATCGTGCGGTCGGGGCCTTCCTGAGCGTGGGTGAAGAGGGCGAGCACGGCCGCGATCGTCGGGATCGTGGTCAGCATGCCGCTGATCGTGGCTCCGAAGTTCGGTCCTACCGTGGTCACGAATACGACCATCGCGGCGCCGGCGATCATCCGCGACGGCAGCTCAGACTTGGCCGTGGCGCGACGAGGCATCGGCGGAGCCTCCGGCAGCAGCCGGCGCGAGACGAGGAGGATGGCCATCGTGACGATGAACGCCGGCGCTAGTCCCCAGGCCGAGACGGGCAGCATTAAGGCCCAGGTCACGATGAAAGCGCCGTATGCGGCTGCTCCCGCCAACGGCCAACTCACCCGGCGGCAGACAAGGGCATAGACCAGACAGAAGACGCCGCAGCCGCCCGCGCCACCCAGCGAGGCCGCGGCCGACGTGGCGGCGAAGGACGTGTTCTGCTCCAGCGCCAGGAACAGCAGAATCGGGCCGCCCTTGGCCGGAACCGCGCCCAGGATGCCGCCGACCGACGGGCCGTAGCGGTGGCTGACCAGCGTGACGATGGCGATCATCATCACGGGCAGTCCGATCTTGAAGAAGAGATCGATCATGTGCGGCCCCAACGGTACCCGCCGCAGCGTTCGGCCGCCCAGTCGCCGCCTGCGGCCGTGACGGTGACGCTCCTATTCGGTCCGTCCCCGGTCGCTAAGCCTAACGGGTTGGGTCGATGCGCTGAGTCGAGTCGGCCGCCCGCGATTTGGTCGGCAGCCCGCGATCTAGTCAGCTGCGCTCGATCTCGAGCGTCAAGAAGTGAGTCGCGCAGCTGATGCACGGGTCGTAGCTGCGAATGAGTTGCTCCAGGCGCACCGTCGCCTCGGCGTGCGGTAGGGGCAGGACCTGGGGGGCGAACGCGGCGAGATCCTGCTCGATCATGCCCTGGTTTTGGCCGGTTGGAGCAATGATCTGGGCGGCCACGACCTTGCCGCTGTCGTCGAGATCGTAGTGGTGCCAGCAGATTCCTCGCGGCGCCTCTGTGCCCCAGGCCGTTTCACCGCCGCGTGGTGTCCACGGCGTGAAGGGGCGGTCCGGTTCGTCGTAGGCGTTGACGATGTCCAGCGCCGAGGCCGAGGCGTGGATCAACTCCACCGATCTGGCGGCGATCGCCCAGTACGGATTGTGGGCGATCTGCTTCGCCAGGCCGCTAGCCTTGAGCGCTTCAGAGGCCAGCGGGTGGAGCTGGTCGGCGTTGAGGGTCACGCGCGCCGACGGGCCGAGCATGTACGTTCGCCCGTCGAGCGTTCGGGCATGGAGAGCGTTCGTTCCCTCGTGCTGCTCCTCGCGGAAGGCCTCACGCCAGCCCCACAGCGGCACATCGATGCCATCGGTCGAGACGATGCGGCCTTCGTTGAGGCCGTACTCGATCGGATGCTTGATGGCGACATAGAGCGGGTCGCGCTCGAACTTGGGCGCCTTGAACGCACCGACGAGCTTCAGGGTGGCCTGCGACAGGGCCAGCGCCTCCGTGAGTGGCTCACGCAGGGCCTCGATCTGGCCCCGGGTCGGTGTCTTGGAGAAGCCGCCGACGCGCATGGCGATCGGGTGGATCGGCCGGCCGCCGATCAACTTCATGATCTCGTTGCCGGTCCGCTTGAGACGCAGCGCCTGCTCGATTACGGGCTTATGGTCGCGCGCCATGGCGATTGCGCTCTCGTAGCCCAGAAAGTCCGGGGCATGGAGCATGTAGACGTGGAGGGCGTGGCTCTCGATCCATTCGCCCCAGTAGAAGAGCTTGCGCAGGGCTCGAACCTGGGGCTCGATTTCGACCTCGAAGAGGTGCTCGAAGGCCATCGACGCGCCCATCTGGTAGGCGACCGGACAAATGCCGCAGATCCGGGCGACGATGTCAACGACTTCGTTGGGCGTGCGCCCGACGACGAGCTTCTCGAAGTAGCGGGGCGCCTCGAAGATCGATAGGCGCGCCTCGCGGACTTCGCCGTCGGTGATGCGAAGGCGCAGCGTCCCTTCGCCTTCGACCCGTGCGATACCTACGACTTCGAAGCTGTGCTCGCCGGTCGCGACCTCGGCCTTGGTCATCGCTCTGTCACCTGGGTGTGCGCATCCCCGCCCCGAGTCGGGCTAGTCGAGGTTGCCCCATCGCCGGCCGACCGGGATAGGGCCGTTTGTCGTCCCCAAACGTGCCCCGCGTTCTCGCCCGCCACTCATCCGAGGGGGTACCGCGCCGGCTCGCACCGCTTGATGGCGCAGTCAGCCGGCGGTCGAGGGGCAGCCCATTTCCTCCGGGTATAGCGGGCGGACCGAAACGGAGAAGCGGCCGCTCGGAGCCGACCAGACTGTCAACGCGTTGGCGCCCGTGGCCACCTTCAGGAATGAGGTCAGGTCCGCACCCTTGATAACCATGCAAGTGATGCCGGGGTTGGTGATCGCGTGGCCCAACTTCGGGTTGACGGTGAGCGGCCAGGGCGCCGTCTGCGGGTTCGGGAAGGCCGGATCGACGCCCGGGGCCGGGCCCACAAAGACCCGCATCTCCGTCGGTGCGTATGCCTGAGTGTCACTCAGCGGGCGGCCCAGGAATCTGGCCAAATCCGAGATCTTGGTGCTGAAATCAACCAATTTCGTGCGACCGGATGTGACCGCCGCGTCGTTGCTGATGCCCGATTCACCGAGGGCGTAGGCGCTGACAGTGTGGGTCCTGCCGTCCACGGTCGTGGTGAACACCGTTGTTCCTGCGTCCATGATGTTGATGGCGTCGTAGTGCGCGTCCGGGCCGAGCAGGCCGGCGGCGTCGGCTGCGGCCACGATCTTCTGGATCTCGGCCGGCGTCACATGGAGTTGGCGCAGGTTCGGCAGCAGCGGGGCGGGGTAGATCTCGATCGTGGGGCCCTGCACGATGAGGCGGCCGTCGCCGTACAGCGCGACCGTGGGCATCATGGTGAGGAGGTATCCGGGCGGCATGAACCCGCCATATTTCGAGAGCCGCAGGATGGGCTTGTCGGCGCCGGCCGCCACTACGTATCTCGAGGAGGCGGATGGGGCGGGTGATGCTGGGGAGGCTGACGGGGCGGGCGGGCCGGGCGAGGCGGGCGAGGCGGAGGGAACCCCGCCGGAACCCGGCCCTACACAAGCCGCCGCCAGTAGCGGGACTGCCAGGATCGAAAGGAAGGTGCGCATCTCGGCCTCGTCAGTTCTGTCGTCCGCCGCTTCGGCGCGGCAAATGTGTCACGGCTTGGACGTGCGCGGCCCCGTGGCGGTTCCCTCCCAAAGGGCCGACTCACCCGAATCCTGGGCCGATGCGGGTGAATGCGACCGGACAAGCTGCGGGCAAGTGTCGACCTCTGCCAACAACGCAGAGACTCCTACGTCTTCCGACTACAGATTCCCGTTCCCATTCGAGCGTCGCCGCCCCGGCAGTACGCGTCGCAAATTCGAGCGCCCGCTATAGTCGCCCGGTGAACCTGCCATTTCAGCCACCGATCGAGCCGATGCTGGCCAAGCTCATCCCCGAGATTCCAGTCGGGGACGGGTGGCAGTACGAGCCCAAGTGGGATGGATTCCGGGCCCTCGTCTTCCGCGACGGCGACGAGGTCTTCATCCAGAGCCGCGACCTGAAGCCTCTGGATCGCTACTTCCCAGAGTTGCCGCCGGCGCTGCGGGCCGCGCTTCCGGAACGGTGCGTCGTTGACGGGGAGGTCGTCATTGCCGGACCGCTGGGCCTGGCCTTCGACTCGCTGCTGTTGCGCATCCACCCGGCCGCGTCGCGGGTCAAGCTGCTCGCGGCCCAGACGCCTGCCAGCTACGTGGCCTGGGATCTGCTCGCCCTGGACGGGCGCGATCTCCGAGCCACTCCCCAGGTGGAACGCCGCGCGCTCCTCGAGCAGGCGCTCGCCGGCGCGCAGGCGCCGGTGCACCTGACGCCGGCAACGTCGGATCCGTCGGTCGCGGCCGACTGGTTCGATCGATTCGAGGGAGCAGGTCTGGACGGCGTCGTTGCCAAGCGGCTTTCCGACCCCTACATGGCCGGCAAGCGAGGCTGGGCCAAGATCAAGCACGCCCGCACGGCCGACTGCGTTCTGGCTGGCTTTCGATGGCACAAGAACGGACCGGGAACGCTGGTTGGCTCGCTCCTTCTAGGGCTGTTCGATGACACTGGCCGATTGAACCACGTCGGGATCACCGCCAGCTTCACTGCGGATAAACGCCGCCAGCTGGTCGAGGAACTGGCGCCACTGCGTGAGAACGCGCTCGACGGGCACCCCTGGGCCGAATGGGCCGAATTTGAGGCTGCCGCTCGAGAGTCCGGCCAGCGCATGCCCGGGGCGAAAAGCCGCTGGAACCGCGGCCGCGATCTCTCCTGGGAGCCGCTGCGGGCCGAACGGGTCTGCGAGGTCGCCTACGACCATCTCCAGGGCGACCGCTTCCGCCACGCCACGACCTTCCAGCGCTGGCGCCCCGATAAGCGTCCAACCGACTGCCGCTACGATCAGCTCGAGTCGACGGCGCCCTTCGAACTGGCTGCAATCTTCGGGCAGTA
>JANYJI010000140.1 GCA_025358525.1 Chloroflexota bacterium | reverse complement strand
GGTCCGGCGCGCACAGCATCTGCAGGTAGCCGTTGCACAGAAATTCCAGTCGCCCGCGAGGCCGGAGCAGCCGGGCCGCTTCAGGGATCCAGAGGTATGGGTCCGCCCAGATGCAGGCGCCATATTCGGAGATCGCCAAATCGAAGCTGCCGTCGGGCAGCGGCACCGTCTCGGCATTGCCGTGGATGAGCGAAAACTCGAGGCCATGCTTGATCTGGAGTCTCCGGGCGGTGGCGAGCTGCTCGGCCGAGTTGTCAATGCCCACCGGCCGCGCCCCTAGTCGAGCCAGCCAGGCCGAAACGTAGCCGGTTCCGCAGCCGAGTTCGATCGCGTCCAGCCCGGCGACGTCGTCGAACATATGCACGACGGACTCGGCGGTGCCCCACATTCCCCAGGTAGGGACAATCGAGGCCCAGTTGCGCTCGCCCTCCGCGACCCATTTGGAAGCGTACGCATCCCAATATTCGCGGTTGCGAACGACGTGATCAGGGAGATCGGCCGCGGTCATGTGGTCCTCCTAATCGCAATCCTAGTGCTCCCGCGACCCACTCGCCCAGCCCGACCGCACCAGCTTCCCGGCACACGGGTTCGCGCGCCCAGGTCCGCTTGACAGGCCGAATGGCCGTGGTTAGGCTGTTAGCACTCTCAATGGTAGAGTGCTAATCGGACGGTCAGGCGTTGCCGCCGCAATGGCGGAGGAGCCCTCCGGGTCCGCCCCAGGTGCTGGTCCAGGGACTCGTGGGCATGCGCCGGAGACGTGCCAGCACTCGGACAAGAGCGTCCGCGCCGGCCGGCCGGTGGTGGACACACCACATCCAGGAGTAGCGACGGCAGGCACCCGCCCGCCGTCCTCAGGAGGAACTGCGCGTTGGCAAGTGCCACTGTGAGCAGCAAGAAGCTCAAGCCCCTTGGCGATCGCGTCGTCATTCAGCCGACCCCCCGCGAGGATGTCACCAAGAGCGGAATCGTCCTGCCGGATACGGCGAAGGAGAAGCCGCAAGAAGGAACCATTCTGGCTGTCGGCCCCGGCAAGACTCTCGACGACGGTACCCGCGAGAAGATGGACGTGAAGGAAGGCGACCGGGTCCTGTACTCGAAGTACGCCGGCACCGACTTCAAAGTCGACGGTGAGGAACTCCTCATCGTCAGCCAGAAGGACATCCTGGCGATCGTCGAGGCCTAGACGGCCGGAACTACGGCCCCGATAACCGACTCGGCCTAGGGCGTGACCCGGACGGCCGCAGGCAGCGGAGGACTACACACTTGGCTAAGCAAATCGTCTTTGACGAGGCCGCTCGTCGATCCCTAAAGCGCGGCGTTGATCGCCTTGCCGAGGCCGTCAAGGTCACGATCGGCCCCAAGGGTCGGAACGTCGTACTCGACAAAAAGTTCGGTGCGCCGACCATCACCAATGACGGCGTCACCATCGCTCGTGATATCGAACTCGAAGACCCCTTCGAGAACATGGGCGCACAGCTCCTCAAGGAAGTTGCGACCAAAACCGACGACGTAGCCGGCGACGGCACCACCACCGCGGTCGTCCTTGGTCAGGCGATGATCAACGAGGGCATCCGCAACGTCACCGCCGGTGCGAATCCGATGCTCATCCGCATCGGTATCGAGAAGGCCGTCGAGGCCGTCGTCGCGGAGATCAAGAAGCAGTCCCGCCCGATCGACTCGCGCGAGGAGATCGCCGCAATCGCCACCATCTCGGCCGCGGATCCTGAGGTTGGCGACATCATCGCCGAGGTCATGGATAAGGTCGGCAAGGACGGCGTCGTTACGGTCGAGGAAGGCCAGTCTCTTGGCCTGGAGAAGGAATACACCGAGGGCATGCAGTTCGACCGGGGCTACCTCTCGGCATACTTCGTGACCAACCCCGATCGGATGGAAGCGGTCCTCGACAACCCGCGCATTCTGATCACCGACAA
Source organism: Chloroflexota bacterium (assembly GCA_025358525.1). Taxonomy (GTDB): domain Bacteria; phylum Chloroflexota; class Limnocylindria; order Limnocylindrales; family CSP1-4; genus Fen-1039. Next base: position 9,975 of record JANYJI010000140.1, on the reverse strand, counting down.
GAAGATTTCGGCCGTTCCGGACATGCTGCCGGCGCTCGAAAAGGCCGTCCAGATCGGCCGCCCGCTCCTCATCATCGCCGAGGACGTCGACGGTGAGGCTCTGGCCACGCTGGTCGTGAATAAGCTCCGCGGCACTGTCCAGGTCCTAGCCGTCAAGGCCCCGGGCTTCGGCGATCGCCGCAAGGAAATGCTCCGCGACATCGCCGTCCTGACCGGCGGCACCGTCATCAGTGAGGAGATCGGCCGCAAGCTCGACTCCGTGACGATAGAGGACCTCGGTGAGGCCCGCCGGGTTGTCGCGACCAAGGACGACACGACCATCGTGGACGGCTCCGGCGCCCCGGAGGCGGTCAAGGCCCGCATCACTCAAATCCGAGCCCAGATCGAAGAGACCACCTCGGACTATGACCGCGAGAAGCTCCAAGAGCGCCTCGCCAAGCTCGCCGGCGGCGTTGCCGTCATCAAGGTGGGCGCGGCGACCGAGGTCGAGCTCAAGGAGAAGAAGCACCGCATCGAGGACGCTCTGTCCACCGTGCGGGCGGGTATCGAGGAAGGCATGGTCGCCGGTGGCGGCGCAACCCTCCTCCACTGCCAGGCCGTTCTGGACAAGCTCAAGCTGTCTGATCCTGACTCGCAGGTCGGCGTCGATATCGTTCGCCGCGCCCTCGAATACCCGATCCGCCAGATCGCCGACAACGCTGGCGCTCATGGCGAAGTCGTGGTTGAGCAGGTTCGTGGCATGAAGGTCGGCTTCGGCTACGATGCCCTCAAGGGCGAGTACGGGGACATGTTCGCAAAGGGCATAGTGGACGCCGCCAAGGTGACCCGCTCTGCTCTTGAGAACGCGGCCTCCATCGCCAAGATGGTCCTGACGACCGAGACGCTGATCACCGACCTCCCGGAGAAGCGAGAGCCCGCAGGCGGCGGACACGGCCACGGCGGGGAGATGGACTTCTAGCAGCTCGCCGCCAGGCTAGCCTGGCGCATGGTCGGCCGGTGTATTTCGGCGGCCAGGCGATAAGTGGTATTGGCAACTGCAAAGAGGCCTTGGACGAAAGTCCGAGGCCTCTTTGTTTGCAGGGTGAGACAAATGCTTACCTGTCGGGTAATGGTTTGACATTTCAACGGGCTGCGGTCGATTGTGAGGCAGGAATAGATCCCCACATAGGAGGTTCACACCTTGCTTCGCGTCCCCAAGCCGGCCCTGTCCATCCTCGTCGGACTCGTCGTAGTTATTGCCAGTGCGTGCAGCAGCAGCGCCGCCACCCCGGGCGCAGGAGGGACCAGCGGCCCCACTGGCGGCCCCGGAGGCGCGTCGGCCGTTGCCGCCAACCCCAACGATCCCAACTCCATCATCACTCAGGTTCTTTCGAGTAGTACCGCGGCCAAGTCGTTCCACATCAAGATCGAGGTCAACGGGACGATCAAGGCCGCGGGTCTCCAAAGCGCCGGCAGCGCTGCCGCTGGCCTGAAGGGCGACCTCAAGCTCGACGGCACGGCAATCGAGGGCGATGTTGATGTGGCCAACCAGGCCGCCCACCTCTCGCTCAACCTGCCGCCGATGGCAGCACTAGGCAATGCGCCACTGACCGGCGACCTCATCGTCAAGGACGCCGCCCTCTATTACAAGGTCAGCCTCCTTGGCCCCAAGTACACCAAGACCGACCTCGGTAGTCTCACGAGCGCTCTGCCCGTTACTGTCCCGTCCGCTGACCCATCGGCCCTGGCCGGCATGGCCGACGAGATCGCCAAGATGCGCCAGCAGCTAGATGCTGCCGGGGTCAAGGCTACCCTTGTCGGCGTGGAGCAGATAGGCGGCAAGGACGCCTATCACATCTCATTCTCCATCCCTCTGGACAAGATCAACACCGAGATCGCCGCAGCTGCGGCCAGCGAGGCGCCAGGGATGAAGATCGACTCTGCGTCCTTTGACATCTGGACCTACAAGGACACCAATCAGTTCGCCAAGATCCAGATCAAGGGGGCTGCATCGATGCTCGGCAACCTGGATGCGACCATCACCATTACCAAATACGGTGACCCGGTCACTGTTGCCGCCCCGGCCGCGAGCGACATCAACGCCGCAACGCCCTAAAACGCGCGCCTCAGGGCGTCTATTGAGAATCCAGGAACCCCGGGCCAGCTTGGCCCGGGGTTCCTTTTGAATGAGTCGACTACGCTGGGGTTACTATCCGACGACGTGCTTGACTTGGCCCTCGCGGGTCATCAAGGTTTCGTCGCAAACGCACCCGCAAGAGAGGACTCATTTTGATCAGCTCCAGAAGGCTGGTTTTCGTATTCTCGGCGGTTCTATTGGCGATCGCCATGGTTGCCTGCGGCAGCAGTTCTGGCACGCCGACGGCCGTCCCGGTGTCCGACCCGAACGAGATCATCACCCGCAGTGCAAATGGCATGGCCGCGGTCCAGACCGTCCATTTCGACGTGGCAATTAGCGGCTCCCTGAAAGCTCAGGCTTTGGGTAGTTCAGGTAGTGGCCTCGGCCTCACTGGACCTATCAGGCTCGACGGCGCGACCGTCTCTGGCGACGTCGATGTCCAGAAGCGGGCCTTCCACCTGACCGCGTCGATGCCGACTCTGATGGGCCTGAGCGCAGACTTGATCCTGGTCGACGGCTACCAGTACACAAAGAACAGCCTGGCCGGTGACAAATACACCAAGTCGAAGGCCTCGATGTTGCTGCCGCTCGCCAGTTCGGCTCCGGGTGCGACTCTCGATATCTCCGGCACCGTCAACAGTCTCAAGTCGAGCCTGGACGCCGCCGGCGTCAGGGCGACGCTGGTTGGCCGCGAAAAGGCCAATGGCCGCGACGCCTACCGTCTGTCGGTCATCATCCCGAAGGACCTGATCAATCAGCAGGTGGGGGCGCTCAGTGGCGACGCGGCCGGCAGCATCTCAATCGACACGGTCACCCTCGACTACTGGGTCTACGTCGACAGCCTTTATCCGGCAAAAATGGTGCTCAAAGCCAACTCCGCAACCGCGGGAAACCTGACCTTTACTGTGACCCTGACCAAGTACAACGAGCCTGTAGCCGTCAAAGTGCCGGCCGACAGCGAGATCGAGGCCACTCAGTAGGTCTCGGCCGCTTCATAATTCGACCTCAAGGTCGGCGAGAGGCCCGGAGCTTCGCCTTTCGCAGCAGTTCCGCAGCTTTCAGGTCGCCAAGGTGGCTGGCCAGCTAAACTGCCACAGACCGCTCTGAGCGGCAGTGCCCTGCACCGGCGATCGTGAGGCCCTACAAGCCTTGGGCCGGCTACTCATTTGGAGGATTCGCGTGTTTCGTCGGAACTCGCTCGCTACAACAGCCGCCGGCTTGCTCGCCGTCGTGGCGCTCGTTGCCGGTTGCTCGTCGGCGCCCCTGACCGATGTGCGCAAGATCCTGAGCAACGCGAAGACCAACACTGACAGCCTCACCTCGATGCACTTCCGGATCGAGGCGGACGGCCAGTTCATGTTCGGCTACCCGGCCGCCACGCCAACACCGACGCTCGCGCCAGCACCGACGCTCGCGCCAACGCCAACGCCGACGGCCACGCCAGTCGCGTCTCCAAGCGCGGCCGCCTCGGCAGCCGCCTCCTCGTCCGGGTTGGCGGTAGCCAGCGGCTCGCCGAAGCTGAGCGCTGCGCCATCACCGAGTGTCTCGCCATCACCGATAGCCTCGGCGACACCGTCGGCCACCCTCAACCCGACGCCACTACCAACCTCGGGACCATCCCCGAGCCCCACGCCCACTCCGGTCTACACGACGATGCCCATCAGTCTCCAGGGCACTCAGGCTGAGGGCGACATCGATCTACTCAACAAGACAGCCCATGTGACCGGCGGCGTGCCCGGTCTGCCTACGCTGTCCGGGGAGCTGATCGAGATCAGCCCCTTCGCCTACTTCCGGTCTTACGGCGCGACCAAGTACGCCATGTCGGATGACACGGGTATGGGCGTGCTGAACCCTGCTCTTTCCAGCGCCCCTAGTCCGGCGTGGATCGTTCGGGAGATCGTGACACTCGCCAATGACCCCTCCCTGTCGCCGGTGCTGTTGGGCACCGAGCAGGAAGCCGGCGGCCCCGCCTATCACATCCGTGTCGAGGTCACTAAGCAGGTCGCCCAGGCCGCGCTGAAGTCCATAGGCCAGGCCCTCGGCAGCGGTGAGCTCAACCTGTGGATCACCCAAGATGGCTTGCAGCTCGAGCGCCTGGAGTTCAAAACCGCCGATCCCACTTCGGGCACCGCCGCAATCCGTGTTGTCCTGTCGAACTGGAACAACGTCCAGGCCATCAAGGCTCCAGACCCGCAGAACTTCGACGTCCCGGCTCTGCCGTCGACCGGGCAATAGGCGATCCGCGTCCCAAAACCCGGGATGAATGCGCCGCCCGTACAATTCCAAAGTGAGTCAAACACCCGGCGGCGGCCGAAAAGCCCGCACTGAGCGCACCCGCGCCGGGAACCCCCGTGAGCCAGGATCTGGCCTGTGGGGCGGCTTGTCGCCCGCAGGAGCCTCGCCCGCAGGAGCCTCGCCCGCAGGAGCCTCGCCCGCAGGAGCCTCGCCCGCAGGAGCCTCGCCCGCAGGAGCCTCGCCCGCAGGAGCCTCGCCTGCGGGAGCCTCGCCCGCTCATGAGGCGCCTTCGGCCGGCAAGGGGACCCTTCCGGACGATCTGACGCCGTTCCCCTCCGGAGAGCCGCCCCTTCCGCTCGAGGCTCCGCCCGAGGCCTTCGACGGGCCCCGTATCGAGGCCTACGAACCGTCTCCGTTCGAGCCCGAGCCGGTGGCTCTGGCCGAGCGCCAGGCGGCAGCGGACGCTCTCGCCGCGCGCATCCTGAGCCGGCTCAATCCGGAGCAACAGCGGGCCATCACCACGACGGAAGGGCCGGTCCTGATCCTTGCCGGAGCAGGTAGCGGCAAGACACGCGTGCTTGCCCATAGGGTCGCGTATCTGGTCGGCGTCCGTGGTGTGAAGCCTTGGCAGATCCTCGCCGTGACCTTCACAAACAAGGCGGCGGCTGAGTTGCGGGCCCGCATTACCGGCCTCGTCGGTGAGGAGGCCGGCCGCGACGTGGCTATGGGCACCTTCCATGCCATGTGCGCCCGAGTCCTGCGTCGCGACGGCGCGGCCATCGGCCTGGACCCACACTTCGTGGTCTACGACTCGGCCGACCAGCAGGCGCTGATGAAGCAGATTCTCAAGGATGAGGATCTGCCGATCACAGGCGAATACAAGCCCGCCTCCATCCTGGGTTCAGTTTCACGGGCCAAGAATGAGATGCTTGACGCGGACTTCCTCTCGGCTAACGCCCACACCCATCGCGAGCGCGAGATCGCCCGGTTGTTCCGGCGCTACCAGACACGGCTTCGGGCGGCGAAGGCACTGGACTTCGACGACCTGCTGCTCGAGGCGGTGCGGCTCTTCCACGACGCGCCGGCGGTGTTGGAGCGCTACCAGAGCCGCTGGCGCTACCTCCACGTGGACGAGTATCAGGACACGAACCGGCCGCAGTACCTGTGGGTCAAGGGCCTTGCCGCCGCCCACCACAACCTGTGTGTCGTGGGCGACGACGATCAGTCGATCTACTCCTGGCGCGGCGCCGACATTCGCAACATCCTGGACTTTGAGGGCGACTACCCCGACGCCGCGGTCGTGAAGCTAGAGCAGAACTACCGCTCCACCCAGCTGATTCTTGATGCCGCGCATGCCGTGGTCACCCACAACTCCTCGCGCAAGGATAAGAAGCTCTGGACCGACAACGCCGGTGGGAGCAAGATCCAGCGCTTCGAGGCCTACAACGAGGAGGAGGAGGCCGAGTGGATCGCGCGCCAGATCGAGGACCTGACGGGCGGTAGAAGCTCGGTCCTGACGCGGCGAGCCGATGAAGAGGCCGAGCATTGGGAGCGCGGCGACATCGCGGTCATGTACCGAACCAACGCCCAGAGCCGAGCCATCGAAGAGGCATTCCTGCGCTATGGCATTCGCTACCAGCTAGTAGGCGGGACGCGCTTCTACCAGCGCCGCGAGGTCAAGGACGCCTTAGCCTACCTGCGAATACTGCGCAATGACACGGACCAGGTGAGCTTCGAGCGCATCCTCAACGTTCCGGCCCGAGCCATCGGCGAGAAGAGCTTGGACGAGTTGCGAGTTGAAGCTGCTGGAGGACGGACGATCCGGCCGCCCGGGGCCGGGAGCGGGGCCACGAGCGCCGGCGCGGGCGCTACTGCAGGCGTTCTCACGGGCGGGGCCGCGAGCCTGGGCGGGGCCGCGGGCCTGGGCGAGGTCGGGGGCGAAGTCGAGCCAGGGGTCGAGGAGCCGACCTACTGGAGCGCCATCCTGGCCGCCGCCGACGGGCGAATCGAGGCTCTGGGGTCGCGGGCCAGGACCGCCCTGGGTGGGTTCGCGGCCCTTGTGTCCCGGCTCCGAACCCGAATCAGCGTGTTGTCGCTGCCCGAGTTGCTCGACGCTGTGCTCGAGGAGTCGGGCTATCGGGCGATGCTCGCCGACGGCTCCGAGGAGGGTGAGGAGCGCTGGGCCAACCTGCTCGAACTTCGGTCGGTGACCACTCGCTATGACGACCTCTCGCCCGACGATGCTCTCGATCGCTTCCTGGAGGAGACCGCCCTGGTCGCTGACCAGGACTCGTACGAGGCCGGTGCGGACGCCGTGACCCTCATCACCCTCCATGCCGCCAAGGGGCTCGAGTTCCCGGTCGTCTTCATCGCCGGCTTGGAGGAGGGGGTCTTCCCGCATAGCCGCTCGCTCGACGACGAGAAGCAGCTCGAGGAGGAGCGGCGGCTCGCGTATGTGGGCATAACGCGAGCCAAGAGGCGGCTATTTCTGTCCCACGCAGCTCGGCGGGCCACCTGGGGTCAGGGCGGTCTGTCCGTCCCGAGCCGTTTCTTGTTTGAGATCCCCGCGGCCCTGATGTCGGGGCCGCGCCTGGAGCGAGCCGACGAATTCGACGACGACATCGGCAACGTGGATCCGGACCTGGTCTTTGGGCGCAGGTTGGGCAGTCGCTTCGGGACGCCGATACGGCCCGGCGGTGGCGCCTACAGGAGTGGCAGCGGCCCGGCGGGCGGCCCCAGGGCAGGGGAGACTTTCAAGCCCACCCGCGACCTTGGGGCCAGGCGCGAGGCCTACGACTCGGGGGCGCGCTCAGGCAGCCTGGACGTGCCCGGCGGCGCCCCGTCGCGCCAGTCGAACGGGCTTGGGTCGCGACAGGCCGATTTGGCGAGACCCTCATCGCCCCGCCCCGCTCTTGCCTCTCGCCCCCGCATCCCAGGGGAGCGGCAGTATCGCGATGGCGACCGCGTTCGCCATCCCCGCCTTGGCGATGGCATCGTCGTCTCCTCGAAGCTGACTCGGGCGGACGAAGAGGTGACCGTCGCTTTCTCTAATGGCGGCGGCATCAAGACTCTCCTGGCGAGCATGGCGAACCTGGAACTGACGGCACGGTGATGCCGGCCAGGCGTCGACGGCGCCATGGGCTTGGTGGGTCACTGCCCACACACCTGCGGAGACGCTGCCGCCGTACGCCCAGCGGCTGAAGAGACGGATCCCCAGATCGAAGACTGATCCCCGCCCGGCGGAAAAACATCAGGCCCGGGCGAAGCCGGGCCTGATGTTATCGTGACGGCGAGGCGCGTCAGTGCCGGGCCATGACCGTGATCGTCGGATCTCCGGGGCCAACAGGCCAGGTGCTTGTTGTCGGGGCCGAGTTGTTCCACGACCAGACGAGGATGCCCCTGACGCCCGCTTTGAACATGGCCGTGAACTTTGCGTCGAAGGCAGCGGCTCGGCTGGCGAGCGTGCCGCCCACACTGCTGGCCTTGATGCCGGACTCGCCAACGAAGATCGGCTTGTTCAGGGCATTGCAGGCGGCGATGTCGGACACGAGGCGGGCGGGGAGCGCTTCCGTCTCGTGGCCGTAGTCGTGGAATTCGCAAGTGTCGATGGTGGAGACGGAGTTGATCTTCTGATAGTCGCCGCCCTGGCTGCCGCATTGGCCGGCACCCATGGTGCCGAGTGAGATGAGGTGCTGCGGATCGATCGACTTGATCAGACCAGAAACGTCCGCCGCGAAGTTGTAGAGATCAGTGGCCGGGGCGCAGGTTGATGTGTTGTCGAGCTTGACCTCGGCCTCGTTCATCAGCTGCCACATGGCGACGGTCGGGTCGCTCTTGTAGCGCGAGACCACTTCTTGGACCCACTGGCGATAGGCCACGGTGGTCTGAGGCAGGACCTGAGTTTTGTAGCCGCCTGTGTACCAGCTGTCCCACTTGTACTGGCTGCCTTCGCAGGACCCCCACTGATTGGACAGGGTCGCGATCACCTTGACTCCGTGAGCTCGAGCGACGGCAAGGGTGTGATCGAAAGCGCTCCAGTCGCGTTGACCGTTGGTCGTGGCCAGACTCTGGAAGAACCACGTTCGGAAGACCTGGGAGCCTGACCCGATGGACGTCAGAGCCGTGTCGAGCGCGCCGCCCGTGCCCATCGTGTAGGAGCAGTTGCTACGGCTGTTGGCCTGGTAGATGTTGAAGCCGGTGAAGGTGAAAGGCCGGCCGCCAAGCGTGAAGGCGGTGCCGGAGCGACCTACAAAGCCGCCTGGAAGGGGGGTTGGCGCGGTCGTTGCAATCGAGGTCGGCGCCGGGGTGGGCGTGAGCCCCGCTGTCGGCACGGGCGTGAGCCCCGGTGTTGGCGAGGGAGTGGGCGTAGCTGCCGGCCGGGAAGTAGGGCTGGCGGCCGGCGTGGGCAGCGGCGTCGGGCCTCCGTTGGCAACAGTGAAGTTGGCTGTGATAGTCGTCGTGCCGGACGAAGTCTCCACCTTGACCGTGATCGAGTGCCCGCTGTTGGCGACCTTGGTCGTGTCCCACGGCCTCGCGCTTCCGTTCGACATGGTGCCGGCGAAATCCAGGGGTGCGTAGAATTCCACGTGCGTTGCGGACCCGCTGGCGGCGGTGTTGTCGAGCCAGAAGCTGGCCTTCTTCACGTCGCTGGTCGACGATAGGAAGACGTATGCGTTGCCGCTGACTTGCAGGCCGGAGAGTGCCGAAGCGGAAGATCGGTCGGACGAACGGGAGGTCGTGAGGCTGAAGGGCGAGCTGTTGGCCCCTTGAGCCACGATTGGGATCAACAGAGCAGCGGCGATGCCGATCAAGAAGACGAGATGCGGCACGCGAACGTGCAGCGGCCGGGAGCTGGGGACCATAGGTATATCTCCGAGAGGCCCGCGGACGGGACGGGCGTGCGAGAGTCCGATGGGGGCGGCGCGGCGGAGGCTGTAGTGAGCCAAACTTAGGCGGCTGACGGGAGCCGCGGCATGACCTAAGGGGCCCGTAATTGGCGCCCGAAGGTCATCGCCTCACCCTGGTCTGGTGTGACTAGGTTGCAACCGGATGCTACAAGCCTCGCGCAACCCCTATTCGGTCCAAAGCAGGTCCGACCGGGCAGGCTGATGCGCTGCTCGGCCCGGTTGTCTCATGCCTTGACCCGTCGATTGACTTGGCTTTCGGTGGCAACGGATGCTGTCTCTGCCAACGGACGGGTTGTCGTTGCTGACACATAGACCCGACCGACAAGGTGTCCTTGTGCCGCCACGCCGAATCTCTATCGGGGAATCCTTTGCCCGAGACCGCGATCTCACCAGCCTTCCCATCCGTACCCGAGCCTTCCGCTGAAGGAGCCTCGGCGTGAGCTCGGGGATAGTCGTTCACGAGGAATCTGACACCAACATCCCGGTGCAGCCACCCGCTACCGTCTCTGGACTTCGCCCCGTTGAGTCTGTCGATGAGGAGTTGCGCGGCCAAGGAGGATGGTCCCTCACGCGCGCCCGGTCCGGACCGCTGGCACTCATCCTGCGCCGCCCCGGCGAGCGGTCGGTCGTCGTCGGCCTCGCCTGGCTCGCGTACATGGCCGTCGCCGCGATTGTGGTCCTGACTGGTCACAGCATCATCGGTGACGCCTGGAGTCG
>JANYJI010000208.1 GCA_025358525.1 Chloroflexota bacterium | reverse complement strand
GTTCATTCTGGCCTTCGCGGTGGGCGTGATGGGTGTGCTCGCCCTCTTCATGGTCGTCGCCTTCTCGTTCTCCGGCTCGTACAACAACCGCGTCCTGCAGGGAGTGAAGGTCGGCAGCGTCGATCTTTCGGGCTCGACGCGTGATGAGGCGATCAAGAAGCTCAAAGACAACTATGCGTACCTGGGCAAGGGCCAGGTTATCGTCACCACCCCGGTCGGCAATGCCACGATCGGCTTTGCCGAGGCTGGGCGCGCTCCTGATGTCAAAGCCATGACGGATGCCGCACTCTCTGTTGGCCACTCCGGTGGCGGGGTGGGTGATGCAATCACTTCGCTCCACTCCGCCGTGTTTGGCGAGACAGTGCCGGTAGTCGTGCAGGTCGATCCCAACGCCCTAGCCCAGCGCCTGCACGAGCTCGTCGGCAAGAACGACGTGCCCGCCAAGGACGCCCAGGTCACCGGCAAGGACGGAAACTTCAGCTTCACTCCCTCTTCGACCGGGCGCACCTTTGATGAGGGGCTGATGGCCACGAGCCTGATTGACCTGCTGACCGTCATCAACCCACCGGGCCAGATTCAGACGGGCGGCACCTTCACCGACCTCAAGCCGGCCGTGAGCGACAAAGACGCCCAGGATGCGATCACCCGCGCCCAGAAGATAGTCGTGGACGTCAAGCTGACCTGGACGATGGCGCCGGCCTCCGCGCCGCCGACCTGGACCGCGAAGAACTGGACGATCGCTGCTTCGACGATCCGAGGCTGGATCGCCTTCGGTATGAGGCCGGATGGCAAGTACGGCCCGACAATCGACCTGATCCAGGCGCAGGCCTACATCTCAGCCCTCTCAGCCAAGGCCAACGTTCAGCCCACCGAGCCGTCGGTCGTCTGGGACGCTTCCGGAACAAAGCCGCTTAGCCTCAAGGAGGGTAAGGACGGCACCGGCATCGACTTCGTCGCCACGAGCCAGGCGATTGCGTCCTACCTCGACTCGATCGCCTCCGGCAGCGGCGGTGCCCCGGCCGTTGAGGTGGCCACCATGGTCATCCGCCCGGACATCACCGACGTCAGCAAAATCACGGGCTTGGTGCTCATCGGCACGCACACCACCACGTTCTTCCCCAATGAGAGCAACGGCAATGGCAAGAACATCCGCCAACCGGCCATCACCCTCAACGGGCGGGTCATCGGCCCGGGCCAGCAATTCACTTTCCTGGGTGCCGTCGGCACGATCGACGTGGCGAACGGGTTTTCCTTGGGCGGCGTGATCATCAACGGCAGGAGCAACCATACCGGCGCAATTGGCGGCGGTATTTGCTCTGCCTCGACCACGATGTTCAACGCAGCTGCCAATGCCGGTCTTCAGATCGACGAGCGGCACGCTCACTCTTACTACGTCAACCGCTATCCGATTGGTCGAGATGCAACCGTCTTCTCAAACGGCACGACGACCTTGGACCTCAAGTGGACCAATGACACTCCAAATCCGATTGTCATCCGCAGCTGGGCGACGTACGGCTCCAGGAGTTCAGTCACCTTCCAGTTGTGGAGCCTGCCGCTCAACCGCACGGTTGAATGGGCCGGTGGTGCCAAGAGCAAGGTTGCAACGGCGACCGATGGCAAGGAGTACGTCGGCACCACCAGCTTGAAGCCGGGCGTGACGTATCGAGCCGAGTACCCGACCGATGGGTTTGACACCGTCGTCAGCCGCATCGTCAAGGACGCGTCGGGCACGGTGGTCCACAACGACTCGTGGCAATCGCACTACATAAAGGTCAACGGCGTCCTGCAGATCGGCAATACGCCGCCGCCGCCGTCTTCCACGCCGCTGCCCTCGGGCACGCCGCCGCCGCCATCCACGCCTTCGGCAGCGCTGCCCTAGACAGGGCCCTGAGCGCCGCGACGCCGCAAGGTCGCGTAGAACGCGGGATAGCGCCAGAAGTTGTAGAAGAGCCGGCTCGAAGGAGTCGGCTCTTCTTGTTGTGGCTGAGTAGTCGCCTACCGGCCACCTAGAGGTGCGTCTGCCGCGATCTCGTACTGGAGGAGCTGCGGGAAGAAGCGGAGCACGGCAATCAGCCCCAAGAGGCACAACACGCCACCCGACACAACCGCAAACTGAGGCCCCGCGAGAGCGGCCACGGCCGCCGCCTCGGCGTCCCCCAACCGCGGGCCGCTGGTCACGACCAGGATGTGAATCGACGAGACGCGCCCCCTCAGCTGGTCGGGCGTGGCGAGCTGAACGATAGAGCTGCGCAGGACGGCGCTGATTACGTCCGCGGCACCGGCGATGGCCAGGCAGAAGAGAGCCAGCGGGAAGCTGGCGGTCAGCAGACCGAAAGCGGCGATTGCCGCGCCCCACGCTGCCACAGACACCACTACGCCCCGGCCTGGACGGCGCACACGGCCGATCCAGCCACTGAACGTGGCCCCGACGAAGGCACCCAGGGCCGGCGCCGCGCTCAGGAGGCCGAAACCCACCGCGCCGGTGTTGAATACGGTCAGGGCAAGCTGCGGGAAGAGCGCGCTCGGCATGCCGAAGACCATGGCGTCGAAGTCGATGGCAAAGGTGGCCAGGATGATCCGCCGGTCCATAGCGAAACGCAGGCCCTCACGGATCGACTGCAGGCTGGGACGGGCGGCTTCGGGGTGGGGCGGGATCGGGGCTATCAGGAGAAGCGCTGCCAGACTGGCCACAAAGGTGGCCACGTCCAGGGCGAAGGCCGTGGCCACGCCGGCCAAGGCGATGAGAATGCCAGCGAAGATGGACCCGGCCACGGAAACGGTCTGGCCGCTGAGCCAGCTGACGGCGATGGCCGCGGGCAGGCGCTCACGCGGGACGAGACGCGGCAGGGCGGACGATCGAGCGGGCTGGTCCACGGACCCCACGCCGGCGGCCACGAACGCCACCACGTAAAGGGCCCAGACGGACGGTTGCGGCTGGACGGCGATCACGGCCAGCGCGAGGCTACAGCCGGCTAGCAGTATCTGGGTGACCATGAGAAGGCGACGCCGGTCCACCGCATCTGCGATGGCTCCGCCGGCGAGGGCGAAGACGACGATCGGTACCAGCTGGACGAGGGCCAGCAGACCGATTGAGAGCGAACTGTGGGTGAGCTGCCACAGCTCGAACGGCAGGGCCACGACCGTGACCTGGCGACCCACGCCGCTGATGAGTTGGCCCAGCCAGAGCATTCGGAAGTCGCGATCGCGCTTCAGCGGCTCGAGGTCGACCAGGAGGCCGCGCAGGCCACGCCGCTGCTTGTCGGGGGCTTGAGACATGTCGGAAGGATATGCGGGCCGGCCGTTCGACTCGTCGGGGCCTGCCGCTCGGGGGTAGGGCGTTCGGGGCTCGCCCTAGTTCGGCCGATCTGGCTCGCGGAGCAGGACGCCGAGAAGGCCGTGGCGGCGTGTGGTCACACGGACGCAAAGGGTGCAGGCCGGGTCATCTTAGTCAGCCTCCACTGTCGATCGCGGTGGTCAGGCCAGGATGTCGACTAGCTGTCCCAGGCTGCTGGCGGTCAGGGTCATCGTCTGGCGGTAGCGCGACAGTGGGTCGGTCCCCATTTGGGCGCGGCGCAGGACCGGGACCGGGTCCATCGAGAATTCGGACGGTACGGGCTTCTGAAGCAGCGCCTGATAGATCCGGTTGGCGCGTGTCATCGCCTCGGCGGTGGATGGATCGCCGGATATGTCGGGGTGGAGGCGGCGCGCAAGAATCCGGTACGCGCCCTGAACAGCCTCGAACGGGACCGAGGGGTCCAGGCCGAGCATTCGGAAGTAATCAGTTCGGTGCGGCGCCAGGACTACGTCCATGAGTCTCGTCTGGCGAATCTACTTGATGTCAGTTTTGCGTGGAACACAAAGATAGCAGAGGGCCGCCCGAAGTCGCGCAGGCAAAGGCGCGGGCCCGCAGATTGGTTGCGCGGGAGCACCATCTGGGGCCGAAGGGCGCACCAGGTGGCTTCGGGCTGGCCCACGATGGAAGACGGACTGCATCTCCGGCCGCCCCGAGGCCATACTCGCCGGACAGCCAACCACCGCGATCGGCCCCACCTTGGGATCGGCATGCGGCTCGGCGGGGGAGGCCAAACCATGGCAGATCCAACAGGCGGGCATACCGGCTCGACTTCGAGCCCCGTTCGTCCTAACACCGCCAGACGCGCGGCGTCCGCCCTAACCGGCGCAGACCCTGTCGCGGGAGCTGCGGGCCCCCGTCCGCCGAGGGTCGTCCAGGTTTCCGCTGCGGCTCCTTCGGCGATGGCTCCGTCGAAGACGGCTCCTTCGGCGCCGGCTCCGCGCGAGGGCCAGGCACTGTTCTATGGACTACTCGTGGTCCTGGCCGGGTTTGTCGCAATCCTGATTGGGTTGTTGCTGGTCGTGATCAACTACAAGGTCGCGTCGGAAGCGACGGCCATCCTCGGCATCATTACGACCGCGATCGCGGGGCTTGGCGGCGCCTTCTTCGGCGTCACTCTTGGCCAGCAGGGCACCGCGTCCGCCAACAAGCAGCGGGCTGCCGCCGAGGCGGCCAAGGACGAGGCCCAGCTGCGAACCCTGAAGTTCGCCGCGAACATGGATCCGGCGGTAGCGCGTCGCCTCGTGGAGTAGGGCGATGCTCGCGGCGCTGGGGCGGAGGTCAACTCCGCGGGATCCTGCCGGGTCGACCTGGCAGCAGGCGCCGCTTCATGTAGGCACGGTGTTTCGTGCCGTCAGGGCCAGACAGCCACGCGGCTTGGAGCTTCCAGCCGGCCTCGAGGCTGTGCAGGACTGGGTAGAGGAGGCTCTGGTCGTTTGGTTGCACGCCGTCCCCGGACGCTGCGCTGTCTTCTTCCGATCGCTCGCTAATCCGACGGAAGATCGCCGGGCCGGTCATGACCTCACCGTCGAGAGCCTCGAGGACTCGGTTGCTCTGCAGGGCCAAAAGCGTGCCGTCTCTGCCAGCGCCCGACCCATCGCTGCGGCTCATTGCGGCGCCGTCAGCCAGTCCCATGCCGACCCGTAAAACTCGGTCATATTGGGCGACCCGTCGCCGAGTCGATAGCGATTGCCGTCCGGCCCGACACCGGTGAGG
The DNA here is from genome assembly GCA_025358525.1 of Chloroflexota bacterium. GTDB lineage: Bacteria > Chloroflexota > Limnocylindria > Limnocylindrales > CSP1-4 > Fen-1039. The sequence goes on along the minus strand of JANYJI010000208.1, from coordinate 1,436 downwards.
ACGACCCACAAGGATCGGGCGTCTCGCATCCGCTCGAATTGGAAGTCGGCCTGCAGGGACTTGCCTTGGAGGACAGCCGACTGGACCGTAAGTGCGCTGGTGTAGTGCGTGTCGATGCCGATGGCGCCTGAGTCCTGCGACATCGGCTGTCCGTGCCAGGCCTCGAACCGCAGGTCCCGCCAGTTGATGAGGACCGTCGCGAAGGTCAAGGAGGCGGAGGCTCCAGACGACGGGGAGATCACTTGGGCGTCTATGTGGGTCGCGCTTGCCTGACCATGGTCTTGATTGGTTACTACGTAGTTGCCCGCCGGGAGCCAAGCCGGCGGCGCAGCCGGGGCGACCGTGTCCAGGTGCAGGTCGGCCGGCTGATACGCATCCACCTGGATTGCCCCGCCCCCCGAGGAACCGGAAAACGCCGCAAGCCCAAGGACAAGGACGCCCACGGAGATCGCCGAGCAGACGATGGCCCAGCGGCCGACGTGGGGCATCGGCCGCTCAATCCTGACGAGAGCGCCCGCGACTGCGGCTAGGGGAATGAATACCTCGCTGGCGACTCCCAACCAACTTTGCTGACCGCGAAGGCCGAAGAGTGCGTACCAGCCGAAGCCCAGGATGGCCGCGGCGGCCCAGAAGACCGCCACCGTCCGCGGAGCGCGCCGGCTGAGGCCCGCACAGGTCCGGACTGCGTATCGAGTTGCGAACGCGGCCGCGACCGCGAGCATGACGCTTAGCATGAGAGAGTTGCCCGCGTAGCCGCTGCTCGATGACGTGATGTCCGGCAGGCGGACGCCGACCAGGGTGAGGACGGCTGCGACTGCAGTGAGGACGAGCGCTAGGAGAAGAGCCAGCGCGGCCCCACCCAGGTAGCCCAGGACGAAACCTCCGCCAGCGGCGAAGACGCCGCCGCCGACGCCCGCCAGGAGCCGTCTGGTCGATTGGTGGGCTGCACGCAGCTGCCGGCCCAGCTCGGCGGGTGGCCCCAGGCGGCCAAGGGCCTCGCGGATCGCCTCTTGCCGCTCGAACCCTTCGGCCTCAAGCGTTGCAATGGAGTCCTGCAGATGATCGATGAGCTCCGCTCGCACCTCGGCGACGTCGCCCGCAGGCAGTGCCAGGGCTTTGGTCATTCGTGCCAGGTAGGCGGATATGGGGTCTGAGTCATCCAGCCCGGGGGCGATCGGAGCATATGGGTCGCTCGGCCCGACGCTTAACCGGCGTTCACTGCGGCGAACCAGCCAGATCGCAGTCATCAAGAAGGCACCCCAGCCTCCGATCCACAACACGGCAAAGAGCCAGTTGATCGTCATCGGTTTCGCTCCCCCACGGCCTGGCCCATGCCCAGCGAGAAGGCTGCCCATTCCTGGACGTGCTCAGCGAGCATGCCCAGGCCTGACTTGGTGATCTTGTAGTAGCGACGGCGTGGCCCGCGATCGCTCTCC
>JANYJI010000099.1 GCA_025358525.1 Chloroflexota bacterium | reverse complement strand
GTCGTCGACACGAAACTGGCCCGCCACGTCAAGGCTTCCGCCCTGCTCCAGATCTGTTCGTACGTGGAGCAGCTGACGCAGGCCCAGGGAGTTGAGCCGGAGTGGATGCACGTCGCACTGGGCGGCAGCGGGCGGACGGTGGAGCGGCATCGCGTGGCGGATTACATGGCCTACTACCGAGCGGTAAAGGCGGCCTTTGAGGTGCGCGTTGCTGTGGCCGGCGGCGTGGCGGGCAGCCTGGCTGGAGTCGGCGGGGTGGCCGGAGTCGGCGGCGTGGCCGGAGTCGGCGGCGTGGCCGGAGGCAGCTCGGCGGCCGATGGCAGCTCGGCGGCCGATGGCGCAGTGGGCTTGGGCCGCGGCGTGGCCGGAGGCGGCGTTGGGGTCGCGTACCCGCCTCTGGGCACGTACCCAGAGCCTGTTGAGCATTGCGACGTCTGCCGATGGCGGCCGGTCTGCGAGGCACGGCGCCGGGCGGACGACGACCTTTGCCTGGTGGCCGGTGCCCCTTCGCGGTTGCGACGCGCGCTGAAGGTGGCCGGGGTGCCTACACGCCGCCGTCTCGCGGCCCTGGAGCTGCCACTGCCGGAGCCACTCGACGGCGCGGGCAGCGCGCCGTTGGCGAGGACTCGAGATCAGGCTGCCATACAGGTGCGAGGCCAGGACGAGGGTCGGATGCTGTATGAGCTGCTGCCGCCCAGCCGCCTGCAGGACGGCACGCTGGAGCCAAACCGGGGACTGTTGAGCCTGCCGGAACCCCGTCCGGGCGACCTCTTCTTCGACATCGAAGGCGACCCGTTCGCCCTGGACGATGGCGTCGAATACCTCTTCGGTGTTCTCGAGCCGGGGCTGGCGGGCCCCGACGGCGAGCCCGTGTTCCACGCCTTCTGGGCAGTCGATGAGGCCGGCCAGGTAACCCCCGAAGCCGAGAAGCGAGCCTTCGAGCAGACGATCGATCTGATGACGGACCGGCTGGCCCGCGACCCGACCATCCACGTCTACCACTACGCCCCCTACGAGCCGTCAGCGGCGGGGCGTCTGATGGGCCGCTATGCGACGCGCGAGGAAGAGGTTGATCGGCTGCTCCGCGGCGGCGTCTTCGTCGACCTCTTCCGGGCGGTCAAGCAGGGCCTGCGCGCCTCGGTGGAGAGCTACTCCATCAAGAAGCTCGAGCCGCTTTACGGCCTGGTCCGCGAGGAGAACCTGCGCGATGCCGGGTCGAGCATCGTCGCCTTCGAGTCGTGGCTCGCCGAGGCGGAGACTGGCTCGCCGGCGCCGCGTTCGCCCCAGAAGGACGCGACGCTGAGGAGTATCGAGGGTTACAACCGTGACGACTGCGTCTCCAATTGGCGGCTGCGCGATTGGCTGGAGGAGCGTCGCGTGGAACTGGCGGGGCAGGTCGGCGAGCCGTTCGCCAGGCCCGAGCCCGGTCAGCCGGAGGCACGCGAGGCGCTGTCGGAGCGGCTGGCCCACCTCGCCGAAGTGGCCGATGGACTGTGCGCCGGCGTTCCGGAAGACCCTGCCGATCGGACGCCCGAGCAACAGGGAAGGTGGCTTCTGGCCCAGCTGTTGAGCTGGCATCGGCGCGAGGACAAGTCGTTCTGGTGGCGCTACTTCTACCTTATGGACGACCTGACCGACGAGGATCGCGTCACCGAGCGAGAGCCGATCGGGCGGCTGGAGTTAGTCGATCGGGTGGGGGAGTCGGCTCGTTCGGTCGTGTACCGCTATAAGTATCCCGAGCAGGAGCACGCCATCGAGGTCGGGAGGGACGTGCGCGACCCCGCGACTGGGAGGTCGCCCGGCAACGTGGTGGCGATCGACGATGCCGCCTGCACCCTGGATCTGCGGCGGGGACCCCGGACTGACGGTCCGCACCCTACGTCGTTGGTTCCTTTCGATCGCGTCGACACGGCGCCGCTGAGCGAGAGTCTGCTCCGGATCGGCGAGTGGGTGGCCGGCAACGGCATCGCAGGGCCTGGGGCCTACTCGGCGGCGCGTGAACTGCTGATGCGACGGCCGCCGTGTATCGGTGGCGAGCCGCTCTGTCGGCCCGATGAGGAGCCCCTGGCGGCCGCCCGTCGCGTGGTCCCTCGGCTCGACGGCAGCTACCTGGCCGTCCAAGGGCCGCCGGGTTCGGGCAAGACCTACCTCGGGGCGGAGGCGCTGGTCGAGCTGGTCAGGGCCGGCCGCAAGGTCGGCGTCACCGCCAACAGCCACCGCGTCATCGGCCACCTCCTCGACTCAGCGGCCGAGCGAGCCTCGGAGCGTGGGGTCCGGATCCGGATCGGCCAGAAGACGGATTCGACGGGCGACTGCACATCCCAGGCCGCGGAGCCGTATGAGGATTACGGCAGGCTACACGAGGCGCTCGCATCCGGGGATGTAGACGTCGTCGGTGGCACGGCCTGGCTGTGGTCGCGGCCCGAGTTCGCAAGCTCCGTTGACGTGCTCGTCATCGATGAGGCCGGCCAGCTGTCGCTCGCCAACGCGATCGCAGTCTCGGCGGCCGCGCGCAGTCTCGTCCTGCTCGGCGACCCGCAGCAGCTCGACCAGCCGCTCAAGGGAACGCATCCGCCCGGCGCCGAAGCTTCGGCCCTGGGCCACGTGCTGGCGCATGAAGCGACGATGCCGCCCCAGCTGGGCCTCTTCCTGGAACGGACGAGACGGCTGCACCCCGATCTCTGCCGCTTCACTTCAGAGGCGTTCTACGAGGGCCGACTGACGTCGGAGGAGTGGCTGGCGCGGCAGCAACTGACCGGACCGGGGTTGCTCTCTGGCACGGGCGTGCGGTTCGCGCCGGTCGTCCACGAGGGCAACCGCAACGAGTCCCCCGAGGAGGGGGCCGTGGTGGCGAGACTCGTCCGCGAGCTGGTCGACGGCGGCGCCACGTGGACGGACGGCGCCGGGCGCCCACGACCGATCACCTGGCAGGACGTCCTGATCGTGGCCCCATACAACGCCCAGGTCGCCGAGATCGCCCGCGCGCTGCCCGAGGCGCGAGTCGGCACCGTCGACAAGTTCCAGGGCCAGGAAGCGCCCGTCTCGATCTACTCGATGGCCACTTCAAACCCGGAGGAGGCGCCCCGCGGCATGGAGTTCCTCTACAGCCTAAACCGCCTGAACGTGGCCACCTCGCGGGCGCGCTGTCTGGCGGCCGTGGTCGCCAGCCCGGCGTTGATCCGCGTTCGGGCCCGCACGCCCCGCCAGATGCAACTCGCCAACGCGCTCTGCCTCTTCCTTGAGCTGGCGAGGCAGCAGGGGCGCGGCTAGATGTCGCGCCCGAATCCGGTCTGGCGTCGGGTCTGGCGGCCGGTCTGGCGTCGGGTCTAGCGGCCGGTCTGGCGGCCGGTCTGGCGTCGGGTCTGGCGGCCGGTCTGGCGTCGGGTCTGGCCAACTAGGCCTTGGGCAGTCGCCCGTATAGCTCCCGGTACACGGCCGATCTCTCCGCATATAGCAGGACGCGCTCTGCGTCCGGCTCCATGACGCGGTTGTCGGCTGGCATCGGTGCCGCCCCCTCGGCAGAGGAGGGGACAATACCTGCGGCCACCTTGCCCAGGACCGCCGCGCCTCTCGCCGAGGCGTGTTCCGTGGCTCCGAGCGCGACTGGCATGTTGAGGATGTCGGCCAGGATCTGCTGCCACAGGCGGTTTACGCCGCCGCCGGCGACGACCCCGGCCTGCGGCTTGACTCCCAGGCCGCGCATGAGGTCCAGGCCCTCGGCGAGGGCGAAGGCAACGCCTTCCAGAACCGCCCGGGTCACTTCGGCGGGGCCGTGGCTCACCCGCAAACCTACCAGCGCCCCGCGCGCCGAGGGGTCGAAGTGTGGTGTTCGCTCGCCCCGCAGGTACGGTAGGAAGAGCAACCCGTCGCTGCCCGCCGGAACCTTGGCTGCTGCAGCCAGCAGCTCGCGGGCGCCATTCTGGTCGCCGGGGCGCAGCAGGCGGACGGCCCAGTCCAGGGATGCGGCCGCCGAGAGGATTGCGGCCATGACGCACCATTGGCCGGGCACGACGTGGGCCAGGGCGTGGAGCCGGCCCTCAGGATCCACCTTTGGCTCCGCCACGGGCGCCAGGACCTGGCCGCCTGTACCGAGAGAGATGAGCACGGTCCCGTGCGCGTCCTCTTCGCGGGCAAGGCCAAGGCCGAGGGCCGCGGCGGGCGCATCCGCTCCACCGATCGCCACAATGATCCCGGCCGGGAGGCCGAGAGCTCGGGCGGCATCATCTCGTAGAGCGCCTGCCGGCGTCTCCGATTCGGAGAGCGGCGCGAGCAAATTGCGATCGATCTCGAGGCGTCGGCAGATATCGTCGGACCAGTTTCGGGCATGCAGGTCGAAGAGCAGGGTGGCCGAGGCGTCGGAGACGTCGCCCGCAACTTCGCCCGTGAGGCGCATTCGAAGGGCGTCCTTGGGCTGAACTATCCAGCTGGTCCTGGCCATGACCTCAGGTTCGTTGCGGGCGACCCACATGATCTTGGGAGCGGTGAAGCTGACGTTGGAGCGGTTGCCGGTGCAGGCGACCAGCTCGTCGCGCGGGATCCGCTTCTCGATCTCGGCGGCCTCGGCCTCGGCCCGTCCGTCCGACCAGATGAGGGCGGGTCGAAGCGCTACGCCGTTGCCATCGAGGAAGACCGCGCCGTGCATCTGGCCGGTGAGGCCGAGGGCGACAACGCTTGCGCCCCGGAGCGCGGGTCGGGCCAGCATTTCGGACATGGCCAGTCGAAGGGCGTCCCACCAGCGGTCGGTGTTCTGCTCGGCGTAGCCGGCCCCTCGAGACTCGGTGGAGTAGGAGGCCATGGTCACACCGAGACACTCGCCGGCTTCGTCGAGTGCAAGCAGCTTCATTCTCGACGACCCCAGGTCGATCCCGAGCGAGACGCGCACCCGTTCCTCCGATTGCGGCAACCGACCCATAGAACCCCTCGCCCGGTAGAGTAACTCGCGCAAGGGATGAGGTGGTCGCGCCAAAGGTGTCGGATCGGGACGGGACGGTGAATTGACCAGAATCGGCAGCGTCAGAAGCGCCCGGCGGACGGGCAACCCTGGCCTCCGCCGC
>JANYJI010000092.1 GCA_025358525.1 Chloroflexota bacterium | reverse complement strand
CAGGGACAGGTCGTGGCCGTCTTTAGTCCAAAAGGTGGGGTCGGCCGGACGACCATCGCCGTCAATCTGGCCGTGGCGGCTTCGTCGGAGCTGGGCAAGAAGGTGACCCTCGTCGACGCATCCTTTCAGTTCGGCGATGTGGCAGTTTTGCTAAACCTCAACCCCAAGAACAAGTCCATGGCCGAGCTGGTTCCCGAGCTTGAGCAGGGCCGCGACCCTGAGTCGGTCGAGGCGTTCACACTAACCCATTCGTCGGGGATTCACGTTCTCCTCGCTCCACCCTCGCCGGAGATGGCCGAACTCATCACTCCGGCCGGCGTCAAGCACGTGATCGAGATCCTTCGCCAGCGCAGCGAGCTGGTTGTGGTCGATTGCGCAGCGTGGTTTAACGACACCCTCCTGGGTATCCTGGACCTTGCGGACGTCGTCTTGACCGTGCTCACGCTGGAGATAACGAGCATCAAGAACACCCGGCTCTTCCTCGAGGTGGCCGAACAACTCGGCTATTCGCACAAGATCCGACTGGTCTTGAACCGCGCCGACACGACCCTCGGAATCAGGGTCGCCGACGTGGAGCACTCGATTGGCCGCAAGGTCGATCACACCATCGTCAGCGACGGACGGGCCGTGGTTTATGCCCTAAACCGAGGTGTCCCGTTCGTCCTCAGTAATCGGGAGAGCCAGGTGTCCCAGGACGTTCTCCGCCTCGCAACGTCAATCGTAGGAAGCCGTGAATCACGCGAAGAAGAAGGTCACAAGTCGCCTCAGAAGGGCAAATCCCTCTTCGCGTGGAGATAGGTGCCTAAAGCGTTCGGCGAAACCGAACGTTCTAGGCCAACTAGGGGTGTAGTCGATGTCCCTCCTGAAGCGAATCGAAAGCGCTCGTCCGGGCATGGCGCCGGGCGCGCCCAGTGGCTCCCCGACCGCGCCCTCAGGTTCTGCCGGAACGCCCCCCAGCCCCACCGGTCAGCGTCTGCTTAGCCAGGCCCCCGTCCGGGAGTCCCTGCGCGAGGTCAAGTTCCGGATCCAGTCTCGAGTGATCCAGGATTTGGACCCCAAGCTCGATCTGGCTAACCAGGTTGAGGTCCGCCGCCAGATCGAGGAGATCTTCGGGCACGTCATCGACGAGGAGGGTCTGGCCCTCACTCGAGCTGAGCGCGTCCGCATGCTCGAGCAGATCACCGATGAGATTATCGGCCTCGGCCCTCTCGAGCCGCTCCTCCGCGACGAGACCGTGACTGAAATCATGGTCAATGGTCCGCGCCAGGTATACATCGAGCGTAGCGGTCGACTCGAGTTGACGAACGTCGTCTTCCAGAACGACGATCACGTCATGCGCATCATCGACCGAATCATCTCTCCGATCGGTCGCCGCATCGACGAGTCGAGCCCGATGGTCGACGCCCGCCTGACGGACGGCTCACGCGTCAACGCCATCATCCCTCCACTGTCGCTGATCGGGCCGGTCATCACTATCCGGAAGTTCTCGGCTTCGCCGTTCACGGTCGACGATCTGATCCGCTTCGGCACTTCCACGCCCGAGATGTTCGACTTCTTACGCGCCTGCGTCGAAGCCCGACTCAACATCTTCGTGTCCGGTGGCACCGGATCGGGCAAGACCACCACCCTAAACGTGCTGTCCTCGTTCATCCCGAACGACGAGCGCATCATCACCGTCGAGGACGCGGCCGAACTCCAGCTCCGCCAGGAGCACGTGGTCACGCTTGAGTCGCGGCCGCCCAACATCGAAGGTCGCGGTGCGGTTCCTATCCGGGAGCTGGTTCGCAACTCACTCCGAATGCGCCCCGACCGGATCATTGTCGGCGAGTGCCGAGGCGGCGAAGCCCTCGATATGCTGCAGGCCATGAACACCGGCCACGACGGCTCAATGTCAACCGGCCACGCCAACAGTCCACGCGACATGCTCGCCCGACTCGAGACGATGGTTCTCATGGCCGGCATAGACCTGCCGCTACGGGCCATCCGCGAACAGGTCTCTTCCGCCGTGGACCTGATCGTCCATCAGACCCGCATGAAGGACGGCACCCGCCGCATCGAGCACATCACCGAGGTCCAGGGCATGGAAGGTGACGTCATCGTCATGCAGGATGTCTTCCTGTTCGAGCAAACCGGCGTCGTTGAGGGCAAGATCCAGGGTCGATTGCGGCCCACCGGTATCCGGCCCAAGTTCGTAGAGAAGTTTGAGGTCATGGGCATCCACCTGTCGCGCGACCTGTTCGGCTTCTCTTACTAGCCGTTGCGGCGAGAGGCGTCATGCTAGGACTACTAGTCGGGATACTCGTTTTCGCCGGCGTGATGCTGGTGGTCCTTGGGCTTTCTGGCTCTGGACGTAGCGGCGGCATCAGCGCTCGACTCGAGCGATACGCCGCCGGCAAGACGGAGATGACCCCGTCCGCGACGACTCCCCAGAAGTCGGCCGGCCTCGGCGATCTTCTGGCCCAGAGCGTGGCCCTGGCCCGCCTCAACCGGGTGGTGGAGCAGCGCGACTTTGGCGCCAACCTTGCCCGCGATATCGCGCGGGCCGACCTCAAGCTCAAGCCGGGCGAGTTCATGGCCCTGTGGGCGGCGACGGCTCTCGCCGTGCCGACCGTTTTCCTTATTCTGAGCGTCGTGCTGGCGCCTCTGGGCACGATTCCTGCCCTGATCATGGGCCTCGTCATTGGCCTGTTTCTGCCACGTATGTGGCTCGGTCGGCGTCGCGCCGGCCGACTCAACGCCTTCAACAAGCAGCTGCCCGACACGATCACCCTCCTTGCCAACGCCCTTCGCGCGGGCTCGTCATTCCTGCAGGCAATCGAGATGGTTGTCCGCGAGGCACAGCCACCGGTCACAGTGGAGTTCGGCCGAGTCGTCCGAGAGGTCAACCTCGGCCTGGCGTTCGACGTCGCTCTGGAGAACATGGTCAGGCGCGTTCGATCGGACGACCTCGAGCTTATGGCCACGGCCATCACAATCCAGCATCAGGTCGGCGGTAACCTCGCGGAAATCCTCGACTCGATCGCCTTTACCATCCGCGAGCGCGTCCGCATTAAGGGCGAAATCCGATCCCTCACAGCCCAGCAGAGAATGTCAGGCTACGTGGTCGCTGGCATGCCGATCTTCCTTATGTTGCTCCTTATGGTTATAGCGCCCGGGTTCATGAAACCGATGTTCCAGAATCCGCCTGGCCTGTTCGGTCTGCCGGCAGGCCTCATTCTTCTCGGGCTCGGCGGATTCCTGATGTTCATCGGATTCATTCTCATCCGCCGAATCGTCGCCATCGAGGTTTGAGAGATGCTTCCAATCATCCTTGCACTCTTCGTTGGCGGCGGCATCCTTTTGCTCATCGTTGGTCTCGCCTCCGGCTCACCCGTGGACCCCGTCCAGGCCAGGCTGACTCAGCTTGGCTCAGTGCAGGCTCGGAACCTCGAAGAGCTGGAACTTCAGCTGCCTTTTGCCGAGCGCACCCTGCGCCCGATGGTCACACGGCTCTCGAGGATGAGCGCTCGCCTCGGCAGCGCATCCTCGACTGACACCGCCGAAAGGCGACTGGCGACGGCCGGCAATCCTGGTGACCTGAGGGTCGCCGATTGGATGGGCGTGAAGATGATGGTCGCCATCGCCGTGGGCGCGACGCTGTTCCTTGTCTTCGGGCTCCTGCTGGGCAACCTGTTCTCGGGCTTGTTCCTGGCCATGGCCGGTTTCGGGATTGGCTTTTTGATGCCGGAATTCTGGCTGGGAAGCAGGATCAAGGCCCGCCAGAAGGTCATTCTCAAGATGATCCCGGACACCCTCGATCTCCTGACTATCTCGGTGCGGGCGGGTCTCGGTTTCGATGCCGCACTTGCCAAGGTTGTCGAGAAGCTGCCCGGGCCGCTCACGGACGAGTTTCGCCGAGCTCTGGCAGAGGTTCGAGTCGGCAAGGCTCGGCGCGACGCGCTGCGCGATATGATTCCGCGGACAAACGTCCCTCCCCTTTCCTCCTTCATCGGCGCCATCATTCAGGCCGAAACCCTGGGCGTTTCGATCTCCAAGGTGCTACAGATCCAGTCGGAACAGCTGCGGATCGAGCGCCGTCAGCGGGCCGAGGAGTTGGCGGCTAAGGCGCCGATCAAGATGCTGTTTCCGCTTGTCGGCTGCATCTTCCCCGCGCTTTTCATCGTTATTCTCGGTCCGGCGATGCTGTCCATCGTGCAGACGTTGGGTACCGGCGCCCTGACGCCGTGAGCCGGCGGCGGCTCACGGCCCGCAACATCAGCCGTGAAACGATCCTGGCCGAGCGACTTGAAGACGGCTCCTCTTTCTGGGCCAAGTTCATGGGTTTGATGGGGCGCGCTTCGCTCCAGGCCGGGGACGGACTCTGGCTACCGGGCGAGAACGGCATCCACATGCTGTTCATGAGGTTTCCCATCGACGTCGTCTTCGTC
>JANYJI010000084.1 GCA_025358525.1 Chloroflexota bacterium | reverse complement strand
GGCACCGAGGAGGAGACGGCCGCATGACACTCGAGGAGATCCTGTCGGTGCGGCCGTCGCCCGGACAGCCGCGTTCCTATAGCTTCCCGCATTTCGAGCGGACCGTGCTGCCATCGGGGCTGCAGGTCCTGGCCGTTCATGTGCCGGGCCGGCCGCTCATCTCCGCAAACCTGGTGATGCGCCGCGGTGGCGGCGACGAGCCGGCCGATCTGGCCGGGGCCACGGTTCTGGCGGCGCGGGCCATGACCGAGGGGACGGAACGCTACCCGGGCGTGGAACTGCTCGAGGCCTCTGAACGGCTCGGAGCCACACTCCACGTCGAGGCCAGTTGGGACGCGTTCTTTGCGTCCGTGGAGGTGGCCGCGTCACGCCTGCCCGCGGCCCTCGAGCTGCTCTCCGAACTCGTCCAGCGGCCGACGTTTCCCGACGCGGACGTGGCTCGGCTTCGCGACGAGCGGCTGAACGACCTGCTTCAGGTCAGGGCCGATCCTCGCCGCCGAGTTGATCAGGCCTTTGTTGCGACGATCTACGGCGGCCATTCGCCCTACGCCAGGCCCCTCGGCGGTGATGAGGACACGGTTCCGCGACTGACGTCCGACGTCCTGCGGGGCGTTCACCGCGCGGTGCTCGATCCGCGTCAGGCGGTCATGGTCGTCGGCGGCGACCTGAGTGGTCTGGATGTTCCTAAGATCGTGGCGGCGGCACTGGGACCGTTGGCCCAGCATTCGAGCCAGGCTACTGGAGCCGAGGCGCTGCCGCCGCGAGCCGAATCGGCCGTCGATCGCCCCATGGTCCGCTTCTATCACCGCCCGGGCTCGGTCCAGACGGAGCTTCGGATCGGCCACGTCGGGTTGTCCCGCCGGGCGCCAGACTTCCACGCCGTTCAGATCATGACCGCGATTTTGGGCGGTCTCTTTAACTCCCGCCTCCAGATGAACCTGCGCGAGGATAAGGGCTACACGTACGGCGTCGGGGCGGGCTTCGATATGCGCCGTGGGGCGGGTCCGTTCTCGGTCAGGACGGCGGTCCAGACTGCGGCCACGGTTCCCGCGATTTCGGAGTCCCTGTCAGAACTGCGCCGCATCCGCGAGACGCAGGTCACCCCGACCGAGTTGGCGGCCGCCCGCGACTACCTCGTGGGAGTCTTCCCGCTCCGCTTCGAGACGCCGGGGGCGGTCGTGGCCGCGCTGGGCGGTCTCTTCATCTATTCGCTCCCGGACGACGAGCTTGCCCGCTACCGGCACGAGATCGAAGCGGTCACGATCGAAGATGTCCAGAAGGCGGCCCAGGATCACATCCAACCCGACAGGCTGGCGATCGTGGCGGTTGGCGACGCAGATGCCGTCCGGGCCGAGCTTCAGGCAGCCGGCTTCGGCGAACTCGAGGTCATAACCGAGGAGATATCGGCCGAGCAGGATCCTGGGGGCGAGCATCCTGCGGGCGAGGCTCCTGCGGGCGAGGCTCCTGCGGGCGAGGCTCCTGCGGGGGAGGCTCCTGCGGGCGAGGCTCCTGTGGGGGAGGAGGCCCAATGATCGTCGTGGTCGGGCTGCCGGCCTACGCCGACTCACCCGATGGCGAGAAGTGTGCGGGCGGAATTGCCGTTGAGGCGGCTGCGGCGGCGAAGCGGCGCGGCGGCCTGGTAGAGCTGGTTGGCAAGGTGGGTGAGGACGGGGCAGGGGATGCTGTGGTGTTGGCCCTCGGCCGCCTGGGCATCGGTCATGCCGCGTTGCTGCGCGACCCGGTGCGGCCCACGCCTGTTCTGGCTGGTGGTTCGGCCGGTCCCGACGAGGTAGCCGAGGTCGACGCCGAACCTCCGATCGCTCGACTGCTGCCGGAAGACCCCGCCGAGCGGCCGTCTCTCGAGGCCGCCGATATCGAACTGGCGCTGCGGTATCTGCCGCAGTCGTCAGTCATCGTGTTGACGGATCCGCTCCAGGAAGGCGCCCTTGCCGTGGCCGTTGAGGCGGCTGCGTTTGCCGCGGCCAAACTCGTCGTGGTGGTGCCTGCAGGCTCGTCGCCGCCCGATGTCCCCGCCGACGCAACCGTGTTCGAGGCCCCCGTAGATGACGATGGGTCCTTCGGACGGCTGGTTGGCACCTTCGCCGCCGCGCTGGACGCCGGGACGGAACCTGCCGCTGCGTTCCGGGCAGCTGTCGCGACGGCAGGCTGGGAGCCGGCCGCAGACTGAATTTCCAAGTCGATTTCTGCCGGTTGAGCCGGCGGACGACTCAGCCCTTCCAGTAGAGTTTCAGCCATGGATCGCGCCACCAACGGCCTCCCTTCCGAGGGGCCAACCAACCTGCCGCCCGGGTTCGACCCGACTGCCCAGACAACTCTGGATCGGGTCACGGCCATTGCCATCCTGACGCAGGCGGATGACCTGCTCGAGCAGAGCGAGCCCGAGCAGGCGCTGGCCCTCTACTTGAGGGCCACGGCATCGTCCGAGCGCGATGTCGCCGCCGCGGGCTACTACGGGCTGGGCAACGCCCTGAACCGGCTCGACCGCGAGACCGAGGCGCGTGAGGCTTGGGAGCAGGCGACGAGCCTGGGCGATAACACGCCCGTGGCCTATCGCGCCTGGCGCCAGGTGGCTGCTGCGCGAGTGCGTGAAGGCGACCTCCGCGGGGCGGTCGATGCCTACCGCCACTGCGAGAAGCTCGCTCCCAAACAGGACCGGCCCGAGATCGCATCTCGCCTGGGCTGGTTGAACAAGGAGACGGGCAACGCCGGCGCTTCCCAGAAGTACTTCGCCAAAAGCCGTGGCGATACCGTGCGGCCCTTCATGACGTACTTGATCATCGCGGTCACGGTGGTGACGTCACTCTCGGCCATGTCGGGCGCACTCACCCCACCTGGCTACCTCCGGGCCGGATCGCTCGAAGCGCAGCTCGCTCTCCTACCCCTGGCCGTGGCCCACGGCGACTACTACAGGCTTCTGTCAGTGACCCTCGTCCACGATCCGTCCAGCATCCTTCACCTCCTCTTCAACATGTACGCCCTCTGGTATGCCGGGCAACTGGTCGAGCGGATGTACGGCTCGTGGCGGACGCTCGTCCTGTACGCGGCCTGCGGAATAGCCGGCGGTGCCGCCAGCTTCGCATTCGGGCTGCCGGCGACTGGTTGGGGTGTGGGGGCGTCAGGAGCAATCTTCGGGCTGTTCGGAGTCGTTCTTGTCTCCACCCGCTTTCACCATGCGATCCTC
>JANYJI010000075.1 GCA_025358525.1 Chloroflexota bacterium | reverse complement strand
TGCGGGCCCGAGTCCACTCGGCGGCGATGCGGGCGTCTGGGGTGAAGCCGTCGACGGACTCACCGCCGCAGGCGGCGTCGTCGTGGTTGCCCTTGACGCCGATGGCCCCGACCGCGCGCAGCCGATCCACTACGCCGTCAGGCTCAGGGCCGTAGCCGACCACGTCGCCGAGCTGCCACACGGCGTCGACGGTGCCCAGAGAGCCAAGAACCGCGTCCAGTGCCTGGAGATTGGAGTGGATGTCCGAAACAACGGCGATGCGCATCCGCGACGGCCTCTACAGCGGACGCCGGCGCCGCGCCGCAGGGTCACGAGGAAACTCGGGCGGTGTCTCGGCGATCTTCTCTACGACCAACAGAACGTGGTCCTCCAGGCCGGGCACGGCCACGGGCTGCATGCGGATGAGGCGGCCGCGCAGCTGGTGGATGGCGCTGTCGACCCGGGCCAACTCAGCGTTGATGGGCTGTCTCTTCCAGGCCACGAGCAGGCCCCCGATTTGCAGGAGTGGCAGGGCCAGCTCGGCGAGGTCGCTCATGTCGGCCACAGCCCGGACCACGACCGCCTGCCAGTGGCCGCGATGACGCGGGTCGGCGGCGAGGGTCTCGGCCCGAGTGGCGGCGACGGCCACGCGATCGCCCAGCCCCGTCGCCTCCACGGCCGTGGCGAGGAACCGAGCCTTCTTCGCGACCGACTCAACCAGTAGTGCCCGGCGCGCTGGCAGGGCCACGGCCAGCGGCAGGCCCGGGTAGCCACCGCCACTGCCGATATCCAGGAACTCGTCGACCCCGGCTCGGCGCAGCAGAGGCAGGGCAGTCAGGCTGTCAAGGACTTGGTCTCGCGCGATCATCTCCGGGCTGCGAATCCCGCTCAGATTGATCGCCTTGTTCCAGGCCACGAGCAGGCGGACATGGTCGCCGATCGTTTGCAGCTGAGCATCGGAGATGTCGAGATCATCCCCCGAGCCTGGGCCGATGGAAATCGCGCCAAGCCCGGCCCGGATCACGTCCCAATAGCCCTCGGGCAGCGGATCCAGGCCGTTAACGCACGTCGGGAGCGGTTCGCGATCCTGAGGTGGGGCCACCTGCGGACCCCCTGTCCTCAAAGTCACGTCGCTCCCGGCGTTGGCTCTACTCGCACCCGGCGTCCCTCGGTCTTCCCGCGTTGGTCCAGTCTTCGGCCGGGTTTCCCCAGCCCCTCGCTAACGCAGTTACCCTGGCGACGGTCCGCAACAGCAGTGCGGATGTCGGACAGTAGGCGTCGTCCAGGGCGTCGTCAACGAGGTTTTCCACCAATCGGGGCGAGTCGTCCACGAAAGTGGATAACTTCCTACGTAGGACCCCGCACGTGGATGAAGTTGACCAGTCCGCCACCCTCCCACCAGGCGACCGTCTATGGCGCTCAAATGTCAAGGCGCTCACGCCCGGGGCCGGACCGTCTTTCCCAGAGTCCGGCGGACGACATCCAGGACCTCTTCGATATAGCGATCGGCGTCGCCATGCTCCGCTGCGTGCCGCACGCATACCTGGACGTGGTCTTCGAGGATGAGAAGAGCGACGGAGTCTACCGCCGCTCGCAAGGCCGCCGTCTGCTGCAGGATGTCGATGCAGTATTCCTTGCGCTCGATCATGCGCTCGATGCCGCGGACCTGGCCCCCGATGCGGCGCAGGCGCCGAATCAGGATCGCCTGATCGCGCGAGTACGAATGCCGCAAGGCCGACCCGAGTTCGGGACCGCCGGTCATCTCGCTCGGGGCCTCGGCGACCCGGATCGGGGAGTCGTCCATGGTCGATATTGGGGTTTCGTCCTGACCTGACAACTCGACCTCGCTCCGCGCCGTCACCCGGGCTCCAGCCCAACTCGCTCCAAATGGGTGGCCGGCCGCAATGATACCCCCGGGGAGTATGCCGGGCAACGTTGGGCTCGCGTCTGGCCGGCAATACCGCCTGTTCCTGCGCCGTCCGGGGCGTCCTTGAATCCGCCAAGCGGATAGACTTGGAGGGTGGATCCGCGAGAGCAGTTGAGCACGAGCCGGGCGGAATGACCGACGAGGAATTGACCCGCGGTCCGCGGCCGTCCTTTGGCTTTGCCCACGCCAGCGAGGCGGAATTCGCCCGCATTCTCGACTTCTACCAGGTGAACTGGGAGTACGAGCCACAGTTGTTCCCGATCCTGTGGGACCTGGACGGAAACGTCCTCGAGAGCTTCGCTCCGGACTTCTTTCTGCCTGAACTGGAGCTATTGGTTGAGTTGACGACGCTCCAGCAGCGCCTGGTCCGCAAGAAGAACCGGAAGGTCCGACGTCTGCGCGAACTCTATCCGGGGCTCAGGATCAAGCTCTTCTATGCCCGCGACTTCAGGGCGCTCATGCTCAAGTACGGTCGCTCCGCTCTCGTGTCGGAGTTGAGCGGAACGCTGGGCCAGGTCGCGCCTCACCCAGGCCAATCGGACGTCGACGATTCGGCTATTTCGGAGGATCGTCTGGGCGGCCTTGAGCGCTTGGGCGCGAACCGGCGCGATGCCGACGCAAGCGGCGCCGGCCAGCCACATCCCAATCCCGTACGCCGCTCGCGCGCCGCCCGTCGCCGCGCCGGGCGGAGGGCCGCCGCGGCCGCCGCCCATCAAACCGTCACCTTCGTGACGGCCATCTTGGTGACGGCCGCCGTCACCGCCGTCTCGTGATGTAAGAGGTAGCGATGAAAGTCACCCAGGATCTCCTCGCGGACGTCGCCGAGGTGCTGCTGACAGAGGAGCAGATCGCGGGCAAAGTCGCCGAGCTGGGGCAGAGGATCAGCGCCGACTACGCGGGTCGCGAGCTTACCCTGGTCAGCGTGCTCAAGGGATCTCTGCCCTTCATGGCGGATCTGATGCGCCGTATCAGCCTGCCATTGCGTATCGATCTCATGGAGGTGTCGAGCTACGGTGGCACGGGCACCGAATCCTCCGGGCTCGTCCGGATTCTCAAGGACCTGAGTGCGCCAATCGAGGGCCGCGACGTCCTGCTCGTCGAGGACATCATAGATACGGGCCTGACCCTCAACTACCTGATCCGCTACCTCAAGGGCAAGAACCCGCGCTCGATCAAGGTTTGCTCTCTCCTGGACAAACCCGCCCGCCGGCTGGTCGAGATCCCGATCGACTATGTGGGGTTCGAGATCCCGGACGCCTTCGTGGTGGGGTATGGTCTGGACTTCGGTGAGGTCTACCGAAACCTCCGCTTCGTGGGCGTGCTCCGTCCCGAGGCCTACGAGTCCTAAGGGGGCCGCAATGCACTACGTGTCGCCTACAAGAGGTCGCTGGCTCGTCGCGATCGGTTCGATCGTTATAGCGGGCTCGACCTTGCTGCAGTGGTGGAGCATCGGCGGCGGCTATCAAGAGATGAGCCGGGTGGGTGAAGTCGGCATCTCCGATGGCCCTGTCTTCCTAATGTTCCTGATGGCCATGGCCAGTCTGCTGCTGGTGACGCTGCCCTTCGCCTCCGAGAAGCCAATCCCGATCGACCACCCCGTGGTGTACCTGGGCTTACTGGCCGTGGCTGCCTTTGCCTACGCTTTGCGCCTCGTAAGCTTGGTCCAGCAGCTGCTGGTCCCGTGGCCGCCGATGCGGGGTGTGGGCTTCTGGCTGGCTGCCGTGGGTTTGGTTCTGCTGGCCCGCGGCGCCTACGAGGTCTTCGAGGAGCGTCGTCGTCGCCTTTACTAGACACGACAGGACCGAAGCGCTCATCGTCGGAACGGGCCGACTTCCTGCGACTGCCACGGTTGCCGTATAGTTATCGCAGGCGATCCAGATGCTTGTGCCATGGTCGCCAGCCTACCGAGGCGTGGCTGTCGAGCGGGAAAGCCGCTCGCCACCCCGAGAGCACCGGCACTTGCAAGCAACGCTGGCTACATGTGGCTGGCGTGGCAGTGTGATCGCCCTCGTCTTGAGGTTCGTCGTCGAGTGGAGTACCTGGTCAGACAGGCCCGCATCACCGACATAGATCGGCTGTACGCGCTCTGCGCGGACAGAGGGGCTGTGCCCGGCGGTGACTCACCGATAGACGCGATCAGCCTGATGCGTCAGCTCGTCTATCTCCCAAATGCGAGCGTTGCGCTCGTTGAAACGGGACGCCAGCTGGCGGGTGGTGCAGTCCTCGGGCTGCGGCCATCGGTCCGAGTCGGCGGGTTCGTTGGCACGATTGACTTGCTGGTCATCGCGGATGGCCACGACACCGATAAGGTCGCCGACCTGCTCATCGAAGAGCTGTTGCACTCGGCACGCAGAAAGGGCTGCACATCGGTCGAAGTCATGTTGACGCCAGAGTCCGAGTACTTGTCGAACTGGCAGGGTCATGGCTTCACAAAGGCAGCTATCAACATCTACCGGGCGGCGGTCGCCGTAAGAGCGCCGATCAGCCGCTGAATCGACCGGGCAGCCGAGCAGGAGCCAGTTGCGACTGGCTTTGGAGAGCGCCGGCCCCTGGGGTACTTGGGCCCACGACAAGGTCGTCGGTCCGCAATCAAGGAGTTCATTTGTGAGCAAGAACGTCGCCGTCTTCGTTGACGTGGCGAACATTTTCTATGCGGCTAAGGCAGCGGGGGCGGATATCGACTACGTGACGTTGCTAAAGGCCGCCGTCGCCGGACGCGATTTCGTCCGCGCCTATGCCTACACCGGGCTGGATCCCGAAAACGAAAACCAGCGCAATTTCCATTCATTCCTAGCACGCCACGGCTACAAGGTCGTGAGCAAGGACATTCGCAAATACGGCGATGGCAAGGTCAAGGCCAACCTCGACATCGAGCTCGTCGTCGACATGATGAAGACGGCCCGAAACCTGGACGTGGCGATCGTCGTGAGCGGCGATGGCGACTTTGCGCCCGCGATCCGCGCAGTCCAGGAAATGGGCGTTCGCGTCGAGGTCATCAGCTTCCGTGGCAACACCAGCTCGGATCTGATCGAGGCCGCCGACGTCTTCTACGACATCACCCAGATCGCCAAGGTCGACCACGACTCGTCGAGGTCCGGACGGCGCGTGGCGAGTGACGATGAGGACCTCTCGATGACCGAGGTCCCGGACAAGCAGACCGAGGGCCGTGGCGGCAGGAGCCGTGGCGGTCGCGGTAGCGCCAGCGGCAGGAGCCGTGGCGGTCGCGCTGCTACCGAGGAAGTGGCTGTCAGCGAGGACCGCGCCGTCCGGGCCCCGAGTCGCGATTTGGCCGGCCGGCCGGAGCCACGATCGGGCGGCCGCCTTGTGGCTCTCCCCGGCGAAAAGCTATCCCGAGCAACCGGCCCCGGCGAAGCCGCGCCGGTTGGCGAGGAATTCCCAGCAGCTCTTGCGGGCGAAGCTCTTGCGGGCGAAGCAGTGAGCCTTGAGGCCGCCGAGGGCGGGGACGGGGCTGAGTCCACCGGTCACCGCCGGCGTCGCCGCGGTGGTCGTGGCAGAGGCCATGGACGGTCCCAGGAAACGTTCGGCGAGGCCGGTGAGGCCGGCGAGTCCGCCGAGCCCCGCGAGTCCGCCGAGGGTCAGCCTCACGAGCCCGCCCAGGCCGCCGAGGGCGAAGCCGAGGAAGGCAACACGTCCGTGACGCGGACCGCGCGATCCAACCAGTTCGGGTCGGTGTGGGACTCGCAGATTGGCATGGCCGGTCGGCCCGCACGGACGGAGCGCCTGGCCCCAGCATCTTCGGACGAAGATGACTACGCCGAGCCCGAGATCCCCGAATACCTACTCGCCGAGCGCCGTCGCGGCGCTAGCCGCGGTGGCCGCGGCGGAGGCGGTGGCGGTGGCGGACGTGGAGTCCGGAGCGCCTATGCCTCCGCTGTCGACCGGGAACGCTTTGGTCGCGGGGCGTCATCGTCGTCCCGCTACCCGGAGCCGGCGCGCCAGTCTCAGCCTCAGTCCCAGTCTCAGCCTCAGCCTCAGCGACGCCGCGACGAGCGGCCGGCGCGTCCGCTTCAGCCCCAGCGCGGCGGCGGCGCTCCTCGTGGCGGTGGTCGAGATGCGAACGAGCCGTGGAGCGATGTCCCGCCGGAGCTCGAGGAGCTGCTGCGGGCCCAGCTGTCTACCAAGCTGAGCCGGCCGACCGCGGGCTCAAGCGAGGTGCCAGCTGTCGCTGCCAGGAGCGGCGCTGCCAGGCGTGGCGCTGAAGCCCCGCGTGATGCGGGCGATGTGGTCATCGAGAGCGCCGAAGCTACGGCCACCAAGACCCGATCCACGGGTCGAGGCCGCCGCAAGCCCGTCGCTGCCGAGGGCGATACTGCCGCCGGCGCTGAAGCCCCGCGTGATGCGGGCGATGTGGTCATCGAGAGCGCCGAATCTCTGGCTACCAAGACCCGATCCACGGGTCGAGGCCGCCGCAAGCCCGTCGCTGCCGAGGGCGATACTGCCGTCGGTGGGGCCGTGAATGGCGAGGCTCCTGCGGGCGAGGCTCCTGCTGGCGAGGCTCCTGCGGGCGAGGCTCCTGCGGGCGAGGCTCCTGCGGGCGAGGCTCCTGCGCCAAAGAAGCGCGCCCCCGCCCGCCGCAAGTCGGCCGCCGTCGCCGAAGCTCCGGAAGCCGGCGCCGGCACCGCCAAGGGCGGTGAGACGGCCGGCGAGTAGCCAGCCGCACTCGTTGGTCGTCGTGTGGCCCGCGGC
>JANYJI010000043.1 GCA_025358525.1 Chloroflexota bacterium | reverse complement strand
GGATGGAACTGCACGCCCTCGACCGGCGCGTGGAGGTGCCGAATGCCCATGACCACGTAGTCGCCCTCGGTTCGGGCAGTCACCACGAAATCCGACGGCAGCGTTTCCGGGGCCACGCTCAACGAGTGGTATCGGGCCGCGGAGAACGGCGAGGGCATCCCCGCCAGAAGGCCCTTCTGATCGTGGCGGACATTCGAGGCCTCGCCGTGGACCAAGGTGGGGGCCCGGCGGATCGTGGCTCCGAAGGCCTGGGCCATGGCCTGCATGCCGAGACACACGCCGAGGAGCGGAACCTTGCGCTCGACGGCGACTCTGGCCGCGTCCATCGACACGCCCGCCGAATCTGGGTTGCCGGGCCCCGGCGACACGACAATGCCTCGCAGATTAGCCACCGGGTCGTCAGCCAGAGCTTCGATGCCAGCCCGATCGATGGCGTCGTTGCGCTCTACGCGGACCTCGGCCCCGGCCGCCTCGAGGGCCTGAACGAGGTTGAAGGTGAAGGAGTCGTAGTTGTCGATCATGAGGATCATCGGGACGCCTCCAGAGGTGAAGCTGCGGCTTCAGCCGCCGACGAAGCAGAACCAGCCGTGGCGTCGGCGGCGCCGACGGGCGAGGTCGCGCCAATCCCCGCAGCTGCCGTGGACTGGTCGGTGGCTTCGGCGATGGCCAGCTCGATGGCCCGCTTGACCGCCCCGGCCTTGTGCTCGGTCTCCTCGAACTCGCGCTCCGGCACCGAGCCGGCCACGATACCCGCCCCCACGGTCAGGTGGATCAGGTCATCTTTGAGGACAGCGGAGCGGATCGTGATCGCGGTATCGAGATTGCCGTCGTAGCCGAGATAGCCCACGGCGCCGCCGTACAGGCCGCGCCTCTCGCCTTCGGCCTCCGCGATTAGCTGCATGGCCCGAACCTTCGGCGCGCCCGAGAGCGTTCCGGCCGGGAAGATGCTGCGCAGGGCGTCGAGGGAGTCGCAGCCGGGCTTGAGGCGCGCCTCCACATGGCTCACGAGATGGAGGACGTGGCTGTAGCGCTCGACCTCCATGTACTTGGTCACAGCCACCGTGCCGGCGCGCGCGACCCGGCCCAGGTCGTTGCGGCCCAGGTCCACGAGCATGACGTGCTCGGCTCGCTCCTTGGGATCGCGCTGCAGGTCGTAGGCCAGGGCGTCGTCCTCGGCAGGGGTGGCTCCGCGCGGCCTCGTGCCGGCGATCGGGTGCGTAGTCATGCGATCGCCCTCGACCCGGACGAGCAGTTCCGGGCTCGCCCCGACGACGGAGAATTCCGGCATCCGCACGAAGAAGAGGTACGGGCTGGGGTTAACGCGTCGCAGTGCTCGGTAGATGGAGACTTCGTCGAGCCTCTGCCCAAGCCCGCCCTGTTGGCTCGCGACGACTGGGCGCTCGAACGTCTGTCGGCGCGCGACCACGATCTGGATGGCCTCGCCGGCGGCGATCGCCTCCTTGGCATTTCGGACCTCGGATTCATATCGATCGCGGCTCATGCTGACTTCGATCGGGTCGAGGCCCACCGGTCGAGTGGTCACTTCGGGACCCTCAGTTGACTCGGCCCGACTCCGGCGGGTCAGTGCGGCCAGCTCGGACTCAGTCGGCCGGCCGGTTCGTTCGAGGGCCTCGAAGACGGCCCGCTCGGCGATCGCGTATCGACCTTCGATGTCCGGGCCTTCGGTGTGAAGCGCGGCCACCGCAGACAGCGTGTGGGTCAGATGGTCGAAGACCAGGACGAGGTCAGTCTCCTGAAATGCGGCCATCGGGACACCGGTCGGGTCGCGGGTCGGCAGCGGCACCGTCGCCTCGAAGGTCGAAACGGCGTCGTAGGCGAGAGCGCCGACAGCACCTCCTGGGAACCGCGGGGTGTCGCCCGAGGGCAGGATGCGCCGCTTCGGCATGAAGTGGCGAAGGGCAGCAAGCGGGTCCGGAACGTCGAACGTCTCAGTCGGCAGGTCGGGGCAGAACTCCGTCACGCCCACCGGCCGTGATTGGATCGTGGCTTTGCCGTCGCGAACCGTCAGGAGACGCCGCGGGCCGACGCCAAGGAACGAGAAGCGGCCAAGCCGCTCGCCGCCCTCTACGGACTCGAGCAGGAAGGCCGGGCCGCCGTCGTCGAAGCGCATGAAGGCGCCGATCGGTGTCTCGAGATCGGCGTTGCGAGTCGCGGTCAGCAGGATCGTGTCGGCCGCGCCGGACATCTGCCGGACCTCGCGAAGACTGAGCGGATCCCTCAGTGCCATCGGTATTGCCTATCCCTTTCGGTTTCGTGGTGCGTCGCGC
>JANYJI010000032.1 GCA_025358525.1 Chloroflexota bacterium | reverse complement strand
CACCCGAATACGGCCCGGCAGCATCTAGACCAGCTCGTGGAAGCGGGGCTGGCCGTGCGCGATGGTGCGCCGCCGCACGGCAAGGGTCGGCCCGCCCTCCGCTACGCAGCAGAGCCGGGATCGGACGAGCAGGACCCAGTGGCGTACAAAACCCTCGCCCGCGTGCTCGCCGAGCAACTCCGCCGCTCACCCGACGGCATTCGCGAGGCGCTGACGGCCGGTGAGCGCTGGGGCCGGGCATTGGCACACGAGGAGACGGATTCGGCGCCCACGACCGACGCCATGGATCGGCTTGTCGAACTGCTCGACGAGGCTGGATTCGCTCCGGAGGCGCCCGCGATCGAAGGCCAGCCGATCCAGCTGAGCCACTGCCCGTTCGGGACGTTGACGCGCGACCCGGGGAACGTGATTTGCAAGGTCCACCTGGGGCTGATGCGCGGCATCCTCCGAGAGCTAGACGCCCCGTTCGATGCCATAAGCCTGGAACCCTTCGTCGAGCCCGCCCTATGCCTGGCACACCTGAGGAGACGCTCGGTGGCTGATCCCGAGATTGCACTGCCATGACCGCTCTCCGGGCCGCTCCAGGTAGACAGCCTCATTTGGAGGCTTTGCTTGGTCATCGAAGCGGAGATCGGCATGAACATTCGTAGAGTCGGCCGCGCTCACCCCACGTCGCCGGCTCACATATGGCAGCAAGGACCTGTAGCGGAGCATGGCAACATGAAGACTCAAGGATTGGCCGACCCTATTCGAGGACCGATCGCCGATGTCCGTGAACTGGCCGGACCCGACGCTCTGCTCATGTACGGCGCGGCAACTTGCGAAGACACGGCCGTCACGCGCAGTCGTCTACGTGCGCTGGGCGTTCCTTTTCGGGAGATAGATGTCGACCTTGATCCCGCGGCACGAGATCGGCTGTCCGAACTTGAGCGCGGTCGACCCAGGACGCCAACGCTGGTCTTCGGCGACCGGGCGTTGATCGCCGTCGAGCCCAGCCTCCAAGAGCTCGACGACCTTGTGGCGGCTGCCGGCTACCCCGTCAACCCTCCGGTCGCCACCGAGTACCACGGGTCCCGCGCATCGTCTCCACTACCTCTTTGGATCCTGCCTTCGGTCGGCGGTAACTCCTTCTCCTTAGAGTCGATCAAGGGACGGCATCCGGCGGCGATATTCTTTGCGCACGATGCCACCTGCCTCGCTTGCTATGGGTATGCGAAGCGGCTCGCGAAGCAGTGCGAAGCTCTCGCCGAAGCGGAAGCCGTCCCAATCGTCGTCGTGCGGAGCGAACCGGAGGCCGCAGCTCACTGGCGACAGGAGATCACAGAGGACGTGACGATCCTTGCCGACGCGGCAGGGGCTTGGAAATCTGCCGTGGCCGGCGCGCTTGACGAGCCTCCCGGCTTCGCGGCCCTGATCGTCGTGGATCGCTTCGGGGCGCCCCGGGCGGGCTCGTTTGCGCTTGAGGCCGGCGGTCTGATCGCGCCCGCCGAGACTGCTGCCTGGCTTCGGTTCCTGGCGCTCGAATGTCCGGAGTGGGGCGGGGAGATTCCGTGGTTCGACGGCGAAGGGGCGACGAGTTGATGCCGGTGCGGCTTGATCCGTTTCCCCGCGACGCTGAACGCGTGGCGGTCGTAGTCCCCCCGCACGGATACATACCATGCATGTTGTCGCGCAGCTGATCGGATACCCGCGCATCGGGCCAAACCGTGAGCTCAAGTGGGCGCTCGAACGCATATGGTCCGGGCGTCTGGCAGCCGATGCGTTCGCCGAGCGGGTCGACGAGCTCCGTCGGTCGCACCTTGTTGAGCAGCGTGAGGCGATCGGCTCTGCGGTCGACGACTTCTTCCTGTACGACGAGGTGCTCGAGACGGCCCTGATGCTGGGCGTCCGACCGGCGGATCTGGACGGCACCTCGTTCGATCTGCTGACCGCGTTGGCGCGAGGCACCGCTGAGCGTGAGGCGTGGGAGATGACGAAGTGGTTCGACACGAACTACCACTACGTCGTGCCGGAGCTGGATCACCTCCCTGAGCGCCTGAGCCCGATGTCGTGGCGCGAGCCGCTCCCGGATGGCGACATCATCTGGCCGATCCTTGGACCCTACAGCTTCGTCCGGCTTAGCAAACACGCCCTCCTCGATGCGACCGACCTCGGGCGTGCCGTTGGGGTGGCGATGGGTGCGTGGGTGCGCTCGCAGTCGAATGGGTTCCGCCTCCAGTTCGATGAGCCGTGCCTGGGGATGCGGCTGGATCCCGCCGACGAGGCCCTCCGCGATGCGGCATATGATGCCCTCGGCGAGCCTGGCGACGGGGCGCACCCACTGGTCACGGTCCAGTTCGGTGCAGCCTCCGCCTCGACGCTCCACGCACTCGGCGCTCGCGGCTACTCAGTGCAGGTGCCGCTCGATCGTGTGGCCGATCTGCGCGGAACGCCCGGTTGGAACGCCCAGCCGGAGCACGTCGTGGCGGTGATGGACGGTCGCAGCGTATGGCCGGATCAGTTCGATCCGGTCCGCCAGGCACTGGGCGGCGCCGACGACGGGCGCACTCTGCGCCTCGTCCCATCGACCAGTCTGATGTTCCTGCCGTACACAGTCGAGGGCGAGAAGCTGACGCGCGGCTTCCAGTTCGCGCGCGAGAAGGCCCGGACCCTCTCCACCTGGGCGGCGGCACTGAGCGGCGGCCCGGCACCGACGACGACCGAGCCGCCTGCCGCAGTGTGGCCGGCGATCGGCGAGCTCCGACCACGCACCGCGCGTGCGGCCCGCCGTGCCGCACAGGCCGACCTGGGTCTGCCGCCCTACCCGACCACCACCGTCGGTTCGCTCCCGCAGACCGGCGATGTACGCCGTCTGCGCGCCCAGCTCGATCGTGGCGAGATCGACCGCGCGACCTACGATGCCGGGATCGCCACACTCATCACCGATTCGGTCACCTGGCAAGAACGAATGGGGCTCGACGTCCTCGTCCACGGCGAGTTCGAGCGCACCGACATGGTCGAGTACTTCGCGGCCCGGATGGACGGCTTTCTCACCACTCGCCATGGATGGGTCCTTTCCTACGGGAGTCGGTGCATCCGTCCGCCGATCCTGGCCGCACCTCCCACCATCTCAGAGCCCATGACGGTCGGTGAATGGCAACTGGCCCAGGCCGCCACCGCCAAGCCGGTGAAGGGAATGCTCACCGGCCCGGTCACCGTCGTGAACTGGAGCTTCCGGCCACCCGGCGTCGGTGACGATCGGCTCTTCTGGGCCGTCGCGCATCCGATCGCGCAGGAGATCGTGCATCTGGTCGAGGCCGGCGCTCGGATCATCCAGGTCGATGAGCCGGCGGTGCGTGAACGCTGGCCACTGCCGACCGACGACGCCGAAGACCGGCGCGCCGTTTACGCCCGCGGGGTACGAGTGGCGCTCAACCAGGTCTTCAGCCAGCCCGCCCAGGTACAGATGCACACCCACATGTGCTACGGAGACTTCGGCGACATCGTGCCACTGTGGGACAACGCCGGCGTGGACGTTGCCTCGATCGAGTTCTCTCGCTCCAAGGACGACTCGTACATCCGCCAGTTCTACGGGCTGTTTGGCGACGGTCACCTCCAGATCGGTCCTGGGGTTTTCGACGTGCACTCGCCGCATACCCCGGGGACTGCGGTCATGAAAGATAGGCTGGAGCATTTCCTTGGTTTCATGGAGACGGCCGATCTATGGGTCAATCCTGACTGTGGCCTCAAAACCCGCAGCTGGGATGAGATCGAGCGGCAGGTCGGCGATATGGTGGCCGCTGCCCGCCAGTGTCGTGAGGCGGCCGGCACCTAGCCACAGGTCTCAGCCGAGTCTTCTCGGCCTCAACTTGCGGGAACACGGGCCGCACGACTCCTGCGATGGTTGCAGATGCAGCGTGCTCTCCGAGATCAAGCTCGGTGGCTTCATGTTCATCGAAGCCAGAGATCTCAACGAGGCGACCCTGATCGCATAGATCGGCGTGCATCGTTCTCTGCCCTATCTCGAGGAACCGGCGGAGGCGTGTCCGTGGCCATGACAAAGTCCCCACTGGTGGCCGTGTAAAAGTCCCCACCCTCGAACTGATCTAGAGCCACCGGGAGATCCCCCGGGGAATGACCATGACGGTGTTCACCCCGTCAACGTCAGCCCCGAGGGACACCCATTGTGAAGTCAGCGAGGGACCAGTTGGACATCGTGTCTGCATACAACGAGCTCGGCAGCTTCCGGGCCGCAGCGGCCCTGTGCGGGACCACCCACAAGACCGTCCGCCGGGTGATCGAGCGCCGAAACGTGATGCCGGCCGAGCGGCCACCAAGACCCAAGATCACCGACGCGCTGGCCGGCCTGATCGCCGAGAGAGTCCGCGCCAGCGATGGCCGGATCAGCGCCAAGCGTCTGATGCCAGCTTGCCGAGCTGCCGGCTATGGCGGCTCACCACGCCATCTGCGCCGAGCGGTGGCCGAGGCCAAAGCCTCTTGGCGGCACCGGCGGCGCGTGTATCGGCCCTGGGCTCCGGTGCCCGGCGAGCATCTGGCCATCGACTGGGGCCAAGAAGGCAAGCTCCACGTCTTCTGCGCCGTTCTCGCCTGGAGCCGGGTTCGGTTCGTCCGCTTCGCCGAGCACGAGGATCAGGCCACGACCCTGGCCCTGCTTGCCGAATGCTTCGAGATCCTCGGTGGCGTGCCCGCGGTTGTGCTGACCGATCGGATGGGTTGCCTCAAGGGTGGAGTCGTGGCCAATGTCGTCGTGCCGGCTCCGGGTTACGTCGCCTTCGCCGCTCACTATGGCTTTCGACCAGACTTCTGCGAGGCCGCCGACCCTGAGTCCAAGGGCATCGTCGAAAACCTCGTGGGCTATGCCAAAAGCGATCTTGTGATCCCCGCGGGTGGCTGGCCGAGCATCGAGGCGGCCAACGAGTCGGCCCGAAACTGGTGTGCCGAGGTGAACGGCCGGATCCACTCCGAGATCATCGCGATGCCCGATGTCCGCCTCGTGGCCGAGCGTGCGGTTCTGCGGCCGCTGCCGTCGCTCCGGCCGGCAGTGGCACCGATCGCGGTTCGCAAGGTCGATCGCCTGCGGACGATCCGATATGGCTGTGCCCGATACAGCGTTCCGGGAGATCTGATCGGCCGAGGGGTCGAACTCGCGGTCAGTGCCGGCGAGCTCGTCATCAGCGTTCGCGGAAGAGAGGTCGCCCGACATCGGATCGTGGGTCCCGGTGAGTTGAGCCTTCTTGACCACCACTATGGCCGAGCAGCCCACGAGCCGGTTCGGGCAATCAGGCCGCGCAGTGACGCCGAGATTGCGTTCTGCTCATTGGGTCCGGTGGCTGAGGCCTTTCTGCGTGCCGCCGCCGCGTCGGGGACACCTCGTCTGGGGCAAGGGCTCGCAGCCATCGCCGATCTCGGACGCGCTCATGGCACCGAGGCATTGGTGGCGGCCCTGGAGCGGGCACTCGCATTCCGCCGCTATGGCGCAGCCGATGTCCGTTCGATCCTGGCCGCAGGAACCGGAACGCCAGTCATCCGAGCGGCTGGTGAGCGTCTCGCGATCGAGCTGCCTTCAGTGCCGGTCCGACCGCTGTCCGCCTATGCCATCGAGTCGGCCCGATGACGGCACCCGAGGCACCGGCCCTCGCACCGGATCTCGAGCTCGGGTTGCGTCGCCTCAAGCTGCGGGCCATGCGCTCACTCGCGCCCGAGGTCCTCCAGACCGCCAAGGTTCAGCGCTGGGCTCCAGATGAACTGCTCCGGACCCTGGTCGATGCCGAAGTCGCGGCCCGCGATCAGGCGAACGAGGCTAACCGTCGCCGGCTGGCAGGCTTCCCTGTGGCCAAGTCGCTCGAAGAGTTCAAGGTGGCCGAGAGTTCGATCCCACAGGCCACCTTCGACTATCTCGCGTCGCTCGAATGGATCGCCGCGGCCGAGAACGTCGTCCTCGTCGGACCGCCAGGCACCGGCAAGAGCCACTGCCTCATCGGCTTGGGCGAGGCGGCCATCCGAGCTGGCCGGCGGGTCCGCTACTTCGGCGCGGCAGCGCTCGTGGAGACGCTCTATCGCGGCCTTGCCGACAACAGCGTCGGCCGGCTCATCGATGGTCTGCTGCGGGCGGATCTGATCGTGATCGACGAACTTGGCTTCGCACCGCTCGATGACACCGGCTCCCAGCTCCTATTCCGGTTCGTGGCCGCGGCTTATGAGCGGCGCAGTCTCGGAATCGCGTCCCATTGGCCATTCGAGGAATGGGGTCGGTTTCTGCCCGAACATTCGACCGCCGTGGCGATGCTGGACCGCCTTCTGCATCACTCGGTCACAGTCGTCACGAGCGGCGATTCGTTCCGGATGCGCGAAGCTCGAACCCGAGGAGGTGGACCGCCGCCGAAGCCCTAAACGGCCATCCGGGGTGGGGACTTTTCCTGGCCATAAGTGGGGACTTTCACACGGCCATTGACAGGCGTAGAGCACCAAGTGGCCTCGTTCGCCGTCGCGCAGCTCCAGGGCATCTGGCCAGAACGCCACGCCGGACGTGAGATCAGGCAAGTCCTCTTCGAGCACCGAACAGTCAACCGCTGCGGTCGCCGAGTCGGCCACAGCGCGGACCGCAATGTCCCCAGGCCCAACGCCTTCGAGTCGCACAGGTAGGGCCACGGTCGGCTCGCTGCCCTGAGGTTCCGGCACTTCGAGGACCGGATCGATGGGATAGACGATGTGGCCGTCGTCTGACACAACGCTGACATGGCTGCCCACTGGCACCTGAAGCGTGTTCACCAGGAGCTGCAGAGTCCGAGACGAGCCAGTCCGGATGGAGGCTCTCTTCTGCCGAAACTCCATCGCGGCGTCAGTGTGAAGAGCGGCCGGGGAAGGGCCGGGGCCCGGTCCGCTCGTTTGGCCCAGCAACTGCTTGGCAAGCATGTTCAGCCGATCGAAAGCGCGCTCATGGCGACGACGCGTTTCCGCCGAAAGGGCAGAGGGTTTGCTTCCTAGCCTCTGGCGTTCTGTGTCAACGAATGGCTTGAGCCAAGGGTCCAGCTGGGCACGGAGGGCCTTGTAAAAGGCGTGCCGGCGGTCGAATCCATCTCTGGTCTCTGTGAGGATTTCCTCAGGAGTCTGGCTGTTCAATCGTGACCGGATGAGCTCGCCAGCGCCGTTCAACCGAAGTTGACCGAATAGTCTCGCCGCGGCTGGCTCCTCATCGAAGCCGAAGAGCGTGAGATCCAGCACGTCGTCATCTTC
>JANYJI010000241.1 GCA_025358525.1 Chloroflexota bacterium | reverse complement strand
GACTCGAACTCCCGTCCGGCGAGCGCCGCGGGGCGATATCGGAAGCAGATAAGCGAGAACGGAACCGGCGCCATCAGCTCGAAGTCGGGATGATTCTCGATCCACGACTTCAGCCGGGCGGCCATCTCGAGATGATGTCTGATGCGCCGACGCAAGCCTTCCAGACCAAAGTAGCGCAGGTGCATCCAGATCTTGAGAGCCCGGAGGCGCCGCCCGAGCGTTGGTGTGTACTCGTTGTAGTCGCGCATCGGACCCTCGCGATCCAGGGTGCGCAAGTACTCCGGCACCAGGCTGAAGGTGTCCCGCAGCACGTCCATGCGCCTGGTCAACAGCAGCGACGCATCGACCGGCACGAACCACCACTTGTGAGGGTTGGTGACGACCGAGTCGGCCTCTTCCCAGCCCCGGAACGGCTCACGCAAATCCGGCAGCATGGCCACGGCACCGGCGTGGGCGGCATCGACGTGGAACCACAGTCCCTCGCGCCTGGCGATGTGGGCCATCTCGGCTATCGGGTCGACCGATGTGGTTGACGTGGTCCCGATCGTGCCGACGAGTGCGATCGGCAGAAGGCCGGCCTGCCTGTCGGCCGCTATGGCCTCCTCCAGGGCATCGATGCGCACCTCGAAACGATCGTTGGTCGGAATCTTGACCAGACCGGCCTGACCCAGGCCGAGCGTCATGCATGCCTTCTCTATCGATGAGTGCGCCTCGGCCGAAGCGTATACGCGCATCTGCGGCACGTCGCTGCGGCCCGCGATGCCCTTCGCCGAGGCTTCCACACCGGCCGCCTGGCGAGCGGCAGCGATGGCCAGCATTGACGATGTCGAGGCGGTATCCGTCAGGAGGCCGTCGAACTCGCCGGGCAGACCAATAGCCTGGCGCAGCCAATCCACGACGACCTGCTCGAGTTCGGTGCCGGCCGGGCTGGTCCGCCACAGCATCACGTTTGCATTGAGGACGGCTGTGAGCATCTCACCGATGATTCCGGGGCCGGAGGCAGAACTGCCGAAGTAGCCCAGGAAGCGCGGGTGCTGCCAGTGCGTCACGTTCGGTTCGATCAGGCGCCGGTAGTCGGCCAGGATGTCGCCGATCGGCTCTGGGGTCTCAGGGGCAGCGGCCGGAAGGAGAGGACGGATGGATCCAGGCTCGATCTGAGGCATTACCGGCCGATCGCGAAGCCCCTCAAGGTAGTCGGCCATGATCTCCACGGCGGCGTGGGCAGATGCACGAAAGCTGACCGAGTCCATGTCGTTGAAGCCGCGGAGCTGCTGCTCGTCCAGCGTGGGGGCGTTGGTCGGCCCGTTGGTCGCGGCGTCGGTTATCTCGGAAGCCATGTGATCATCCCGGCGTGCGGACCCGACCGCGATTGCAGGCCGAGGATCCAACCCGAGTGTAAACCGGACAGCCTCTTGCGGCCTCCGAGCCAGTAGATGGTCGGGGCGGAGCGATTCGAACGCTCGGCCTCCTGAACCCCATTCAGGTGCGCTACCAGGCTGCGCCACGCCCCGACGCCCGCAAGAATACCAGACGGCGCCACTGTCGCTGCCGCCCCGTGGCTGCCGCCCGGGCTTAGGCCTGAGGCTTGCGTTGGCCAAGCGTGCTGCGCTTGGAGCTGCTGACTCCCTTGCGCGTCTGGCGACCGGACGAACTGGAGCGGCCTTTGGTCGGTCCGCCCTTTGCCAGGCCGCGACTCTCTGGCTGTGA
This sequence comes from Chloroflexota bacterium, assembly GCA_025358525.1. Taxonomy (GTDB): domain Bacteria; phylum Chloroflexota; class Limnocylindria; order Limnocylindrales; family CSP1-4; genus Fen-1039. The sequence continues at coordinate 6,171 of JANYJI010000241.1, read as the reverse complement.
GGATCGCCCGCTCGCCCGCTCGCGGAAGAAAAGCTTGATGGGTGAGCCATCGAAGCCGAACTCCGCTCGAAGTTGGTTCTCCAGAAATCGTTGGTAGCTGAAATGCACCTGGTCGGCGTGGCGGGCAAAGAATACGAACGTCGGTGGAGCCACGGCCACCTGGGTCGCGTAAAAGATCTTGGGCGGCCCGAGCTTGCCCGCGGGCGGTGGCTGGCGGAGGGATGCGGCACGAATGACGCGGTTCAGTTCGGGCGTGGGAATGCGCTTGCGGCGCTCGCCCCAGACGTCGACTGCCAGCTCCAGCACGCGTCCCACGCGCTGACCTGTCTTGGCGCTGATCGACACGAACGGGGCGAAGTCGAGGAACGGCACCTGACGGCGCATCGCGTCCACGACCTCGTCGAAGGTGCGATCGGTCTTCTCCTCGAGCAGGTCCCACTTGTTGAGGGCGACCACCAGCCCCCGGCCCTCTTCGGCGACGAACCCGGCGACGTGGGCGTCCTGGGCGGTCAGACCCTCGAAGGCGTCGATGACGAGGATGGCGACGTCGGCCCGATCCACCGCCTTGAGGGCCCGCAATGTCGAGTAGCGCGCCGCGTCCGGGCCCCTGGACACCTTTCCGGGCCGCCTGATGCCGGCCGTGTCGATCAGGACGATTTCGGTCCGGCCCCACTGGAGGTGCGTGTCGATGGCGTCTCGAGTAGTGCCCGGGATGTCACTGACGATGGCTCGGTCCTCGCCCAATAGCGAGTTCAGCAGGCTCGACTTGCCGACGTTCGGCCGCCCCACCAGCGCGATTGAAACCCCGGCCCCTTCCTCCTCGATCTCCATCGCCGGATCCAGGCCGCCCTCACCGCCCAGTTCGATTGCCTCGGCATCGCCTTCACCGATCCGCGAGAGCATGCCCGCTGCCATGTCGCGCGCCCATTCGTCGGCTTCGGCCTGACGGCGCTTGCGAGCGATCTCCTTCTCGCTTTCCGGCGGCAGAGCCCAGACGATGGCGTCGAGAAGATCGGCCACGCCGCGACCATGCGCCGCGCTGATGGCGTAGGTCTCCTCCCAGCCGAGCGAGTAGAACTCGGCGGCCTCCAGTTCACGTTTATCGTTGTCGGCCTTGTTTGCCGCGACAAGCACTGGGGCCTTGGCTGTGCGCAGAAGGTCGGCGGCCTCCATGTCAGAGGGCGTGAGACCGGCGATCGAGTCGACTACCAGGACGATGACGTCAGCCTCAGCGATGGCCAGGCGGGCCTGCTCCTGGACCTTCTCCTCGATGAAGTCGCCAGGATGGATTTCGAGGCCGCCCGTGTCGACGACGATGAAGCGGCGGCCATTCCAATCGGCATCGCCGTAGATTCGGTCGCGCGTGGTGCGGGCCCGGTCCTCGACGACGGCGGTTCGGTGGCCGACGATGCGGTTGAAGAGGGTGCTCTTGCCGACGTTCGGACGACCGACGACGGCGACGATGGGAAGTGAGGTCACCTGGGGATTATGGCCGATCGCGCGCTTGACGCTTGTGCGGGGCCGGCAACTCGGCCAAACAGGCATCAGACACGGCTCTAGGCCAGGCCATCAGGGCTGTCAGGACCGATGACGCCCGACCCGACCTATCCGACCACCATCTCCGGCAGAGATGTCGTCCGGCCGGCGGGCGTAGCGGCCGCAGCGAGCGAGGCAGTGGCCAGCTCTTCGGCCCGGGCGGCGGCATCCGGCGTGCCAGCCACCCGCAAGATCCGCTCCGCTACGCAGCGCAGATCCTCGATCGGCGTGGAGGTCCCGCCCGTCACACCCACCACCGAAGCGTCGGCGAAGAGGGCCGGATCGGTCAGATCCTCCTCGGACTCGATCTGGATCGCCCTGGTTCCGACGATCCCGCACAACCGGGTCAGCTCCTTGGTATTGGCGCTCGACCGTCCGCCGACGACGACCATGAGATCGACCTCGCGGGCTACCTCGACCGTGTCTTCCTGACGCCGAATTGTGACCGGGCAAACTGTGTTGACGATCTTGAGTTCGTGGCAGCGGCCGACCATGAAGGCTGCGAGCTTCTCAAACTTCCAGGGCGGCTGGGTACTCTGGCTGAGCAGGGCCATCTTCTTGCGCCGCGGGATCTGCTCCCAGTCCTCTTCCTCATCAACGACGAGCGTGTCCGGGGCGAAGCCAAGCAGGCCCATGACCTCGGGATGGCGGGGCGTCCCCAGCAGAACAATCGAGTAGCCCTCGTCGACGAGGCGCTTGATCTCGCGCTGCTCCTGGATCACCCAGGTACACGTGCCGTCGATGACCTCGAGGCCGCGGGCCTCGGCTCGGGCGAGGACCTCCGGTCGCACGCCGTGGGCTCTGATGACCACAGCCGCCCCCGACGTCACCTCGTCCAGGGTGTCGACGGTCTCGATGCCCTGGGCCTGGAGCTGGGCGATGACGCCTTCGTTGTGGACGACCTGGCCGAGCGTGTGCGTCCGCTTGCCGGCAGCCGCGGCTTCCTTGGCCTTGTCGATCGCCTCGCGCACTCCGTAGCAGAAACCCGTGCGGCGCGCTATCCGGACCTCTCGAACGTTACCCATTGCGCTTGAGTATCCCACGCCACGCGCGAGAACCGGGCACCGGCGATCCATTGGTGCATGCGCCGGCACCACCGCATACCCTGTCGAGCGGCCTACCTGACATTCTCCATCCCCGCCTTCGTCGGCCCGACCGCCTCAGCGTAAACGCCGCGCTGCTCGGGTGGGAGCATCTCCGCGACGTGGCGCATCAGGTCAACCGTCGCGAGGCGTAGCCGCTCGCGGCGATCGCCGCCCTTCGGCATCGAGAGTGTGAACGTCTCCCCTACCCTTACGCTCATCCGACGACCCGGATGAGGCAGCCGCTTACCCTTGGCCCAGAACCGCTGCGAGCCGGTGATCGCGATGGGCAGGATCCGTGCCCCACTGCGCACGGCCAGGACCGTGGCTCCTTCCTTGGCCTCTTGCAGGGCGCCATTGGGCGAGCGCGTCCCCTCGGGGAAGATGGCGAGCGCGCCACCATTGTCGAGCACGGACTTGGCCAGCTTGAAGGCTTCGAGGTCGCCGGCTCCGCGTCGGACGCCAAAGACTCCGTTCTGGCGCATTCCCCAACCGAAGAGCGGCCAGCGCAGGGCCTCAGCTTTGCCCAACCAGCCCATCGGGCGCCCCAACGCCGGCACGACATAGGCGAGCAGCAGCATCCCGTCCGCATTGGAGCAGTGGTTGCAAATGATCAGAACCGGGCCCGAGTCAGGGATGTTCTCAAGCCCCTCGATGGCAACCCGAGTTGTGCAGGCGGCCGCTATTCGAAGAACTGCGGCAGTGAAGCGCGGAAAGAACGGAAGCCCCTTACCGACCACTGCCACCTCCGCCAGCCTGAGATTGAGCCGCTCTTCCGGCGGCAGCCCGGATCGTCGCCACGACTGCCTGCACCGTCTCTTCGAAACTCCTGCCGTCGGTGTCGATGACCAGCGCGTCCGGCGCCGGCCGAAGCGGCGCCGTCTCGCGATTGGTGTCGATGGCGTCGCGACGTCGAAGGTCGGCCAGGATCTGGGCCGCCTCGAGCGCATCGGTCGTCTTGCGCTGCGCCGCCCGCCGTTTGGCCCGCTCCTCAGCCGAGGCATCGAGGTAAATCTTGACCGGCGCGTCGGGCAGGATGGCGGTCCCGATGTCGCGGCCGGCCATAATGATCCCGCCACTGGCGGCGATCCCGCGCTGTAAGGCGACGAGGGCCGAACGCAACTCCGGAACCTTCGAGTAGTCGGAGACAGCCCGATCCACGGCCGCCTCACAAACCTCGGTCGTGACATCCCGACCGCCGGCGCGGACGCGGCACAACCGCCCCTGCGAGTCGGGCACGAGCTGCACCTCGGCGACAAGCGGCACGAGTGCGGCCACGTCGTTTGGAACGACGCCGCGCTGAAGAGCCAGCCACGTGACAGCCCGATAGAGCAGGCCCGTATCGCAGAAGCGGTAGCCGAGTCGACAGGCGGCCTCGGCCCCGACGGTGCTCTTGCCACTGGAGCCGGGGCCATCGAGCGCGACGACGAGACCGCTCGACGGGGTTTGCGTGGCGACGGTGTCGCGGTCGGTAGTCACGCCTTGCAGGATACCGTGGTCGACGAAGTGGTAGGCGCCGCAGCGCCAAGCGTCACAGCAGCCTCGCGCCGCAGCAGCCCCGCGCCGCAGCCGCGCGAGGTCGCGCGAGGTCGCGCGAGGTCGCGCGAGCTCGCGGCTTACTCCTCCGACGTCTCGCGGTGGGCGCATGCCGCGAGCTGGCGAACCTCGTGCATCTTCAGCCGACGCGACTCACCTGCCCGCAGATCGGTGAGCTTGAAACTGCCGACCCGGACCCGAACGAGCCGGCTGACCGGCTGACCGATGACCTCGAACATGCGCCGGATCTGGCGCTTCCAGCCCTGGGTCAGGATGACCCGATACCAGCGCAACTCTCGATGGGGCGGCTGGAGTACAGCCTCCAGTTGGCGGACCTCGGCCGGCGTCACGTCTTCCAAACGCGCGACCCGAGCCAGGCCTTCCTCCAGCTCTATCCCTGTCTGGAGAGCCGTCCTCTGGGCCTTCGTGATCGACCGGTCGAGGCCGATCACGTATTCGCGCTCGACCATGTAGCGGGGATGGAGCACCAAGTCCGCCCAGGCGCCGTCGTCGGTGAGGAGCAGCAGTCCTTCCGACAGCTCGTCCAGGCGCCCGACCGGGTAGAGCCGTGATGACGCTGCCTCTGGCGGCAGCAGGTCCATGACGGTGCGGTAGGCGTGCCGATCGCGAACGGTCGAAACGACGCCCGCAGGTTTGTTGAGGGCCCAGTACGAATGCGAACGGGGCGCCTCAGGCAGCAGCCTCCCGTCGAGGGTGATGATCTCGACTTCGGAATCGACCTGCTCGCCGATAACCGCCGGGCGGCCATCGACAGTTATTCGGCCCGCCCGAATCAGCTCTTCCGCGCCCCGCCTGGAAGCAACCCCGGACGAGGCGATGACCTTCTGGAGCCGCTCGCGAGTCATTTAGCCGGCCACCGAGGGTTCCCGGCCGGCTCGGGCGCCGCCGCCTCCGCAACCGTGGTGGAGAAGAGGCGTTCGGCAATCTCCGGCTCGAGTGGCGGCAACCGGTCCAGGCTCGTCAGGCCGAACCGTTCCAGAAAGTCAAAGCCCGTCCCGAAGAGGATCGGCCGGCCAGGCGCCTCAGAGCGGCCGAGTTCGGCGATCAGGCGGCGATGCATAAGGGTGCGAATCGTGTAGTCCGAATCGACGCCCCGGATGCGCTCGATGGTGGCTCGCGTGCAGGGTTGACGGTAGGACACGATCGCCAGCGTCTCCAGCGAAGCGCTGGAGAGGCGGGGCGCGTCGGCGCCAACGTACCGGGCGATCAAGCGTCCGGCTTCCGGTGCTGTGGCCAACTCCACGTGCTCGCCCGACTCAACCAGCCGCATGCCGCGCTCGCCGAGAGTGACCTGAAGGTCGCCGATGCAGGCGTCCACGGTCTCGCGATCCACGCCGGCCAGCTGAGCAATCTCGCCCCGACTCAGCGGTCGCTCGGCCACGAACAACAGGGCCTCGAGCTGTGTCTCGGTCAGTTCACCGGGTCGAGCGTCGACGGGCGTCTCGGCCTGCGACACGAACTCGGTCTCCGGGAAGAACGACTCCTCGCTCTCGGAGGTCATGCGAACGAACCCAGGCTCTCGTCTATCTCGTTCTCGCTTTCTGCTGTTGTCGCGTTAAGGCGGTGGACGATGATCGGACCCCACGGCTCTTTCTGCTCGAGGATGATCTCTCGGCGCTTGGAAAGTTCCAGCATCGCCAGGAAGGTGACAGCCACGACGACGCGGTCACTCACACCCTCCAACAGCTCCTGCAGGACGAATGTGTCCGCGTTGCGCAGGGCCTCCCGGATGACCGCGGTGCGCTCCAGCATGGTAATCGTGCGGGCCATGATCGCGACCGGCGGAGGCGTCTCCGGGACAACCCGCCACAGCCGGCCCAAAGCATTAGTCAGGAGGCTGACGGGCAGTGGCGGACGCTCCGGCGGCCGTGCTCCAGCTCGCGCGGCACTCGCCGCGACCTCGGCATCGCGCCGGAACAGACGATGCCGGTCGAACCGTTCGCCCAGCACCACGCCGGCATCGCGAAAGCGCTTGTACTCCAGCAGGCGCGCCCGC
>JANYJI010000239.1 GCA_025358525.1 Chloroflexota bacterium | reverse complement strand
TGGAGCGTGCGCTTGTCGGCCACGAGTGTGCCGTTGCTGTTGACTTGCAATGCGCCCCCGGCGGCCGAACCCTCGGGAGCCATCCCGATCGCTACCAGGACGGTGTCGCATGGGATAACGAAATCGCTGCCCTTGATCGACTCGGGGCGGCGGCGGCCCGAGGCGTCGGGCGCTCCCAGGGCCATGCGCTGGCAGCGCAGCCCGGTGACTTTGCCAATTCCGTTGGCGGAGCCGGAGGCGTCGCCGACGACCTCGACCGGTGCCACCAGGAAACTGAACTTCACGCCATCGTGTTCGGCGTCGTCGACCTCGGCCTTGTGGGCCGGCATCTCCTCGCGGCCGCGACGATATGCCACGGTCGTCTCGGCCGTGCCGAGGCGGACGGCGGAGCGGGCGGCATCCATGGCCACGTTGCCGCCGCCAACGACGACGACCCGCTTGCCACTCAGATCCAGCGGCCCGCCGAGCTTCGTCGCTCGCAGGAACTTGAGGCCCGGCACGACGCCATCCAAGTTCTCGCCGGGGACATTAAGGCTGGTCGAGGCCTGGGTCCCGGTCGCCACGAGGACGGCGTCAAAACCGTCGCCGCGGAGCGCCTCCACGTCGGTCACGGGCGAGTTCGTGGCGATCTCAACGCCGAGCGAAGTCACGTTGGAGATGTCCTGCTCCACCACTTCGGGTGGCAGGCGGTAGGCGGGGATGGCCAGCCGCAGGAAGCCACCGGCGACCGGGGCCGCCTCGAAGATCTTCACGCCGTAGCCCAGGCGGGCAAGCTGCCAGGCGGCCGTCAGGCCTGCCGGGCCGGAGCCGACGATGGCGACGCGCTTGCCGTTTGGCGGCGGAACCTCGACGCCGGGTCCGGCCATCGAGGCGTAGTGCTGGTCCGCGGCAAATCGCTTGAGGCGACGAATCGGGAGCGTGCCCTCGAGCGAGCCGCGGCTGCAATCGCCTTCGCACGGGGCGTAGCAGGCTCGGCCAAGCGTGCCGACGAGGGGTGTCGCGTCCAGGACCAACTGGAAGGCCTTCTCGTACTCGCCGCTGCGGATGAGAGAGACGTAGCCATGAGCCTTGATGCCCGCCGGGCACGTGTAGGTGCAGGGCGAGGTGCCGGCGCGCTCGAGCACGGCCTTCTTCGGCACGGCCTGGGGGAAGGCAATGTACGCCGCCCGGCGGGCGACCATGTCGGCGTTAAACTGGTCCGGAACAGCGACTGTGCAGGCGGTTTCGCACAGCTGGCAGCCGGTGCAGGCCGCCTCGTCGACGAAGCGCGGCTTCCGGCGGACCGTGGCCCTGAATCTACCGTTGGCGTCGCGAGAGATGCCATCCACCTCGGTGTACGTGAGGGCGGTCACGTTGGGGTGGTGGATTGAGGCCGCCATCTTCGGCGTCGAGATGCAGCTCGCGCAGTCCAATGTTGGGAAGACTTTGCTGAGCAGGATCATGCGTCCGCCGACACTGGCCTCCTTTTCGACCAGCAAGACCTTGTAGCCCATGTCGCCGAGCTTGAGGGCGGACTCCATGCCGGCGATGCCGCTGCCGACGACCAGGGCGTCGTACTGAGTCATCGCTTGGCTCCCGTCGATCGGAGCGCGACCAGGGCGTCCGAGAACTGGTTCATGTGTTTGGCGAAGTTCTCCGCGCAGACCGAGCAGATCGCGGCCATCTTCAGGCGCTGCGGCGCGAGCCCCTCGGCCTTGAGCAGGTTCTGGGCATCCAGCACGATCTTGGAGGCGCGCTTGGCGCAGTCGGGCAGGTACGCGCACTCGTCGCCGTCAGAGGCAATGAACACGCCCTCGAAGCCCTGCTCGATGGCATGCAGGATCCAGGACGGCCGAATGCCGCTGGTGCAGGGCAGGCTGATAACCCGGACTCCGGGCGAGTAGTGGAAGTGAGCGCTTCCGGCCAGGTCTATGCCCGGGTCGGAAATGTTGTTCGTGGAGAAGACCAGGATCCGCGGCGCGGCGGTCAAGGTCTCAGCTTCCACCGAGGCGGCGGCGAGCGCGGTCATCAATCGAGTGCTCCTGCGATGTTCAGGCCCGGCTTGGGCGAAGTGCCGCCCGCCGATCGGGGGCGCCGACCGGCCTACGCCTCGCTACTTGCCGCGGCGGATTAGGACGCGGTCGTAGCCTTCGCCCTCGATGACGCCCAGGAAGTCGTGGCCGACCTTGCCGGCCCAGGCGCCAATGTCGGACTTGGTGGCCGGGTCGCTCGACCAGACCTCAATCACGTCGCCGACGGCGATCTTGCCCATCCCCTTCTTGGCCTCGAGAAGCGGGCCGGGGCACGCGGCGCCGCGAGCGTCGATGATTTCGGCGGCAGTGACGGTCTCCAGTTCGGACGTTTCGAGAGGGCTCATGGGCTGCTCCAGTCTGTGTGGCGGTAACGGTGGTCTATCGACTGATTTCGATGGGTTGGGCCACGGCCTGGACCGAATACGGGGCAGCGATGTCCCCAAGGCGGGCGATCCGCCGAATCAGGACCTGGCGCATGAGCCCGCAGGCGGCCACGATCTCCGGATCGGCCAGCTGGTAGCGAACCTCTCGACCCTCTCGAACGGCCTCCACGATCCCGACGCCTCGGAGGGCGGCCAGGTGCTGCGAGATGGCGGGCTGAGTCGAGCCAAAGTGCTCGGCCAGCTTGCGGACCTCGACAGAGCCGGATTCGCCCAGGTAGTGGACGATCTCGAGCCTGCGAGGGCTGGCCAGGGTCTTGAGGAGGGATGCCTGCAAGCCGTAGATGCCGTCGGTTGGGCGCACCATGGCTGAGTTGACCTGCGACGAGACTGGCGACTGACTCGGCATCTGGGTGGCCTCAGGTTGTGATCTATGCGTATATATGAATAGATCGTGTGTGTGCATGGATCCAGGTGCCGAACGTCACCTCGCGGTCGCCCTTCGGCCTGAACTTGCGATCTGGCCGCGTGGCGAGCCCCGGCCGCTTCGGGAGCCACCGGAGCTCGAAACGTCGGGCGTCCTACAATCCGAACATGAGCACCGCCGATCGACTGGGTGGGGGACGCCCCTCCACCGGAAGGGTCTTCCAGCGAGTCATGGGCGGCGATCTGCCGGTCGCCGTTCGGGCAGAGGGCTGCACCATCTGGGACGCCGATGGGCGGACCTACCTCGACGCGGCCGGCGGCGCGATCGTCGTTAACGTTGGCCACGGTCGCCAGTCGGTGGTAGACGCGATGGAGAGCCAAGCGCGGGCCTTCACGTACGTCCACGGCACGAGCTTCACGAACGAACCGCTCGAGACCTATGCCCGCGCGGTCGGCCGCTACCTCCCCGTGGACGACCCCGCGATCTATCCGGTCAGCGGTGGCTCCGAGGCGATCGAGAGCTGCCTCAAGCTGGTGCGCTCGTACCACCTTGCCCGCCGCGAGCCCGACCGGACCGTCGTCATCGCCCGGTGGGGGAGCTACCACGGCAACTCGATGGGCGCTCTGGACCTCTCGGGCCGCGAGCCGCTGCGCCGCCCCTACGAGCCTTGGCTGGGCCGCTTCCAGCACGTCAGCGCCGCGTATCCCTACCGCGCGGGAGAAACAGAGGCCCACGCCCTCGGCGACGTGGATCAGCTGATCGCCGAACTGGAGGTGGCCATCGCCGTAGCGGGGCAGGGTAGAGTGGCCGCGTTCGTGGCCGAGCCGATCGTGGGTGCCACCCTGGGCGCGGTGGCCCCGCCCGACGGCTACTGGCCGGCCGTGGCTGAGGTCTGCCGGCGCCATGGCATCCTGCTCGTCGCGGACGAAGTGATGACCGGTTTTGGGCGGACGGGGCGCTGGTTCGGGCTGGACCACTGGGGCGTGCGGGCCGATGTGATGGCTGCGGCCAAGGGGGCGGCCGGCGGCTACTTCCCGCTTGGTCTGGCGGTCGCGAGCGGCGAGGTCTACGACACGATCACGGCCGGTGGCGGCTTCGTCCACGGCTTCACCTACAGCCATTCCCCGGTCGGGGCGGCGGTGGCCGGCGAGGTCTTGCGCATCCTGGAGTCCGAGAATCTGGTCGAGGCGAGTGCCACGCAGGGCGAGCGGCTGAAGGCACTCCTCAACGACCGCCTGGCTGCCCACCCCAACGTTGGTGAGATCCGTGGCCGCGGTCTGCTCGTCGGGTTGGAGCTGGTTGCGGATAGGGCCACGCGCCGGCCGTTTCCGCGCAGCGCCAGGCTGATCGAGGGCGTCATGGTCCACGCCCGGAGCGCCGGCCTCCTGCTGTACCACGGCACGGGCAACGTAGATGGCACGAACGGCGATATTGTCCTGCTGGGGCCGCCGTTTGTGATCAGCGATGAGGAGTTGGTGCGCATCGCGGACACGCTCGCGGTCGCCGTGGATCGTGCCGCCGCAGATGTAGGACGGTCGAGCTGACCTGCCCCGTCATCCGGTTCCAACCGGGGCGCGGCTGCCGGGGGAACCCGTATCGGTCATCTGACCACACGGACGGGCGGGTTCTGACGCCTGGCTAGGGGAGTCACCGCCACCTGGCGCTCGAATCGCGATTTGCCCTCATGGCGGAGGCCTGAGCGCAACAAGTAGATCAACCTTTCTACGCCGTCCAACGGAGCTGAGGATCGCCAATGTTGGTGATGACGGCGGAGAGTTGAACACGTAGGGTTGGATCATGGTCGCAGCGAACCATCAGCCAGCCGTGTCCCGACGCGCTCCGAAGGCTGGCGCGCGTCCCGGACTCCGTTCCCGTGGCGTCCGCGTCGGGCTCGTTCTCGTCGCTCCGCTGGCCATCGCCTTCGGCCTCCTGTCGGCGAAGGCTGCCTTCGAACTCGGCAGCTGGTTCCTGGCCGATGTCCTCGTCATCGGATTCGTCGTCGTGGCAGCCATGCTGGTGATCGGCTTGCGTGACCTGCGCGTCGCCGAGGCTCGCACCGACGCCGCTCTCGATCGGGCCGCGTCAGCTGAGACGGTCCAGCGGGCCAGGGCCGATGAGCTGGCTCGCGTGCTCGAGGCGAGCGAGGGCCTCGTCCTGAAGGGCGAGGGCCAGGTCGACTACCTGGGCATACTCTCTGCCATCACCCCGGAAGGGGCGACCTCGTTACTTGTCCGGATCGAGAACGTATCTGAATCCGTTGTCTTCGCCGCGCATGGCCCGCTTGCGGCATCGGTCGTGGGCTTGCGGCGGTCCATGGCCGATGAGGCGTCCGGATTTGACGGCACCCAGCCGGCCACCTTCAGCGCCAGTGGTCGGCCGGTGGGGTTGGAGATTCTAGGCGAGCTCTTCGCTGGCCTGGAATCGGAAATCGAGGCCTCCCTGACCGTCGGCCTCACGGACCAAAACGGCCAGCGGATCGGTCTCCTGCATATGATCGATCCAATCGAGGAGCGGGTCATCGAGCCGACCTTCGTCAGCCTCGCTCAGTTGGTCGCCAACCAGATCGCGATGGCCATGGAGAACAACGCTCTCATGGCCGGACTGCGGCACGAACTCGTCGAGGGCCAGCGTGTTCAACAGCAGCTGGCTCAGGCGTCGAAGTTGGGGGCCGTTGGAGAGCTCGCAGCGGCGGTGGCCCACGAGGTCAACAATCCGCTCACGGGCATCCTCGGTTTTGCGGAGTTGCTGCTGTCCGAGCTGCCGGCCGACGATCCTCGCCATGACGAAGCGGCTGTGATCAGGGACGAGGCGGTTCGGGCTCGCACGATCGTCAAGGCTCTACTCGAGTTCGCCCGGCCACGGGCGCCGCAACGCATCCCGACAAGCCTCAACGACTTGGCACGCTCGTCCCTGGAGCTCGTCCGCTTCCGAGCCCTCGAGGCGGACGTCGCGATCGTGGCCGACTACGGGGACGTGCCAATCCTGGAGCTGGATCCTGACGCCCTCAAGCAAGTCCTCCTGAACGTCTTCAACAACGCCATCGACGCCATGCCTCAGGGCGGGACCCTCCATGTCTCTACGGAGCAGGTTGCCGACCGAGGCTGCGTGGTCGTCTCCGACACCGGCATCGGCATGGATGAGGAGACGCAGGGACGCATCTTCACGCCTTTCTTCTCGACCCGGGCCGCAAACGGCGGTCGTACAGGGCTGGGACTGTCCGTGAGTCGCCAGATCGTGGAAGGCCACGGCGGCACGATCGAGGTCGAAAGCACGCCCGGCAGGGGCGCCGTCTTCACGGTTGGGCTGCCCTCATCGTGGGCGGCCTTCGAGGGCGCGATCCAGGTCCCGGAAATGGATCCTGCGAGCGCAACTCCGGCCGGGGCCGGGTCTGGCGGCGGGCCTTCGACGACCGCCACTCGGGTGGCGCCGCGCGACTCGGATTCCGCACCCGCGGCGGGCGAGATGGGCAGGCAAGCAGCCGCATGACCTGGGACCCGCGCCAGTCTCGGTCGGGCCACTTCCGGCCCCGCGTTCTGTGCGTCGACGACGAGCCGGTCATCCTCCAGATCCTCCGCCGCCTGCTCGAGGTCCAGGGTTTCGAGCCTGTGACGTGCGGCGATGCGCTGACCGCCATCTCAACCTTCTCCGAGAACCCCTTCGACGTAGTCATCACCGACATCCACATGCCGGGCATGGACGGGCTGACCCTGATGCGTGCCCTCCTGGAGCGTCAGCCGGAACTGCCCGTCGTGGTCGTGACCGGCCAGGGCACGGTCGATACGGCAATCCAAGCTCTGCGAGAAGGCGCCACGGGAATGCTGGTCAAGCCGTTCACGGGCGAGGAGTTGCTGGCCGAGGTGCGACGCGCGCTCTCGTCGGCGCAGATGCGCTACGAGGCCTTGCAGTATCGATACCTCAGCCCCGTCCTGGACTCTATTGCCCTGACCCTGTCGACTGCGATCGAGGCCCGCAACCTCGAGACGGGCGAGCACTGCCGTCAGCTCGGTGTCCTGTCCGAACGGATGGCCGCCGTCCTGGGCCTTGACGGGCGCCAGCAGATGACGATCCGAATCGGCGGCTACCTGCACGACATCGGCAAGATAGGCATATCCGACGCGGTGCTCCTCAAGCCGGGCCGCCTGACCGAATCGGAGATGGCCGAGATGCGCCGCCATAGCGAGATTGGGGCCGCCATCCTCGAGGTCCACGAGGCGATGGCGGACATAGCAAGAATCGTGCGCCATCACCACGAACGCTGGGACGGGCGCGGCTATCCGGACGCGCTCGCTGGCGCAGAGGTACCGCTGGGCGGGCGAATCATCGCCGTCGCCGACGCGTTCAGCGCGATGACCAGCGACCGCGTCTACCGACCGGCCCTGCCGCTGGACCGCGCGTGGGCCGAGCTACGAGCCCATGCCGGGACGCAATTCGATCCGGAGATCGTGGCCGTCTTTGAGCAGGTCGTCGACGAGAACGGCGACCTGCGCAAGCTTGATCCGTCTCTCGAGGGCCATCTCAATAGTGATACTCACGTCCCGATGTCGGCAAATCAGGAGCTGACTGCGCGACTGGCGATACTGCCGGTTCTGGGGCCGCCCGCGACGCCCGCGAAGGTTGCCCAGGAGGCGTGCCCGGTTGCGCCCGAGGGTAAGGAGTGCGCCGTGACTGCCTCGGGGGAGGGCTGCCAGATTGTCATTCCGGCAAAAGGCGCCAGCGACTTCAAGCCGGGGAGGCGCCAGGTCGCCTGAGCCGCCGGCGGCTATCAGCCCCGACTGCCGCTCCGTCGTCTGACTATGTAGAGGCCCAGGAGGACGAGCAGAAGCGGGCCGACGAGCCGGTCCAGGTCAAACCCGAGGTATCTCGTAGCGACCTCGCTTCCGCCCCACAGCGCCACCAGCGCGCCGACGACCAAAGCCCAGACCCAACTCCGGCCCGACAACGAACGGATCAGGGCGGTACCCATGACGCCCACGCCGAGGAAGACCGTTCCCCAACCGCTGCCGTGGATCAGGCCAACGCCGCTGAGAAGATCCGACAGGGCCAGGGCCGTGATTAGTACGCCGGCGTAGAGGGCCAGATCGCTTCGGTCTCGTATGCCTGTGAAGATCAGCACGACGCCGACGGCCATGAAGAATGCCGACGCCCCGATCTGAGCTTCGCGGAAGAGCTGACCCGCCGCCAGGAAGAGGCCCAGCACCACCAGGAAGACGCCGAAAAGGGGAACCCCGCCGTGCCTCCTGGTAGCTGACCAGCTGCCGTCAAGACCCCAGCTGTCGATCCGGACCGCTTTGTTTGACTGATCCTTGGTGCTCATAGCACGAGAGTACCAGCCTTCGACGAAGCTCGCGGCCGAGCCCGTGACTCGATCCGCCAGCACCGCAAGAGTCGCAACGGCCGCCGAAAGCGCCTACTCCAGCGATGCCTCGACGCTCAGGGCAACGTTGCCCTGCAAGGCGCGTGAGATCGGGCAGCCGTCCTTGGCCTGTGCCGCGATCGACCTGAACTTCTCCTCAGTGAGGCCAGGGACTCGACCGCGCACGCTGAGCTTGCTAGAGACGACCGTCCACTTGCCGTCGACCTGATCGAAGACGATCTCCGCGGCAACGTCGAGGCTTTCCGGCGGGGAGCCGGCCTTTGACAACTCGGCGGAGAAGGCCATGCAAAAGCAGCTGGCGTGGGCCGAGGCAAGCAACTCCTCGGGGCTCGTTCTACCGTCAGCCTTCTCGGTCCGGGAGGCCCATGTCACGGGCAGTGCCTTGAATGCGCCGCTCGAGGCGGCTTCTAGGCGGCCGGAGCCACTCGCCAGGTCACCCTTCCAGTTGACCGTGGCACGACGAATTGCAGCCATCTCGTTACTCCTCCTGATCGCTCGTAAGGTGGAATGATGTTCGCACGTCGTGGAATTCGGGGCAGGCCGGAGCGGGCTTCACACGGCGCCGACACCAGGCCGCGGAACGACATCTTCAGGTAGTGGCGGCGCTGCGGGCGGTCGCCGCCGTGCGTTGCGCCCGGACGCGCGGACGCTTGGCCGCCGGCGTGCGGCTAACCGGCACGGCCGAAGCCACCTCCGCGAAGAGGGCGCGGTGTGCGGCGTCCTGTGGTGGCAGGAGTGCCTCGGCGGCTCCGAACGCGAGATATGCGCTCAGCGCGGCAGCGAACGCGGGCACGAATCCGGGCGTCTCCAGAGGGTCGAAACCGGCCTCCCAGCTCAAGCCCAGGATGCGCACGATGCCGGCCGTTCTGTCGATACGTGGCTCGATCCGGCCGACGAGCCGATCGCCGAACAGGATCGGCAGCACGTAGTAACCCCAGCGGCGCTTCGCCGCCGGTGTGTAGACCTCCCAGCGGTAGTCGAAGCCGTACAGTGGGCCCAGAATGCCCCGATCCCACAAGAGGGGATCGAGCGGCGCCAGAAAGCTGCAGCCCGGGGCTGGGCCCACAGCTTGCGCGTCGCCGTCTGCTCCCGCCTCCGCCGCAATCTCGCGCTCCGCCTGGCCAAGCAGCGGCAGTTCGTCGCCGATGGCATAGCGCTCGCCGCGCACTCCGTCGACGGTGATTGCTACGAGTTCGCCCCGATCCAGCAGCTCCCGGCGCAGCTCAGCGCGGGTTGAGGCGGCGCCAGTGCCCGGCCACAACTCACCGCTGCCGTTGGCTCCCAGCAGACCGTGGGCGCGGTAGCGCGACAGCAACTTGTGGCGGCGCTGTTCGCGCTCGGGGATCTGCACGGCCAGCAAGTCGGGCGGGAAGAGGCGCTCCATCAGGTCGTAGTGGCGGCGGTTGCCTTTTCGTCTGGCTAGGCCGAGTCGCCCGGACACCGACAGCGCCTCCAGGACGGCTCGGACCGCGGTGGTCGGTCCCCACCACCATTCGATTGCGGCCTCGCGCTCGAAATCTGCGGAACTCTTGGGCCCGTTGCTGGTGATCTCCTCGAGGATTTTCGCGGCCAGCACGGCCTGTTCATTGACCAGCTGTCCGGCACGACCGTTGGCGCCATCCTGCCAGGTGATTCGGTAGTACGGCAGCTCGCGGGTCGGCAACAGGTTGAGTGACTTGTTGTATGCCTCGAACAGCAGACGCGAACCGTACAGCAGTTCGTCGGCCATGGCGCGACGGTAGCCGGCGATTCGGGCGTGGAGGACCAGGTCGTGGTTGCGTCCGGCCACCTCGAGCGGGTCGAACTGGAGCGAGCCGAGCCGATCCACCACCGCCAGGACGCTCTCCGGCGTTGCGACCAAGGCGCGCGGCGGCGCGAGCAGGTGGCGAATGGCGAGGAACCGGCGCGCGGTGGCGAGGCTGATCTGCTGAGTCACTCGCTGATTGTGCGGCATGGGCCTGCCGAAGGCGCCAAGTCATCGAGCTCCACTCGCTGACTTACATCCCGGCCGCCACCTTGCGGCCAGGCGCGCAAGTGGTACTTGCATTCCGCGAAACCGGGCCGTGCGTGACGTCCGGTGGCCGACCCGCCGTGGCGGGAGCGACCCGTTGTGCGGCGGCGGAGCCCCTAGCGCTTGGAGCGAAGCAGGACGAGCGACCGCGGCCCGACGACGATCTGGGCGCCGGTGGCCAGCTTTTCGGTCGCTCCGCCCACGGACGACCTCTCGCCAGCCTGGCCGGTGAGTGTGTCGAGCTCGCGCATCCAGACCATGGCGGCGCCGACGTCCGGAATGGTGAAGGTGAGCGACTCCCACCAGCCATTGAGAACGATGAGCAGGTCGTCGTCGAGGATGGGCCGCCCACGGTCGTCGCGATCGGCGTCCCGCTTGCCGTCGAAGTGGGCCACGATGCTTCGAATCGAGCCCGCATTCCAGTCCGAGTCCGTCATCGACGATCCCAGCGCCGTGAACCAGGCGATGTCGTCGGCGAGGGCGCCCGTGGCGTAGCGGCGGCGGCGCAGTACTGGGTGCCGCCGCCTGATCGCGATGACCTCGCGGGTGAAGGCCAGCAGTTCTTCGTCGACCGCGCTCCAGTCGAACCAGGAAATCTCGTTGTCCTGGCAGTAGGCGTTGTTGTTGCCTCGCTGCGTCCTACCCAACTCGTCGCCGCCGTTGATCATCGGCACGCCCAGGCTCAGCAGCAGGGTGGCGAGAAGCGATCGAGACTGGCTCGCTCGAAGAGCGAGAACCGTCGCATCGTCGGTTGGCCCCTCGATGCCGCAGTTCCAGGAGCGATTGTCGTCGGTGCCGTCGGTGTTGGATTCGACATTGGCCGCGTTCTGCTTTTGGTCGTACGAGACCAGGTCCCGGAGGGTGAAGCCGTCGTGGCAGGTGACAAAGTTGATCGAGGCGTTGGGCCGGCGCTGCGATGGGCCGTACAGGTCGGCCGATCCGGTCAGGCGGGTGGCCATGTCGGGCAGCGTGCCTGCCTGGCCGCGCCAGAAGTCGCGCGTCGTGTCCCGATAGCGGCCGTTCCACTCGCTCCACAGAGCCGGAAAGCGTCCCACGTCGTAGCTGTCGGGTTGGCCCAGATCCCACGGTTCGGCGATCAGCTTCACGCGAGACACAACCGGATCCTGCGAGACGAGGTCGAAGAAGGCCGAAATGCGATCGAAGCGGCCGTGGTCGCGGCCCAGAGCGGCCGCCAGATCGAATCTGAAGCCGTCGACGTGCATCTCGGCGATCCAGTAGCGCAATGAATCCATTATCAGCCGTAGGCAGGTCGGGTCGTCGACGTTGAAGGAGTTGCCGGTCCCCGTGGTGTCGAAGTAGTAGCGGTGGTTGTCGCTGACGAGCCGGTAATAAGCGGCGTTGTCGAAGCCACGGAACGAGAGGGTCGGGCCCAGGTGGTTGCCCTCGGCCGTGTGGTTGAAGACGACGTCGAGGATGACTTCGAGTCCCGCGGCGTGGATCGCCTTCACAAGGGCCTTGAACTCGGCGACCTGGCCGCCGATGCGACCAGCCCGAACCTCAGCCGAATAGGCGGCATGAGGTGCGAAGAAGCCCAGGCTGCTGTAGCCCCAGTAGTTGTCGAGGCCTTTGGAGCGCAGGAAGCCATCGTCCACGTGCTGGTGAACCGGCAGCAGTTCCAGTGCCGTGACGCCGAGCCGGACGAGGTGCTCCAGGGCCGCCGGCGTGGCCAGGCCGGCGTACGTGCCACGCAGCTCCGCCGGCACGCTGGGGTGGAGCTGGGTAAAGCCCTTGAGGTGGGTCTCGTAGACGATCGTGTCGGAGTAGGGGATCGCGGGCGGGGCGTCGTCGCCCCAGTCGAAGACGTCACTGACGACGAGGCTGCGGGGTACATGCGGCGCCGAGTCCAGAGTGCTGAAGCTGTCGGGGTCGCCGGGGAGGTAGGCCAGCACGGCATCGGACCACTCGATCTCACCGGTGATCGCCCGAGCGTACGGGTCCAGAAGGAGTTTGTTCGGGTTGCAGCGCAGGCCGCTGGCCGGCTGGTACGGCCCCTGGACGCGATACCCATAACGCTGGCCCGCACCAACCCCCGGCACGAAGCCGTGCCAGATGCCTGCGTCAGCCTCAGTGAGTTGCAGCTTTTGCTCGGCGGCGGACCCGTCGAAGAGGCAGAGAGTGACGCCTCCGGCCACGTTTGAGGCAACGGCGAAGTTTGTGCCATCGGGCCCCGGTGTGGCGCCGAGAGGGAATGGCCGACCGGGCCAGACGTCCATCTTCAGGTCCCCTACTCGGCGCTAGTACCAGCCGTGGCTTTGGAGGAACGCGTTAGCAGCGCAAGCCGACCCGTATCGGCTGTTCACATACCAGATGCCCCATTTGACCTGTGTCAGAGGGCTGTAACGCCAGTTGGAGCCGAAGGCGGCCATCTTGGAACCGGGAAGAGCCTGAGGGATTCCATAGGCACCAGCCGAGTTACCGGCCCGCGGGTTCCACCTAGACTCGTAGGTGAAGATGACATTGATGCAGTCGTACTGCTTGGCACCGAGCCTGTTCTTGGCGTAGATCCGGGCGTTCCAGACCGTGTCCCGTGGGGT
>JANYJI010000220.1 GCA_025358525.1 Chloroflexota bacterium | reverse complement strand
TCAGAACGCCGCCACTCAACTCTCCGGCACCACGGCTACCGTTTTCGAGGAGGTGGCCTTCGGGCCGTGCAACCTGGGACTGCCGGTGGCCGAGGTGATCGAGCGGGTGTGGTGGGCGCTGCGCGCGGTAGGGGTCGAGGCCCTGGCGCCGCGAGATCCGGCCCGTCTTTCCGGCGGGCAGGGACAGCTTGTGGCGCTGGCCTCGGTGCTCGCTCTCCGGCCCCTTTACCTGATTCTCGACGAGCCCACGAGCGAACTCGATCCCGCCGGTACCGCGCTGGTCGCCGACGCCCTGGCCCGGGTCGCGGCGGAGACCGGCGCCGGCATCCTGCTCGTCGAACACAAGACGGATGTGCTGGAGCGGATCGCGGACGAGGTCGTCGTGTTGGAAGGCGGGGCGGTGGTGCTCTCGGGCCCGGCGGCGGCCGTGCTCAGCGATCCGCGTCTCGTGGAGTTGGGGGTTGAGCCGCCGGCCCGAGTGCGACTGGAGCGCGAGGTCCGGGCCGCGGGGTTCGACTGGTCTGCCGGCCTCGCAGAGGCGGCCTTGTGACCGCGCCGTCTTTGGGCGCTTCCGGATCGACGGCCCCGGGTTCCGCCGCGCCGGCGCCTTCGATCGAATTCGAGGCGGTGGCGTTCGCCTATCCCGACGGCACGCGGGCGCTCGAGGACGTGAGCCTGCGGATCGAGCCCGGCGAGTTGGTTGCCATCGTCGGCCAGAACGGCTCCGGCAAGTCGACGCTCGCCCGCCACCTCAACGGGCTGCTCCGGCCGACGAGCGGGCGAGTGTTGCTCGGCGGGGCCGACATACGTCTGCAGCATGTCGCCAGCCTGGCCGGCCGAGTCGGGCTAGCCTTCCAGAACCCGGATCGGCAGCTGTTCGCCGGGCGAGTTTCGGCCGAGGTGGCCTTCGGGCCGCACAACATGGGACTGCGTGGCGCGCTGCTCGACGAGCGGGTCCGGTCGGCGCTCGCCGCCGTTGGGCTGAACGCGGAGGCGGCCTCAAATCCGTACGACCTGGGCTACTCGCGACGCAAGCTTCTCTCGCTCGCTTCGGTACTCGCCATGCGTACGCCGATCCTGGTACTCGATGAACCGACCACTGGGCAGGATGCTCGGGGCGTGGCCCGTGTGCGGGCGGTCGTTGCCTCGGCGGCGGCGGAGGGGCGGACGGTTATCGCCATCAGCCACGACATGCGCTTTACGGCCGAGTGCTTTCGGCGTGTGGTCGTCATGCGGGCCGGGCGAGTGGCGCTGGACGGGGCGCCTGAGGCTGTCTTTGCCGAGGCCGCCTGGCCGGATTTGCGCGCCACGGACCTCGAACCGCCGCTCGCCGCAGTGGCGGGCACGCGGCTGGGTCTCGGTTCAACGCCAACGACGTCTTCGTTCGTGGCGGCGCTGAGGCTCGGTTCAACGCCGACTCCCGCGGCCCGGGTGGCGGCCCTGGGGCGGAGGCAAGGCGCCAAGTAAGTGGGGGTTTATCGCGAGGGCGCAGTCTCTGAGCGTGGGACAAGCAGTTCGCGCCGGCGCAGCCCTCTCACCCGCGGCCCGGGACGACTTGAGGATCGGAGTGACTATTCGTCTCTCGCGGGAGCGCAAAGGGCGGCGCCAGCTCGATATCGCCGAGGACGTCGGCGTGACCCGACAATGCGTGTCGTTGCTGGAGCGCGGTCAACTCGACTCTTTCAGCGTGCACACCGTTCGCGCCATCGCTGCCGCGGTTGGCATCGATCTGCCGTTTGCACCGCGGGGTCGCGGGGCGCAACTGGACCGGCTGGTTGACGAGGAGCATTCGTCAATGGTCGATCAGGTTGTCAGGCGGCTGGCGACCTTGGGTTGGGAGGCGATGATCGAGTTCTCGTTCAACGACTTCGGGGACCGTGGCTCTGTTGACGTCTTGGCCTGGCACGCGGAACGGCGGGCGCTTCTTGTGATCGAAACGAAGAGCCGGCTCGCCAACCTCCAGGAGACGTGCCGTTCGCTGGACACCAAGGCCCGGGTGGTTCCCCGGATGGCGGCTCAGGCTCGCGGATGGCGCGCGGCAGTAGTGGGCGTGGTCCTCGTTCTGCAGGAGTCCAGCCGGGAGCGGGCTGCGGTTGCTCGGCGAGAAGCGATCTTCTCCACGAGCTTTCCGGTGAGAGCGCTTGAGCTGCGTGAGTGGTTCCGCCGACCGGATCGCCCGGTGCGTGGTCTCTGGTTCTTGCGGAATGCTACTACCAGTTGCGTTGAGCACGGAACCAAGGCCGGAAAGCGTGTCCGCAAGCCTCGGGAGGTGGGTTGAACTCGATCCGCACGCTCGGGCCGCGTCCAGGAAAGGGCCTTCAGCCCGATTCCGAGCCCGAACGCGGGCTGGGCGTCGCTGGACGCAACTACCAGTTGCAAACCGCTACGACCCGCCACGATGGCGGCCCGAACGCGGGCTGGGCATGGTCACCTGACCGTCCCGGCCTCGCCCTCGGCCTCGCCCGGCCGGACCCGGCCTCGCCCCCGCCCCGCCCTCGCCCCGCCCCGCCTCGGCCCCCGCCCGCGTCCCCGCCCCGCGTCCCCGCCCCGCGTTCCGCATCGGCTCGCCCCGTCTCGCCGCGGCCTCGCCGCGCTCCGCCCCGCGTCTCCGCCTCGAGCGCGGAACGGGTAGCCTACGAGGCATGCGCGTTCTCGTACTCAACCCCGGATCGAGCTCGCTCAAATCGAGCGTGATCGAGACGGCGTCGATTCCCTTGGTCGGCTCCGACGGCATGGTTCCGGCCGTGTCGGCGGAGTCGCTGGCGCCGCTGGGGCAGATGGCAGTGGATTGGGGCGTTGACGCGAGCGCAGGCCGCGATCCCGCCGGCGACATCCGGGGCCTCGTGAAGAAATACGAGGGAGCGGGCATTTCGCTCGCCTCGCTGGGTGCCGTCGGGTACCGGGTCGTCCAGGGCGGAGCCACCTTCCGGGAGCCGGTCCTGGTGACACCGCACGTGATCGAGCAGGTGGCGGCGCTGCGGGACCTGGCCCCCCTTCACAACGGGATGGCGGCGGCGACGATGACCGCCGGGCTGGCGGCGATCCCGCAGCTCCCCCATGTGGTCGTATTCGACAACGCCTTCCACGCGACGTTGCCGGAAGAGGCCTACCGCTACCCCGTCCCGGATCAGTGGTTCCGAGAGTGGGGCATTCGCCGCTACGGCTTCCACGGCATGTCCGTGGCCTGGTCCGCCGAGCGTGCTGCGGCACTCCTGGCCCGACCCGTCGGCGAGCTGCGGAGCGTGGTCGCGCATCTGGGCAGCGGCTGCTCCGTAACCGCGGTTGACGCCGGCCGCTCCGTCTCGACCTCCATGGGCCTGACCCCACTCGAAGGCCTGATGATGGGGACGCGGGCCGGCTCGATCGATCCCGGGATCCTCTTCTACTTGCTTCGAACTGGGCGCCTGAGCCCCGAGGAGCTGGCCGAACAGATGGACCATCAGGCGGGATTGTTGGGCGTGTCCGGCCGAACCTCCGATGTGCGCGAACTACTCCGCGCGGAGGCCGACGGCGACGGCCCGGCCACTCTTGCCCTGAATCTCTTCACGAGGCGCGCGGCCGAATGCATCGCCTCCGCCGTCACTGCCCTGCCGTCTCTGGACGCGATCGTCTTCACAGGCGGCATCGGCGAGAACGCGGCCGGGCTCCGGGCGCGGATCGTGCGCCGGCTCTCGGCCCTCGGCGTGGCGCCAATCTCTGGCGAGGCGGCACCGGCCGAGGACGCCATTCTGTCGGCACCAGGAGCCGCCGCCGATTCCCCGGCGGTGCTCCGGATCGAGGCCCGCGAGGACCTGGTCGTGGCCCGGGAAGCGGCTCGACTGGTTGCCGCCAGCGAGTGACGGCGACCTGCGCCACTCCGCACGACCCGCGCCACTCCGCACGACTCGCGCCACTCCGCACGACTCGCCCCACTCCGCGAGCTACAGCTCCCCGGCGAGCTGGGCGAAGGCCCGCTGGAGCGCTATTCGCGCGACCGCGGCGGGGAACGGCGATAGGGGCAGGGCATCGTTGGCGGAACCACCGTCGAAGCGGACTCGTCGGGCCAGTTGAGCCAGGGCCGAAAGGTCCGCCAGCTGGCCCTCTACGAATGACCGAGTGACCACCTCGCCGTGACCCGGGACTACCGGCCCATCGGCCACATCGAGCATCCGGCCCAGTGTCCCGGGCCAGTCCATCGGATATGAGTCCTCGAACGACGGCGGCCCGCCCTGCTCGATCAGGTCGCCCGCTAGGATGACGTGAACGTCCGGAACTATCACAACCAGGTCGTTGTCGGTGTGCCCCCGTCCGAAATGCGTGAGATCGACCCTCCGACCGCCGAGGTCGATCGAGACGCTATCCCGAAACGTCTTGCTGGGCGGTGTGATCCGCGTGTCGGTGTATTCCTGGGCAACCTCCGGCATTGCCGCGGCCAGGGCGTACTGAGTCGTCCGGCTGTCGGCTCGCAGACGCGCTGCGCATTGCTCGTGACCCCAGATTTCGGCCGGTAGAAACGCGGAGTTACCGAAGGCGTGGTCGTAGTGGTGATGCGTGTTCGCAGCCACCAACCGAACTTGGGTTAGCCAGCGAATCTCGGCCCATAGCTCGCGGCCCTGGCGATCCGAGCCGCGCGTATCCACGACGAGCGCAGCCTCATCTCCGACCACCAGCCCAACGTTCACGTTGAAGTCGGCGTAGCGGCGCATAAAGACCTGGTCCGCTATCTCACGCCACATCCGTGTGGCGCGGGCGGCGCCAGGTGAACCGTAGGGGCTCATCGGCCCTCAGTGATCGGTCCGGGGCGTATTCCCCGGTGCGCGCCATCGCCCCTCGCCGTATGCACCAAATCGCTCCACTTCAAGGTTGTGCCACCAGCTAGAGACTGGCCCGATCTGCTGGGCCAAGGGTACTTCGCCCCGGCAAGCGAGCGCTGCGCCTCGATGGTCCCACGGCCGGTAGCCCTACCGATTCGGCGTACTCGTGGGGCTCGGTTAGGTCGAACTCCGGTCATGCTCGTCTCTGGCCGCTTCTTCGGCCAGAGCGTGGGCGACAGTGTCGAGAGACAGCAGGGCGCACTTGAGTCGGGCCGGGCTGATCTCGATGCCGATGAGATCGAGCAGGTCGTCTGGCGTCATCTTCTCGACCTCTTCGACCGTCTTGCCCTTGATCTCGTCGGTCAGAAGCGAAGCGCTGGCCTGGCTAATCGCGCAGCCTCGGCCGGTGAAGGCCACCTCGCGGACGACTCCGTCGGAGATGCCGAGCATCATCGTTATGCGGTCGCCGCAGAGTGGGTTAGCCCCTTCATAGCTCGTCGTAGGCGCCTGGAGGATGCCGAAGTTGTGCGGCCGCCGGTAGTGTTCCAGGATGTAGTCGCGGTACAGGTCGTCCATCGCTGTCGAGGATAGCTCAGCGCTCGAAGATGCGAACGACTTCCCGCAGACCCGCCGCCAGGGCGTCGATTTCCTCGGGGATCGTGTAGACGTTGAAGCTCGCCCGGGCCGTGGCCGCAAGGTCGAAGCGCTCGTGGAGCGGCATCGTGCAGTGATGGCCGGCGCGAACGCAGATGCCCGAACGGTCGAGGATCTGGGCCACGTCATGGGGGTGGATGCCCGGCAGGTTGAAGGCTACGACGCCGCCGCGCAATTCCGCGGCAGGGCCATAAATCTCGATGTTGGGGATCTCGCGCCGCAGTGTTTCCATCGCATACGCCGCCAACTCCTGCTCGTGGACCTGGAGGTTCTTCATGCCCACAGCCATGAGGTATTCGGCAGCCGCCCCGAAGCCGATCTGGGCCGAGATGTCGGGCGTGCCGGCCTCGAACTTCCAGGGGATCTCGTTCCACTCTGAGCGGCGGAGGTGGACCTCGCGAATCATGTCGCCGCCGGCCATGAAGGGCGGCATCGCCTCGAGCAACTCGCGGCGCGCCCAGAGAGCCCCCGAGCCGGTGGGGGCGAGCATCTTGTGGCCGGAGAAGACGTAGAAGTCGGCTCCGATAGCCTGGACATCGACTGGCAGGTGCGGCACGGCCTGAGCGCCGTCGATAAGCACCAGCGCGCCGGCCTCGTGGGCCATTGCCGTCAACTCTCGGACGGGGTTGATCGTGCCGAGCATGTTCGAAGCGTGGGTGAAGGCCACCAGCTTGGGTCGCAGATGCAGCAGAGCCTCGTAGACCTCGAGACGGAGCAAGCCGTCGTCCGTGATCGGCACGAACTCGAGGTCGCCGTCCTTCTCCTGCACCAGCAGCTGCCACGGCACGAGGTTGGCGTGGTGCTCCATTTCCGTCAGGACGATGGAGTCGCCTCGGCCGATGTTGCGCCGACCCCACGAGTTGGCGACGAGGTTGATCGCCTCAGTGGCATTGCGGACGAGAACGATCTCGCTGGCTTCGGGAGCATTAATGAGCCGGGCCACGGAGGCGCGGGCACCCTCGTAGGCGCCGGTGGCCCGCTCGGCGATTTCGTAGATGCCGCGGTGGATATTCGCTGAGTACTCGCGGTTGTAGCCGTCGACGGCGTCGATGACCGCCTGCGGCTTCAGGCTGGTCGCCGCGCTGTCGAGATAGACGAGCGGCTTGCCGAACCGATTGTTGGTAGAGAGGATCGGGAAGTCGGCCCGCAGGCGCTGGGCGTCAAGGCCCGCAGACGCCGTCGCGGGAGCAAGAACGAAAGTGGGAGCGGGAGTGGGAGTGGCGGGAGCCCGGCTCGCGGCCGGTGGGGAGGCGGTGTCGGCCATCGTAGCCCGCCCTAGCGGACGCCCCCCGCGGCCGGGACCGCGACCTCAGTCGCCTCATCGCCGATCTCAGCTTCCAGCCCGGCGGCCGCGAGGATCGGTGCGTAGCCCTCATCCTCGAGTCGCAGTGCCAGCTCCTTACCACCGCTGGTCACGATGCGGCCGGCCGCCAGAACATGAACGGCGTCCGGGGTGATGTAGTTGAGCAGACGCTGGTAGTGGGTGATCACCAGAACGCCCATGTTCGGGCTGAGCATGGCGTTCACGCCCTCGGCCACGATGCGCAAGGCGTCGATGTCGAGGCCGGAGTCTGTCTCGTCGAGGATCGCCATCTCGGGCTCGAGGACGGCCATCTGGAGCATCTCGAGTCGCTTCTTCTCACCGCCCGAGAAGCCCTCGTTCACATACCGGGACGCGAACGATTCGTCCATCTTGAGCATCGCCATCTTCTCGCGGACTAATTTGCGGAACTCGCCCATCGGGATCCCGCCCCTGAATGCGTCAGTGGGGTCGATGCTCGGGTCGGGGTTCAGGCCGGCGCGTCGGGCGTTTATGGCCGACCGCAGGAAACTCGCCACCGACAGTCCGGGGATGGCCATCGGGTACTGGAAGGCCAGGAACATGCCTAGCCGAGCCCTCTTGTCGGCCGACAGCGCGAGCAAATTGTGCCCCTGCCATAGGACCTGGCCCGACTTGATGATGTAGGACGGGTGGCCCATCAGGGCGTATGCCAGCGTCGTCTTGCCCGAGCCGTTGGGCCCCATGATCGCGTGGACTTCGCCCTTGCGAACCGTCAGGTCGATCCCCTTGAGGATTTCGTAATCGGGCTTCGCGGCGGGTGCCACGTGAAGGTCGCGGATGACGAGGTCTTGGTCGCTCACGATGACTCGGTTGCTCCTTGGGCGGTGACGTCGATCAGTCGGCGAGGACGACTGGGTTGGATCCGGCGCGGGCGGCCGGGTTTGGGAGAACGCCAGGTGGTGTCGCCATTTCGCCGCCGAGGCGGGCGGTGGGCGGCACGAGGTCGGCCAGGGTAATCGAGTCCAGCGCCCCGGCGATGGCATCCCGCACGCGGACCCACATGAAGTTGACGGTGCAGTGGCCGCTACGTGAGCAGACAAGGTGGTTGGGGTCGTCAGTGGCGCAGATCATGGGCGCGATGGGCCCTTCCAGAGCGCGCAAAACGTCGGCCATGACGATCTGCTCGGGACGGCGAGTGAGTTCATAGCCGCCATGAGCGCCGCGCGTGCTGTGCACGAGATCGGCCTCGCGCAGGCTGATGACGAGCTGCTCGAGATAGGCTCTCGGCAGATCCTCTTGTTCCGCGATCTCGGTTAGGCTGGCGGGGCCACTGCCATAGCGGCGGGCCAACTGGGCCATGAAGCGCACGCCGTACTCGCCCTTCGTGGAGAAGGAGACTGCCCCGGTGCTGTGGTAGGTCCGAGTGGCCAGCTTGGTGCTCCGTTTCAGCGGTATCGTCCGCCAGTCGTGTTCGGCCGCATCAGGGCTGGTTGACCCGCCCTCGATCGGCCCGGTGTGGCGCTCGGGGGACGCCGAAACCTCCGCGAGAAATTCGCCATCCTTCGGTTGGCTTTGACGAGCGCCTCAACCTGCGATGGCCGTTCGGATCGGACGGCTGCCGGTACTCCGGCCCCACCTAATTCCGACCTCAACCATCGGATATGAGTATAGGCAGCCGGCAGGGCGTGTCAACGTGGGTTCCGGGCGGCTCAAGCCCGGCGATCACCTCGAGAGGTCGCGGATCTCGAAGTCGGTCGCCGTCAGTGCAGACGGCTGGTCACTGCTGGCTACGTCAATGCCGGCGAGCCAGCCGGTGCCGGATAGGCTGACCGGATCCACGATATCGGCCAGGCGAGACCCCTCGGCAAAGAGCACGAGTCGGGTGGTCCTACCGTCCGCCAGGGTCGCGCAGATCGCGGTCACTGTGAGCGGCGCTGGCCCAGGTATGGCAGCCGAGATGCCCTGGACGAGGATGTGTGGCGCTGAGGACAGGTTTGGTTCGCCGTCGCGACGCTCCACGAAGAAACGGCCATCGTTGAGAACGATAAACTCGTACGCGACCTCGTCGCTCTGCGATCCTCGCCGGCAGGAGACACCAAAGCCGACACCCATGCCGGTGCCCGCCATGGTGGCGGTCAGCGCTGCACTCAGCTGCTGTGTGGCGATCTGATAAGGCGCATAGACGAGGTGATGCATGGCCCCGCCCTGCGAGCCGATGACGTAGCCGTTCGGCTTGTAGACGTAGGTCGTGTACGGACTCTGACTGGCAGAGGCCCAGCCGGAGTCGCGGTCGTGAAAGTCATCAGCCCACATCAAGGCCCCACTGCTCGAATAGACTGCCGTCGAGGCGCTGAGCGTTCCCGGCGCCGGCACCAGGCTCGACCTGGCAGCGAGGCTCTGCGACATCGCCGGCGAAACTTGACTCGTAATCGGCCCGCTCGCCATGAGGGTGGCGGGCGTGGCGGGCGTGGCGGGCGTGGCGGGGCCCTGAATGGCGGGTCTGCCGGAGTCACGCAGAACAACGATCGAACCTGCGGCCACCACGGAGATGATCAGTACGAACGCTCCAGCCGCAGCCATAACGTAGCCCCTTCGCTTGCGGGGGCGTTTGGGAGTCGCCGGATCGAGGCCGATGGGCAGGCCAGTGGCGATGGCCCAGCCGGCTCTAGGTAGTGGGAGGGAGTTGGCGGCCGGAGTCTCGGCGTCCGAGGTCTCGGCTGGGGTCTCGGCGTCAGGGGTCTCGGCTGGGGTCTCGGCGTCGGAGGCGCCGCCTTCCTTCGACGTCGTGTCTTCGGCCGACATGTCGTGGACATCGGTCAAGGCTTCGCCTTCGGCAGGCTGCTGCACCGCGACTCGGCCCACCCAGTATCCGCCAGCCGGGAGCTGAGGCGAGGCCTCGCCGCTCCGAATCTCCGTCTCGGACGAGCCATTCGTGTTGCCAGACTCGGCTGTCACGCGGTCCCCTTCAAACATAGCCTGAGCATAGGGAGTCGGCGACGACCGCGGTGGCCGTCAATCACACTGCCCGTCTGCCGGCCTGCCCGCCCGGCCCCGGCACTGCCCGCCTGCCGGCCCCGACCCGGCCCCGCCCGGCCCACCCATTGCGGCTAAGTAAGCCGTCCCCGTTGACGTGGGCCAACGGGCGCTGTAGGGTCCCGACCTGGCCGGGGAGCACGGTAGGTGGTGCCCTGGGATGTCAAATGTGAGCCGTGGGTCCGCCGGCACGCGTGACGTGACCCACTCACGATCTCTGCGACTGGAGGAGTCGGATGAGAAGTCATGTCTTCGCTGTGCTGACAGTGTGTGCGCTCGCATTTGGGGTGGTGGCGCCCGCCACGACTGCCGCCGCCGGCTCGATCCCACGCTTCCAGAAGGTCAGTCTGACAAGGATTGATCCGCAGGTGTTGCCGTACCTGATCGACAAGGGCCGCCAGCTCGACCTGATGGTCGAACTTTCTGACCAGCCGGTCGCGGCCCTGGTGGGCGACGCTGCCGATAACGGAACGAGCGTCACCAAGTCCGACCGCGACACGCGGCGGAGCCAGATCAAGAGCAACCAGACGCCGGTCGTGGACGCGGTTCGAAAGAGCGGCGGCACCGTGGTCAGCCAGCTGCAGGACGCCTACAACGGCGTCCACGTGCACGTACCGGCCGGCGCGGTCTCGACGATTTCGGCTGTGCCGGGCGTCATCGGCGTTCATCTCGTGCCCAAATACAAGCCGGCCCTGACGGAGAGCGTGCCCTACGTCGGAGTGCCGCAGGCCTGGAGCGCCAGCGGCCAGACCGGGGCTGGTGTCAAGATCGCGGTCATCGACACCGGCATCGACTTCTACCACGCCGACTTCGGAGGCTCGGGTAACCCGAAGGATTACGCCGTCGGCCTGACCCACGACACGGCCTCGCCGGCCTACAACGCAGACGGCACGACCAAGGCCTTCCCGAGCGCCAAGATCCCGATCGGCTGGGACTTCGTGGGCGATGCGTACGACGCAAGCGCCACGCCCGGATCGCCGGCCACGGTGCCCCATCCCGATCCCAACCCGCTCGACTGCAACAGCCACGGCACGCATACCGCCAGCACGGCAGCAGGCCTGGGCGAGTTGTCGACTGGAGCCACCTACCACGGGCCCTACGAGCCGTCGATCTACGGCTCGGTCGACTTCAAGGTCGGCCCCGGCGTAGCCCCCAACGCCACACTCTTCATCTACAAGGTCTTCGGGTGCAGCGGCTCGACGGACGTTGTTACTGAAGCCATCAACCAAGCCGTCCAGGACGACGCGGACGTCATCAGCATGTCCCTGGGGTCCGATTTTGGCACGGCCCAAACCCCGGACGCGGTCGCCGCCGAGAACGCAGCTCGAGCGGGCGTGGTCGTGGTCGCCGCCAGCGGCAACGCGGGCCCTGGGGCGTACATGACCAGCACTCCGGCTTCCAGCTCCCGAACCATCTCGGTCGCCGCGCTCGACACTAACGCCCAGTTCCCGGCTGCCACCATCCAGCTCGCGTCCGGTAATATCGCCGCGCTCAACGCCAACAACGGCCCGCTTCCGAAGACCGGCAAGCTGGACGTGCTGATGGCAGGTGGGAGCATCGCATTGGGCTGCAGCGCGTCGGAATACGCAGGCGTCGTCGCGGGCGACATCGTGGTGACAGCGCGAGGCACCTGTCCGCGCACCGATCGCGCCAAGCTCGGCCAGGCGGCCGGAGCCTCGGCCGTGATCATGGTGAACAACGCCGCCGGTCTGCCGCCCTTCGAAGGGCCCATCCCAGGCGTCACGATTCCGTTCATCGGCGTCGACCATGCGAACGGGCCGGCGCTCGTGGCAGCTGCCGGCGCGACCGTCACGATCATCTCGGCCGGGATGCTGTCCAATCCCGCGTTCAAACATCTTGCCGACTTCACGTCATTCGGGCCGCGGTTCGGCGACAGCGCCCTCAAGCCTGACGTCACCGCTCCCGGCGTGAGCATCGTGGCCGCAGGCATGGGCACAGGCAACGACGTGCTCGTCGACTCGGGCACGTCCATGGCCACGCCGCACGTCGCCGGCGTCGCTGCTCTAGTGCGCGCCGCCAATCCGGGCTGGAAGGTGAATGAGATCAAGGCCGCGATCATGAGCACCGCGGACGACAGCTCGGCGAAAATCATCGGCTACGACCCGGTTGGGTCCGGCTCTGGCGTGGCCCAGGCTCAGAGAGCCACCACGACGACGGCCCTGGCCCTGACGCGCAATCACCTCGATAGCCTGTCATTCGGCTACCAGCCTCTCCCCGGCTCGTACCGGGACGTTGAGAGTTTCACGATCGTCAACAAGGGTTCCAAGTCGATCACGTACGACCTGGCCGCCAGCTTCATCGGGGGCTCGGCCGGGACGAAGGTCAAGGTCGTGCCCTCGAAGATCACCGTGCCGGCTAACCAGGGGCGCGACGTCGCCGTGACGCTATCCCTGGCCTCTCCCGCGGTTGCAGCCTTGCCGGCAGCCGACACGTTCTCCGGGCTTGGCCCGGGTACGGTGCTGACGGTTACGGGCGTGGTAACGGCTATGCCGACTGCGTCCGGCGTGGGCATCTACCCGCTCCACGTTCCGTTCCTGGTGGTACCGCGCGGCGAGTCGGAGGTCGTTGCCGGGCCACCGTCGCCCTATCACCTGACGGGCAGCGTGGCCAACGCCACCGTGCCGCTCAAGAACAAGGGCATCCACAGCGGCACGGCCGACGTCTACGCCTGGGGCCTCTCCGACAAGGACCACAGCAAGGGCATCGCCAGCATCCGGGCTGTCGGCGTGCAGTCGCAGCCGGCCGCCAGCTGCGGCGCTGCCGCCGGTGACGCCTGCCTGGTCTTCGCCATCAACGGCTGGCACCAGTGGTCCAACGCTGCGGCTGCCGAGTTCGACATCGCCATCGACACCAACGGCGACGGGACGCCCGACTTCATCGTGGTGGGGACGGACCTTGGTGCCATCACCACCGGTTCCTTCAATGGCATCGAGGCGT
Source organism: Chloroflexota bacterium (assembly GCA_025358525.1). Classification (GTDB taxonomy): domain Bacteria; phylum Chloroflexota; class Limnocylindria; order Limnocylindrales; family CSP1-4; genus Fen-1039. The sequence goes on along the minus strand of JANYJI010000220.1, from coordinate 15,914 downwards.
CGTTCACATTCACCGCCGCCGGCATGCTCGTCGATGCGTTCTATGCGGACGCGCCGATGAACGGCTCGGTCATCGAGTTGTCGGCGATCGCGAGCGAACTGGGCGTAACCAACGGGGCACCCACGTTCACCTATTCGATCACCGGGGTCGACCTGACCACCGGAACGGTCGATGCAGTCCCGGGGAAGGCGACCCATAACGCCTTCACCCCGAGCGTTTCAAATGGCCAGTTCGTCTCTCTAGCCGCGGGCGCCTCGGCGACCCTGCCCATCAGCGTCAGCTCGAGCCAGCAGGCGGCGACTCCGGCCCTCGGCTGGATGATCGTCAGCCTGGACAACCCGAACGGAGCCGCGCAGGCGGCCTTGATCCCGGTCGGGAAGCTACCGACACACTGACCCTGAGTCTGGCTCCACCGATCGCCGCGTGGAGCCGGGCTGGCGCGATCTACCGAGCGGCCCGCCCGGCTCTGCCGGCGGGCCGCTCCGTTTCTGCGAATATCGCCAGGACGACCGAACCCATCGACCCCAGACGCGGTCTAACGGATAGTGAGAAACGCCGTTACGCGATAAGGTCGTTGCGCCCGAGGCGCGACGGCGGCCCGTAGGCCCGTGACTCAAGCATTACCATGGGTGGGCAAAACCAGGCCATGTTCGGAGAAGAAGCGTGTCCTACGACGTCATCGGCAAGATGGGGCGCGTCACGGCTGACATCACCCCGGGGCACCTAGGTGAGGTGCTGATCGAGGTCCGGCAGGGAACGGAGCGGTTCAACGCGTCCGCCGCAGATCCCGAGGCCACGATCAAGAAGCACGCCCAGGTTCTGGTGGTCGGTAGCCTGGGGGGTCGAACGGTTGAGGTGGCACCGACCGATACAGTGAGGCTTCCGCGATGAGTTCCGGTGATACGTTTCTCGTAGCCGTGGGCGTCGGCTTCCTCGTCCTAATCATTCTGCTAGTCATCCTGTTCAAGTCCACCTGGCGGATTGCCGAGCCGGACGAAGCTCTGGTCATCTCCGGCATTTCGCGCGGCCATTCGGCCGGTGGAGTCGCAGGCGAGAGCATGCGTTTCAAGATCGTGACGGGCGGTGGGGCGATGGTCCTGCCGGGCCTGTCGAAGGTCCGCGCTCTGTCGCTCATGGCCCACGAGAGCGAGGTCACCGTTCCGTGCGTCAGCCAGCAGAAAATCCGCCTGGATCTGCGGGGCGTCATCGTCTACAAGGTCGGCGACGACTACCGTTCGATCGCCAACGCCGCCCGCCGCTTCCTGGATCGCCCGGCAGCCGAGCTCGAGTCCAAGGTCCAGAACGTTTTCGTGGGTCACCTGCGGGCCATCGCCGGCTCGATGACCGTCGAGGAGATGATCAGCGACCAGGACAAGTTCGCCCAGCAGGTTCGCGAGCGCTGCACCGTCGAGATGGAATCCTTCGGACTCGTCATCGACAGCTTCCAGATCCAGTCGATCACCAGCCCATCGAACTACATCGAGAATCTGGCCGTCCCACACCAGGCCGCGGTCGAGCAGGATGCCCGCATCGCCCGCGCTGTTGCCGACCAGACCGCGGTCGCCAAGGAGCAGACCGCTCAGGGTCAGATCGCGGAGTCGATCCGAGGCACCGAGATCAAGAAGGCCGGTTTCCAGGCCGAAATCGACCGCGCCCAGAAGCAAGCCGGGCAGCAGGGTCCTCTCGCCGAGGCCCAGTCTCGCCAGGCCGTTGTTGAGCAGGAAACCCGCGTGGCCGAGCTGCAGGCCCAGCAGAAGGAACAGCAGCTTCAGGTGGACGTCCGCAAGCCGGCCGACGCCGAGGCCTACCGCCAGACCGTTCTCGCCGCAGCTGGTCGCGACGTCCGCATTCGCCAGGCTGAGGCGGCCGCGCAGGAAGTGCGCCTCGAGGCCGAGGCTCAGGCTGGTGCGGTCAAAGTCCGGGCCGAGGCCCAGGCCAACGCCACTCGCATCAACGGACTGGCCGATGCGGACGCCATCAGGGCCCGCGGTCTGGCCGAGGCCGACGCGATAAAGGCCAAGGCCACGGCGGAGGCCTCCGGTATCGAGAGCCGTGCCGCTGCCTTGAGCCAGAACCAGGAAGCGGTCATTGCCCAACAGATCGCCCAATCTATGCCGGAGATCGTTCGCGCGGCTGCGGAGCCGTTCGCGCACATTGGCCAGTTCACGGTCCTCAACGGCGCCCAGGGCGTAACGAGCGCTCTTGGCGACGTGATCCAGCAGGCCGGCGCCCTGGTGGGCATCGCCCGAAGAACCATTGCGCCGATGATCGCCCCTCTGAACGGTCACGACGGCGACGGCTCCGGCAACAGCGACGACGCGTCGGCCAAGCCACGAGCCAAGGCCACAGCCGTCGCGCCGGCCAAGCCGGCCGCCACGCCCCCGGCCGCCAAGGCCCCGGCATCCACGCCCACAGCTCCCACGGCGGAGTAGCCGGACTGTTCGTGCTGTGAGCCAACCCAGCAAGTCATCGAACCCGGCGGAGCCGCACCAAGCCCCGCCGGGCTTCGTTTCTGGCGCAGTCGACCAGCTCGCAGTCCAGGGCATCGAGCGTCTCGCAGTCGAGCAAGTGGCCGCCCTTGTTTCGGTGGAGCCTGGGAGCGCCGAGCTGACTCGGGCTGTGGCCGGCATAGACCGCCTCGGCGAGCGAGACTTCGTGGCCACCGCCGCCATGAGCGGTCGTCTGCTTGATCGGCGCTTCCGGTCAATAGACGGCTTTCTGGGAGCCAAGGCGCCTATGGCGCGCCAACTCGCCGACCTGCGCAAGGCCGCAGCCCAGATCGACCCTACCAGGCTCAAGCTCGGGAGCAGGCGCTCGCCCGAAGATGAGATGCGCGAGTTCGATCGCTACTTCGAGCGATTCGCGCGGGCACAGCCTCGTATGCAGGAGATCCTCGACCAGCTGAACGAGGGCCGGCTCCTGCTGGAGCAGGACAACGCCGCGATAGTCCAGGAGGAAGGCTCACTTGGCACAGAGATCGAGACGTTGCGCCAGTACGCCTACTTGGCCGAGCGCATCGACCAGCTTCTAGCTGCTCGCATCGAGGCGCTGACGGAGTCCGAACAGGCCCGCGCTCACGCCCTGAGGGTTGACGTTCTGGCGGTGGTCCGGCGGCGGCGCCAGGAGATCCTGACCCAGCTGGCCATTACCACTCAGGGGTTCGCGGCGTTGCGCATTGTGGAGGAGAACAACGCCGAGGTGATCCGGGCTGTTGCCTCGGCCATCAGCACCACCACGGCCGCGATGCGAACGGCAGTCATGACGGCCCAGGCCACCGCCAGCCAGCGCATGGCACTGGGGCAACTGCAGGCCGCCCGGCTGGCCGCCAGCACGATGGCCGACCACGCCGCCGCGCTGGAGGCCAGCGCAACGGCGCCCGCCGGAGGAGCCGCCGTTCTCAAACAGGCCTGGGGCGAGGTCTATGCCGCTCTCGATCGCGTAGACGCGCAGAAGGCCCAGGTCGTCCGGACCATTGCCCAGGCCGATCGCGAGCTGACCAGGCCCAAGCCGCGAAATAGCTAGAGTTCGGGCTGCCGGGGCCTTCATCGTCGCAGTGGCCGCTCTGCGGTCTGGCTGACCGGCGCGGGTCAAGTCCACCCGTCGAGGCCCGACGACTACAGCAGCCAGCCGTACAAGGATGGGCCCACCGACCATGGTTCGAAGTGCCCGCGCGCCCGCTTCGCGGGGTGGCGTGGGCATCGCTCCAGTTGTCCCCGTCGCTCTCACGAATCCGGCTTTTTTGACGTTCGAGCCGCTGCGCCGCCGCAGGACCGACACTGCCGCCGGGCCGCGCCTGCAGCGCGTTCTGGCCGACCAGTCGAACCAGCCCGTAGCGTCGGGTCTGCTTCACCTGGACCCTGTGCTGGTCGCCCTCGCCGACAGCGAGCGCCACTTCCGGGCGCTGATCGAGGAGGCAGCCGACGGGATCGTGGTCGTGGACGGCCGGGGCCTGATAACTCTCGCCAACCTGCGAGCGTGCGAGATGACAGGCTATCCGCCGGGGGAGATCGTGAGCGTGGACCTGGTCGAGACCTACCTGCCGGAGGAGCGCGACCTGGGTCGACAGCAGCTCGATCAGCTGCCAGGAGCGATCATGCGCTTGGAGCGCAGCCTGCTCCGACGTGATGGTTCCACGATCCCGATCGATGTCAGCGTGGCCTGGCTGGCCAACGGCGAGCGCCAATTGATCATGCGCGACGTCACCGCACGGCAGCGGGCGGAGGAGGCCCAGCATGCCGAAGAGAGGCGACTGCGGGCCCTGCTGCGCATTTCGGAGGTCGAGTGCGACAGCACCCCCGAGTTGCTCAATGTCACGCTGGCAGAAGTCGTCGCCCTCAGTGAGAGCTCGTTCGGATACATCTATGCCTACGATGAGACCAGCGGGGGGTTCACGCTCCACTCCTGGTCCCAGGATGCCGGGGGATCGTGCCAGATCGCCGATCCGGAGTGGACGTATCAGATGGCGAGGTCTGGCATCTGGGCCGAGGTCTCGGCCCGGCGTGCGCCGATCGTCCTCAACGACGTTCCTGCCCCAGATCCCGAAGCCACGAACGGTGCTGATCAATCAACGCCCGTGGACCGGTCTATGACCATCCCGGTGATTAGCCGGGGTGAGGTCGTGGCGGTCGCGGGTGTCGCCAACAAAGCCGAACCATACACGGATACGGACGTCAGACAGCTGACTCAGATCATGGACGTGGTCTGGAAGATCGCCGATCGACAACAGGCTGAGGAGGAGCTGCGCCGATTCGCCGAGCAGCTGGAGGTGCGCGTGGAAGAGCGAACCCGCGAGTTTGAACGGGCCAACGCCGAGATCGAAGCCGCGAATACGGAGATTGCGGCGGCGAACCAGGAGCTGCAGGAACTGCTGCTCGAGCAAGCGCGCCTGCAGAGCGAACTGGCCCGTCGGGCGCTGCACGATCCTTTGACGGGCCTGGCCAATCGAACCATGTTCCAAGAGCGTCTTGACCAGGCCTTCCGTGGCAGCGAGAGGGGAGTCGCGATCATCTGGATCGACCTAGACCGTTTCAAGGAGGTCAATGACATCTTCGGCCACGAGGTCGGCGATGAAATGCTCGTGGCCGTGGCGGATCGGCTGCGGGACGTTGTGCGCGAGACGGACGACATTGCGCGCATGGGCGGCGACGAGTTCGCGATCGTGCTGCCCAACGTGATCGAGTCCGAGGCGCAGATGGTGGCCGATCGTATCCTCAACGCCCTGATGGATCGAGAGGCTTTTAGGCTCCAGATGAAGGCCAGCTTGGGCATCGGCTGGCAGAGGAACGCGAGGGGCGATGGGCGGGCCTTGATAAGGCGCGCCGACGAGGCAATGTACCGCGCCAAGGCGGCCGGCGGGAGCATCGCGGTCACCTACTGACGCCCATTTAGTACTGCCGAATCTGCTCGAGTCACTAGACAAAAACGCGCAGATACGTGGTACCCTCCGCCGGACGGGTCAATAGGCCCCGGAAACAGCGGCTGCCACGATCGCTCCTCTCAACGGTTCTCGGCGAGACAGACGTGTCGCTGAGGCCGCGCGAGCAAGGAGCGTTCTTTGTACGCATCGGATAAGACCCTGGTCTGCCAGGACTGCAACCAGGAGTTTGTCTTCAGCTCCAGCGAGCAGCAGTTCTACGCTGACCGGCAGTTCAGCGAACCCCGCCGGTGCCCCTCCTGCCGAGCCGCCCGCAAGGCGCAGCGCGGCGACTTCGGTGGCGGTGCCTCGCACAGTGGTGGTGGCGGCGGGGGCGGCGCCCGCGGCTATTCCTCCGGCCCCCGCGAGATGTTCTCTGCCACGTGCTCGAGTTGCGGCCGCGAGGCCCAGGTTCCGTTCCGCCCAAGCGGCACGAAGCCCGTCTACTGCAGCGACTGCTTCACCACTCGCCGGGCCTGACCCCGAGCCGAGAGGCCAAAGTTGAATACATGAGAAGCCCGGTGATTTCACCGGGCTTCTTGATACCGTGACGCTTCGGGCACGAGCGGCAGCCCCGGCCTGGGACCGCGCCATCCCGCCGCCCGCCTCTCGTCTACCCACAGCGTGACTACTATCTAGGCCCGAAGCCGAAGTTTCGGTCCCGCGCCCTCCTTGGGGGTGTGACGGGACCAATAGCATGCTCACGGCGCCATCGATCCGCTCCAGGTGCCCGCTGTTCGCACTCACGTACAGCCGTCTTCTTCGATAGTAGTCACAGGGTGCGTATCTCGGATGTGGGAACGGCTCGCGGCGAGATACGAATCTCGACGTGGCACGAGCGACGGGCGCGCCCCGCGCCGCCTCGCTCGTAGGTTCAGGCGAGGACCACCTTGGCCAGGCCCGCCGCGGCCGCGACCGGGTCGGCCCACTCCGCGTTGGCAATGACGACGATCGTGACGTGGCTGGACGGCAGGTACCACATCGCGGACCAGAAGCCATCGAGATGGCCACGATGGCCCCATGCGGTCTGCCCGGCGATGGCGGTCTCCTCGAGGCCCAGGCCGTAGATCCAGTGCGGTACGAACGGCGCCCTAAACCCCTGCGTCTGGGAGATGTCCACCATCGCGGCAAGTGTGGCCTGGTCCAGGGCATTCCCGTTGTAGAGAGCGTCGCCCCAACGCGCCAGGTCGGTGGCCGTGGAAACGTATGCGCCGGCCGGGCCGACGGCAGTTGCCTCCGCGGTGAACGGCAGCATCGTGCCGGCCGACATGTCCACTGGCTTTGACGGGGGAGTCCAGTAGCCGTGAGCCGTAGCGCCGGGCACCTCTTCCTCGGTCTGGAGGAACGTGTGCGTCAGCCCCAGCGGCTCGAGGAACTCCGACCGTACGAGTGCCGCAATCGACTGGCCCGTCGCCTGCTCGATGGCCGCTCCGAGGAGCACGTAGTCGGTGTTCGAGTACTTATAACCTTTGCCGGGCGCGAACGCGTACCGGGCGCTGCCGACCTTCACCAGAACCTCGTCGATGGTCCAGGCTCGGGTGCGGGCGGCAAGGATCGCGTCCGAAAAGGATTTGATACCGAAGATGTCCATGACGCCGCTGGTGTGGTTCAGCAGCTGCCGCAACGTGATGTTGGCCGCGTCGTAGAAGTTGGGCACGTACTTAGCCAGCGGATCATCCAGCGAGATCGTGCCACGGGCCGCCAGGCGACCGGCCAGGGCGGCCACGAATGTCTTGCTGATGCTGGCGATGGAGAAGAGGGTGTCAGCGCTGACGGGCGCTTGGGGCGACAGGATGGCGGAACCCGACTGCCCGGCCCAGAGTGAGCCGTCTGGGAAGACGACCGCGGCCGAGATGCCCGGGTAGCTGCCGCTGGCGCGGATGCTGCCGAGTGCCTTCTGCAGAGCCGCCGCCGTGGCGTCGTCCAGGTGGGCGCGAGGCGAGGCTGGGGCCACGAACTGCGATGTGGGTACGGGCTCGATACTGGCGAGCGGCGCGGCCGAACTCGGCGAGGGCGTAGCCGTAGCCGAGTTCGGCGCGGTGGGTGAGGTCCCGGACGTGGCGGCGAGCGAGCCGCCGGGAGACGCCGTGGGCGTCGTTGTGCCGCAGGCGGCAAGGATCACGGCGAGGAGCAGGCCTGCTGCCGCCTGGGCTGGCGCCCACTTCTTGGTGCGGAGCGGTCGAATACGAGTCACGCCGTCAATGGTATCGGAGAAAGTGGCGGCCCCGGCTCTTTCGAAGCGGGGCCGCTTGCCGTTGGTGGTTGCGTCCGCGGCGGTTCGGACCCCGGGCTGCCCTCGTGTGCTCCTAGCGGCGGCCGCCACCGCCGAAGATGCGAAGCAACATGAGGAAGATGTTGATGAACTCAATGTAGAGCAGCATCGCTCCGTAGACGGAGGCCTTTTCCCTTGAGCCAGTCATAGCCGCGAACTCGCCGTTGGTGATGCGCTGCGTCGTCCAAGCCGCCAGAACGGTGAAGATCAGCACTCCCGCCGCCGACAGGACCAGGTCCATCGTGGAGCTCTTGAGCAGCAGGCCGTTGACGATGAAGGCGAAGAACAGGCCCCACGCGGCCATGAACAGGAAGCTACCGATGCTGGCCAGCGATCGCTTGGTGACCACGCCGTAAATGGCAGCTCCGCCGAAGGCCGCCGCCGCGGCCACGAAGGCCTGGACAACTGCCGTCGGGTTCTGGCTGTAGCCGGCGTAGTACCAAACCCAGACGCCTATCGTGACCCCCATCAAGGCGGCATAGACGAAGAAGAGGCCAAGGGCGAGAGTGGCGGGAAGTCGCCGGATGCCCAGCTGGACGCCGAGGCCGAGGCCTATCTGGGCGATGAAAAGCGGCATCCTCATGCCCAAGGCGCTGAGGACAAGGTTTTCATCCCGCCCGACGAACCAGGCCACGCCGGCGCTCAGGAGCAGGGCCAGGAACATCCAGGTGAAGGCATCTGTCAGGAATCTCGTGGACAGCTGAGCCACGGGCCGGACGCCCAGCCGTTCAGGCGAGGCATAGCCGCCAGGTGGGTATTGGTAGTCGTTGCTCACGGTCTCCTCCGTCCGATGTTCAAGGCCGGGCGCTTGTCCAGCCCCTCCGACCACAACCGGAAAGCCCGGCTGTCCTGCTCAGATTCTAAGCCTCACGGCGCCGTGTCGTGGGTCGCCCGGCATTCGGCTCTTGCCCGCCTGGACGTGAGGGAGTGGCGGCTCGAGACTCGCCCTGTTCGGCCGCTCGGGCCAGGACCCACAGCAGATCCGCGAGGCGGTTGAGATACGGCCCGACCTGGTCCGGGGGCTGCGGCTCGGCTCGGTGGAGCGTGACCGCCCGTCGCTCGGCGCGCCGCAAGATGGTTCGGGCCAGCTCGAGTGCTGCGGAGAGGCGCGTCTCGCCCGGAACCACGAACTCACGGGGCATCTCGATGGCGGACTCAGTCTCTGAGAGTAGTTCGTCCAGGCCCTCGACCATCTCCACGGAGACACGCGTCTGTCCGGGCTTCTGCCTGTCTTCTGCGCCGGCGGCGGTCGCTAGCTCGGCCCCGACGACAAATAGCTCGCGCTGAAGTCGAAGAATCAGATCCGGCAGCAGGGCCAGAGTTCGAGGCAGGCTTCCATACTGAGACTTCAGGTCGGCCTCGGCTCGGGCCAGACCCAATGCCGCAATCGACTCATCGATGGCGCCACAGGCCTCAGTCCGAGGGTCGTCCTTGAAGACGCGCCCGCCGCCGAATAGCAGGCCCGTCGTGCCGTCGTCGCCGCGCTTTGTAGCCACGACCGACTTCCTCTCGGGTGTGTGGTCCATGGTTTCCCTCGATCGATCTAGCGCGTCACCACATCAGGCCGGCGTCGCGGGGATCCCAACGCTCGGCCAGCAGGGTCACCTTGACCGGATGCTCGAGCACGGCCTCGGTCTGGTCCTTGACCTGCTGAACCATGGAGCCGGCATATGGGCAGAAAGGGGTAGTCAGGACCATTTTGATCTCGGACGACTCGGTGCCAATTATGATCTGCCTGATGAGGGCAAGCTCCACTATGTCCATCCCCAACTCGGGGTCGACGACACTTCGGAGCGCATCGAGGACGGCCAGCTCGGTCGCCCGGCGATGGGGATCGAAGGCGGCAGCCTCGACGGTCGCTGTCGCGGCGGTGGAGTCTGCGGGGTTCGTGGCTGTGGCCTCGACGGCCGGCATGGGTTCTCTCATGACGATCGATATCCTACCATTTACGTCGGAATAGTCGAATCTGCGCTACTCTCCGCGACGCCACGGCGTGTCGCCGAGTAGGCGGCCCCGGTCAGTCTCGGGCGGCGGCCTTCGCCTTGACCACTACGACCCCGGGAATTCGGAGTTCCTCCGGCAGGACGGCCGCCTCCTCGTCAGTCAAGCCCGGGCCCGCGAGAGCCCCATCGCCGCCGAAGAACTCGCCGTAGCGCTCCTGATGATCGGCCGCGAAACGGTAGGCCTGGGCGATGCCGACGACGCGCAGTTCGGGATGAGCGCGCAGGAGTTGGGCCAGGTCGTAACCCTCGCGGCGCAGCTCGAGGAGCTGGCGCACGGTCAGGCGAGTGCCGTATAGGAAGGGCTCGCCCCGCATGACGAGCGGATCTACTTTCACCCACTTTATCGTCATGGCAGCCTCCGGTGCTTGAACGTGGCGGTGAGTCGATGAGCGGTGCGGTCAGACGCCGCGATACATCCACTTCCACAGCGAATTGCGCTTGTGGCGGTCGCCGGCGAGGCGGCTGTCTCGACGAAAAATGGTCGTCGCCTCGGCTAGTGCGCGCGCCGCGCTGGCCAGTTCACCGGGGCTCAGGTCCGGCTCGATCGTCTTTTGAATCCCCGCGCACAAGGCGGCGAGGTCCAAAAGGGTGACGCCCCGGCGGCGGTAGATGGGCGCAACCCACTTGGCGAATTCTCCGAGCCAGCGGGGGTTGTCGCTGGCCAGGCACATGGCCAGGCGCTCGATGAGGATCTCGCCGTCGTGCAGCAGGCGCCGCAGCCCAACCTCGCCGTAGCGCTCCTTGATGGTGGGATCGGCTTCGGTCGCGGCGGCGAGGGCAGCAGCGGCGATCTTGAGCGAGTCGCGGCGGAGCTTGTGCGCGGCTTCAATGAAACCCGCGGTCATGCTGATCGGTGCCAGTCCCAGATTGGGGTGTCGGTGACTCGGCTGGGCCTTGGGCCCGACCAACGCCGCCTGGCGGGCGGGGACGGGTGGGGTCGAACTGAGGGCGCTGCTGTCTGTCACGACTCAGAGTCTAGCCGGATGAGCCATCGATCGCTGGTCTTGGTAAGGGCACCGTGGCGGGCCCGCTTGCTACCAGCCACTGTTGGCGAAGCCGGTCGCGGCCAGCTCCGTGCTGATGGAGCTCGGTGTCAGCAGCTCGCGCAGGAGACGCCCGAAGCGCTCGGTGTGCTCGTCGGCCAGGTCAAGTTCGAACCACCGGCGGAGAAGCCTCTCGCCCTCGTAGTGGACGATCACGTCCGCTCGGTAGATTGGGTCCTCGATTACAGCGAGACGTCGCTCGGCTCGTTCCGGAGTGATGAGCAGGTGCTGAACCATGTAGGCGGCCACCTCCTCACGAGGCGCCCCATCGGCGTGGAGCATGAGCGCCGCGTTGGCCGTCACCGCGCGCAGCGAAGTCGACGCTCGTCTGATCCGGAGCTGCCTGTCGGCAGCGTCGCGGGCCGCGGCAGGATCCGAGGCGACGGTCAGACCGCCGCGCTCGAACAGTTCCAGCAGCAGCGCCGGGTACGTCTCGTCGGGTGCGACGATGCGCTCGCCCAGATTCGCCAGGCCCTCGCTTATCAGAGCCTCAGGCGTGTTGAGGAGGGTGACGCTGGCCTCCAGGCGGCCGAGATCGTCGACGAGGCAGCGCTCTTTCCAGGCGTGTTCGGTGTGGCGGCCCGGATAGCATTCGTGGGTGATTATGTGGATGAGTTCATCGGGCCGGGCCAGCAGATCGGTGTTGATCTCCAGGCGAGTCCGGCAGCCGCCTTCGTACTGGTTCGAGGCGGTCCAGGGTTTGCCGGAGACGCAGGCTATCTCGACGCCTTCGCCGGTCGGGAGACCGAAGAGCCTGTCGGCTCGATCCCGAACAACGGCAAGCAACCAGTCGATCACGGCAGGCAGTCGATCGGGCGCGATGTTGAAGCGCGAGTTCCAGGTGGCCAATCGGTCGGCGATCGTCTCGCTGCCTGTCTCGCCCTCGGGCAGGACGCGGCCCAGCTCATCGGCGGCGGCCACGAAGACCGCGTCGGGTGTGCGTTCAGGCGTGATGTCGAAGCAGCACGAGACATAGTCCAGATAGGGCAGCGGATCGCCGGCCAGCATCAATGCCTGAGCTTCTAGAGCGACTACCTGCGCCAGCAGCCAGCGCTGCCGCTCCGGCTCTGCGACCTCCTTGTGGAGCCGCGTCTGCAAAGCGGCAGCTTCCTCGCGCAGTTGAACGGGGGTCCGAGGCGGTTCAGCGTCGATCAGAGCCTTGAGTTCGGCCGGGCCGAAGTAGGCATCTACGATACCGGGCTGGAGCTTGTCGAGGCGCAGCGCCAGCAGCAGGTAGTCGCGCGCGAAACCGTCCGGAGCTGGAACCTCGCGCCCTGTCCCCACGGCAGTAACGCGGTCTTTCCCTAGATCCATGTCGCGCCGGTTTGTGGCATCTGGTCCCTCCCTTGAGGCTGCCGGAAGCGGCCCACGATTAAGCATGGTAGCGGGCTTCAGCGCGCCGGGCGGAGTCTTTCCGGGCCTGTCTCGCCCCGGCCCTCGCCTCGTCCACGCCAGGGGTGAGGTGGGGCGCCCAGCCGAGGGGGAAGCGAAGCGCCCCATGAGGCCGAATCAGGCGCTGGCCGGCCCGGCATCGAAATCGCCCCGGCCGGCTCCGAGCACCTCCTCGGGTTCGCCCTCGATGGTGATTCGAGGGATCCACCGCAGGAACCTCGGCAGCCACCAGTTCCACTCGCCCAGAAGCTTCATCAGCGAGGGGAGCAGGAGGCTCCGGACGACAGTTGCGTCCACAAGAATCGCCACGGCCAAGCCGACGCCCAACTCCTGCATGATCGCGAGCTGGATGCTGAAGAAGGCCCCGAAGACACAGACCATGATCGCGGCCGCACTGGTGACGGTGCCGGCGGTGATCGTAATCCCCTTGACCACCGCATCGGTCGACGCGAGGCCGCGGTCTCGGGCTTCCTTCACTCGGGTCAGGATGAAGACGTGGTAGTCCATCGAGAGGCCGAACAGGATCGTGAAGATCATGGCCGGAGCCCAGGCCTCAATGACGTTCGGTCGGATTCCGGTGAAGTCCTTGAACCAGCCCTCCTGGAAGAGCAGGACGAGGACGCCGAAGGCCGCGCCGGCCGAGAGCAAGTTGAGGATGATCGCCTTGAGGGGAATCACGATCGAGTGGAAGGCCACCAGGAGGAGCAGGAAGCTTAGGCCCAGAACGAAGGCGATCACCACTGGCATCTGGTCGCCGTACCAGTTGGAGTAGTCCATTGTGTAGGTGGCTTCGCCGGAGACGTAGACCCTGGAGTTGGCGAGAGCCCCGAAATAGCTCGGGACGACCGATGTCCGGAAGGTACGGGCCAGATTCCAGTTCGCCAGATCGTTTGGGCCGCCCGGGATGGCGGCGTGAACGTCGACGACAGTGCCGTCGCCCGAATTAGCGATCTTGGTTGTGGAGGCGTTTACGCCGGCGATCTGGCCGCCCTTCATCGCCCTGGCGAACGATTCGATGGCCGCTGCGGTCTGGGGCGCCTTGGCGTTGGTGACGATGACGTCGATCGTCAGGTTGCGGCCTTGTGGCCATTTGGTCGAGATGAGATCCCAGGCGCGTACGCCTTCGACGCTATGGGGCAGGGTCGAAACATCGGTCGTGGTCGAGCCGAGCTGAAGCTTTGAGACCGGAGCGGAGACGAGGATGAGGAGTCCGCCTGCGGCGACGGCCGCGATGGCGGCGCGATTGGTGGCCAGGCGCACGATGGTGGCCCAGACCCCCCGGCCCTCGCCGCGATCGCGGGAGATGAACGGGATGCCGAAGAGCAGCACCTTGCGGTCAAGGATCGAGAGCGTCGCCGGCAGGAAGGTCAGGCTGCCGAGGACCGAGATGAGGACGACGGCGATTGAGCCAAGGGCGATCGACTTAAAGATGTTGTCGTCGACCAGGAGCAAAGCGCCCAGGGAGATCATCACGGCCAGGCCGCTGAAGAAGACGGCCCGACCGGCGGTGGAGCTGGCAACCTCGATGGAGTCGAGCTTGCTGCGGCCGCCCGACCGCTCGGTACGGAACCGTGAAATCACGAAGAGCGAGTAGTCCACGGCTACAGCCAGGCCGATGAGGACGACGATCTGGACCACGTACTGGGAGACCGGGGAGATGCCGCGGCTATATAGGCCGACCAGGCCCATCGCGCCGACGATGGCGCTAAGGGCCAGCACGATCGGCACGAAGGCGGCGATGGCTGAGCGCGAAGCGATCAGCAGGATGAGGAACGTTACGATCAAAGTCGGCAGGAGCAGCCTGTCGAGTGAGCTGTTGATGTAGCGCCCGAAATCCGCGTTGATGAGGCGGTTGTTGAAGACGTAGATCGTCAGGCCCGCATGCTCCGCCTTGAACTGGGCCACCAGCGGCCCGATCGCGTCCGCTTTGGTGCTGGCCTCGTCGTTGTCGCCCGAAATCCTGGCTGTGATGATGGCGGTGGTGCCGTCTGCAGACAGGACGTCAGCGGTCTGATCCGGGGCGACTGCAGCGAGGGCGTAGGGATCGATGACCGGCGGCAGCTGACTCTTCGGGTCGGTGTAGAAGACGGGCGTCTGCGCCCCGCCGACGGTGACCGTCAGGCCTTGCAGTCGCTTGGCCATGGCGGCGATTGCCGCCCGGTTGGCAGTCGTGTCGAGCGCCGCCGACTGGTTCTCAACGATCAGGTAGAACGACTCGGTTGAAACGCCGCTCTTCGTGCCCGCGTCATCGAAGGCGTTCCAGCCGGTCTGAGAGTCGCCGATGGACTTGCCCTTCTCCATAATGGACTGGGATCGCTGCCCGCCCGTGGCGACGCTGGCGAGCATGAGGCCGAAGGTCAGGACGAACCAGGCGGCCAGAACGGGCCAGCGGTGGCGCGCGCTCCAGACCGCGACCTTGACCGTCCACGGTTCGCGTTTCAGCTGTCTCCTCCACGGACGCCGGTCGACCGACGCCTGCCGGATGGGCCACTTGCGTTGATTGGCTAGACCGTTGCTGCGACGGCGTGGGCGGCGATCATGGGCGTGGCAGCAGGAAGTCCCGTGTCGCGGATGCGGCCGTCGCGCATCTTTACGACGCGGTCGCAGGCCGCCCCGACCTCGGAGTCGTGGGTCACGAGCACGATAGTTTGGCCCTGCTCGCGGTTGAATTGGCGGAACAGAGCAAGAACCTCGGCGCTGCGGTCAGAGTCGAGGTTGCCTGTCGGCTCGTCGGCCAGGATTAGCTCCGGCTTGTTGGCGAGGGCCCGGGCGATGGCGACGCGCTGCTGCTCGCCGCCCGAGAGTTCGGCGGGCTTATGGTCGGCCCAATCGGTCAGGCCCACGAGACTGAGGGCCTCGATGGCGGCCGCCTTGGCCTGCTTGCCCTTCATACCGGCGTATTCGCAAGCCAGCATCACGTTCTCGACGGCGGTCAAGGTCGGCACCAGATTGAAGTCCTGGAACACGAAGCCCATACGGCGAGCGCGGATCTGGGTTCGGGCGTTGTCCGAAAGGCTGGCGACGTTCTCGCCGGCGAGGTACAGCTCCGGGGCTGGGCCGTGGTTTGAATCCGGGGTGTGAAGCAGGCCGAGGATGTGCATCAACGTGCTCTTGCCTGACCCGGACGGGCCCATGATCGCGACCATCTCGCCCTTCTCGATCGAAATCTCGACGCCCTTGAGCGCCTCGACAGTGTTGCGTCGGCCCAGCTTGTAGGTCTTGCGGAGGTTGCGGCCTTCGAGGATTGCCATCGTTCTGTCTCCTTGGCGGGCCGCTCGGGGCGAGCCGCGTTGCGTTCGGGTGGTGCGGCGGCCGTGGCCAGTGGTTCGGGCGCTGGCCGCTAGGCGCTACTCGTAGCGCAGGGCGGTCACCGGATCGAGCCGGGAGGCGTGCCAGGCCGGAACGAAGCCGGCGATGCCGCCCAGGACCGTTGCGAAGATCAGCGCGGTAGCGGCCGTGCCGAGGGTCAGGTCGAACAGGACGTTGCCCGACGCGCGGCCCAGGTCGTTGAAGACGATGGTCATGACGGCGCCAATCGCGAGACCGATCAGGCCCGAGATAAGGCCGATCGCGGATGCTTCGAAAACGATCTCTCGCCGTATGCGCCAGCGTGAGGCGCCGATGGCTCGTTTGATGCCGATCTCGCGGGTGCGTTCAGCTACAGCCATGGCCATGGTGTTGATGGTCGAAAGGCCGCCGACGAGGAGGCTGAGCATGGCCACACCGGTCAGGACCAGCGTGAAGATGGCGCTGAAGCTGCCGAGCAACGCGTCGAAGTCCTTGCCGGTCAT